>JAQBUE010000246.1 GCA_027624045.1 Acidobacteriota bacterium
GCGCGCCGCTGGCCACCCCGCTGCTTCTCGCCGCCTGAAAACAGGGTATTCTGCCACAGGCTGCTAACCCTCCACCGCGCTCAGATGTCGCCTCATCGCCTCGCGAGCCGCCGGCAGAAACCGCAGGGCATTCTCGTAGTACACTTTCCGCAAAACGTCCTCCGGCAAAAAGATCCCATAAATCTTCCAGCGGCCTTGGAGCGGAGCGCCGAGCGGCGAAAGCATCTGGGCCGGGTGGTCGAAGTACTCATCATCGGTTTCCAGAAACCGCCAGTGCGGACGCCAGAAATCCTCCGCCCCGCGCGGCGGGTCGCCATCCGAGCCGAACAGAACACGGTCCTGATACTTCAGGATGAACTTTCGCGCCGAGTAAGGCTGCCGGCCCAGCTCCTGCAAACGCGCCGAGATCTCAACGTGAACATTCGGATGCGCGTCGAGCAGCTTCTCGACACGCACCAAATCCCACGCCATCGAGGCCACATGCGCCATCACGAACGTCGTCTCCGGATGCCGCTCCAGCATCTTGGCGCGGTGCTCGAAGATCGTCTCGTGGTTGGGAATGTCTGTCCCGTAGTAGTTGCCGTCCGGATCGTCGCGCCACATGCCGGCCTCGTAGCGCTCGTTCTCGGGGCCAATCGGATGGAACCGCGCCACGGCGTCGCTCAGGTGCATCATCACGGGCTTCCGCATCCGCGCGCACAGCTCCCAGATCGAATCAAGCCGCGGATCGTCACACTGGATGTACGAGCCATCGGCGTTCTGCAGCGTTAGTCCCAGGTTCTTCGCGATTTTGAGCCCCTGGGCCCCGGCGCGGAAGCAGCGCTCGAGTTCCGCCGTTGCTTTCTCTGACCAGCCAGGCTCGTTGACGCCCTCCCAATCGACTCGCGCGAACGTGATGAAGCGGTCCGTGAACTGCGTGTTCAACTCCAGGGTGCGGTCGAGCCGCTCGCCCGTGTTGCCGTCCATGTTGGCGATCATGGCGACGCCGACATCGTCCATCACGGCGACAAGCTTGCGGTAGTCGTCGGCCGTCTTGAGGTCGCCGCCGTGAAAGTGAAAGTCAATCGGCGGCACACGAGCCTTCTCAATCGGCGTCTGCTTGCTCACCAGCAGCGTCTTCGGCATGGCGTGCTGCTGAGGGGTCTTCGTGAATCCAGCCTTCCCGGCGACGTCACTTGGGGCCTCGCCCGCTCCGCTGTCGCCCGAGCAACCCGCCAACAAAACAACCAGGACTAATCCAAGCAACCGCATCGTATACCTCTCGGATAGAGTTTCGCGCGAAGACGCTGATACTGCAAAGAGTACCCGCCCGACAGACTATCCCAGCGCCGCGGAGCCTTTGCGAAACGTTCCAGCCGATTTGGCGGCCCTGTCGTGCTGACCGCGTCGGTACATTTTTCCCGCGGCGAGACCGGCTTTCACATGATTCCGTACTTGGCGAAAGCCTCCGAAGCCGACATCCCCTCTTCTATTGCCTTGCCGACAAGCTTTTCGCCGCGCGACTTCACCAGGGCGCGGGTAAAAACCTCTTCCTCCGCCTCGCGGGGTATCACGCAAACGCCGTCCACGTCGCCAAACACGATGTCCCCCGGATTCACCCGCACGCCTTCCACTTCCAGCGGACAGCGGAAGTCAATCACCTTAGCCCGCGCCGCGAAATCCTGCGCATAAGGGCCCCACGAGAAAGTCGGAAACTTCAACGCCAAGATTCCCGGCGTATCCCGCGAATAGCCATTCATCACCGCGCCCGCCGCGCCCAGCTTCATGGCGCGCGTCGCCATCAGCTCGCCCCACAGCGCGTAACGCGGTGAGCCGCCGGCCGGAAAGTAGATCTCGTTCGGCTTGAGGTCGTCGAGCGCCCGCAGCATCACTCCGAACGACTGCTCCAGCACCTTGTTGTTGCGCTCGAACTCCGGCGGCGTATCAATACAATCCGCACCCAACAGCGTCATCGCGCGGCCAATCGTTCGCATCCAGGGCTCAAGCGGTTGAATCTGAGGCGGCAGGAACTGATGCACCAGCCCCATCTTGTCCATCGCGTCCCCGACGACAGCGGTAAAGAGCTCGCGCTTGGCGAGCTCGAAAAGCTCTTCATCCGACTTCCATTCAACGCTCATAGGCAGATGATTGTATCTCGAAACGCACCGCGAGAGGGGCCGCTCCACGCACTCCGCCCCCCTTCCCGCCTGAATTTCCCACCACGCCGAGAAATCCGCACCCACAGAAAGTGATTCGCAACTTGATCGACTGCCGCGAGCTCCAGCTGCCGATCGGCGTCTTCAGCAATTCGTGCCGACTACCTAATCCTATCCCGCCTATTGTCCGAACCCAGCCGTTGCCCTAGAATGAAGTCTGTCCGGCAACGGACAGTAACGAGTTTCCCTTCGGACGGGGCGTAGCGCAGCCTGGTAGCGCGCCTGCTTCGGGAGCAGGAGGTCCGGGGTTCGAATCCCCGCGCCCCGACCATTTCTTTCAACGAGTTAGGTGTTGTCGGCAACCGCCCGGTTGGCCGATGTCCACACAGATGTCCACATAGACTCGGGTTCACTGCCCGAAATCGTCCCAGAGGCCCTCCGCCCCTTGCGGGGGAGCTTTTCCCCTCTCGAATCTGCTGTGCGACTCAGTTGAGTGATGCTACAACAGTCCCAGCTTCGGGAGATCGGCTGAGATCGATCGGCAAGGGGCGGGGGGAGTTCTCCCCTCATGAAGACCGCCGCACTCGCTCCAGCTCAACCACAGCCTGCTAGAGCACCTTGCTTGCCCAGCTTTGCCCCACAGTGGTCTGTGTTCCACTCGCTCCAGCCTGACAGCTCACCAAAGTCTGTCTGAGCGAAGCGAAGGGGGGGGTAGGTCAATCGAAAGCAGTGATGGGGGACCATCCCATAGGCGTATTAGCCGAGAGTCTCTGTGTCCGAAAAAAATCCGAAAAAACTTCTGAGGCTTGGCCGATCCTCTGGGGCTGTGCCACGCGGTGTCGATCGGCAGCGAACTGTGCCAAGTGTGGCCCTTGACATTCGGTCTGGGATGGTCAATAGATAGTTCAGTGACCGTTGGCGACACACCAAGCGGTTTCGTTGACTTGCCCGGAAGCGAAACCTAGGATGGTGGAGTGCTAACGCTACGAGCTGGGTGGCCGCTTGCCCACGTCATTATTGCCACGGTCTTACTGTGGAGCGGGTGTTCGAGTCAACAACCCAAAGCCCCCGCGGAACCTCCTGAGTTGCCTCAGTTCCGGCTCGACGCCATTCCCGAGGTGGCCCGCGCCGACATCGAAGAAGCCTTCGCCGAGGCACGGAAGAACTCCTCGGATGCCGCGTCGTGCGGGCGTCTCGGCATGATTCTTCATGCCTACAAGCAGTACGAGACCGCCGCCCCATGCTATGAGCGCGCCCACGCATTCGCGCCGGATGAGTTTCGGTGGGCCTACTATCTGGGGACCGTTCGTTTTCTGCTCGGACAGGATGAAGCCGCGGTCGAGCCACTACGGCAGGCCTTGAATCTCAATAGTGAGTATCTTCCCGCTCGCATCAAACTCGCGCAGATACTTTTTTCACTTGAAGATTATGAGGCGAGCGAGCAGGAGTACCGCGCAGCGCTGAGTCAAGAGCCGACGTCGGCGCTCGCCCATTACGGCCTTGGACGGGTCATTTCCGCGCGCGACGGGGCCGCGGCCGCTATCAAACAATACCGCCGCGCCTGTGATCTGTCGCCTACCTTCGGGGCCGCGCATTACGCGCTGGCGCAAGCCTACCGGGCAGCCGGCGACAACGAGAAAGCGGATACGCACTTGGCGATGTTCGAGCAATACCGCTCCAGTGACGAGCCCATCGTCGATCCGTTGCTTTCCGAGATCGCCGCGCTGGAGCGAAATCCAGCCAACGACCACTTCCAGCGGGGACTCGCTCTGGCCGACGCCGGTGACATCGACGCCGCTATTCAGGCATTTGAAGAGGCGGTCCGTGCCGATCCGAATCTTGTTCAGCCGCGCGTCAATCTCATCTCGCTCTACGGCGGCCTCGACCGAGCGGCGGATGTCGAGAAGCACTACCGGGCCGTCGCCGAGAAGCATCCTAATCAAGGCAGCCTTCACTACAACTACGGAGCCTTTCAGGCCGATCAGGATCGCTTCGGAGAGGCCGAGAAAGCATTTCGCCGCGCCATCAAAGCTGACCCCGCCATGGCCGAAGCCCACAGCATCCTCGGCCAGACGCTGGAGGCACAACAAGAGGTGGCCGAGGCCGAGAAGTACTACCGCCTCGCTGTACAAATCAAACCGGCCTTCCGGCTCGCGCATTTTAACCTTGGCCGCGTACTCTTCGCTCAGGACAAAATGGATGAGGGCTTACAACACTTCCTGAAAACCCTCACGCCCGAGGATGAGGAGACGCCCAGGTATATGCTCGATGTCGCGGTCGCGTATGCGCGCACCGGAGACATCCCAAACGCGCGCCGTTACGCCTTGCTGGCGCGTGAGCGTTCCGGCAAACTCAAGCAGTCCGAAGTAGCCGCATTGAGCAACGAGATTATCGAGAAGCTGGGAGGTGAGGGTCGCTGACCTCTGAAGAACAACGCGTCGCGAGATCGACGCCAATGGCCAACCATTCTAACCGACGCGCTGTAGGGCTTCCTGGGGCCAGGAATGGGCATTCTGAAAGGGTCCAATCTTTAAGTACTGAAGGATTCCTAGGAAAACATGCTAGAATTACGACAGCAATGGACGTACACAAGATTTTGGCCGAGTTGTACGAGGACCGCGATCGCATTGACGCAGCGATAGCGGCACTCGACTCAATTGCCGCAAGCACGGGGCAGCGCAGACGCGGACGCCCGCCGAAATGGTTGATCGAAGCTCGCGCAGAAACTGCCCCTACCAAACATGAGGGCACGGGGAAGGCCAAACCAAAGCAGAAAAAGGTAGGGCCTCAGGCCGTCCCCTTTTAGCCCCCTAGTCCGTAAGGGCTTGCCACACGTTTCTTGCGACCCAGGACAGAGCGATTGCTCCACCGATCCAGTAGAAAGCCTTCGATATGACTTTCCCGACGTCTTCAAGGTTTGTTTCATACCGATCAAGACGACGCTCGACCTTTGCTGCTCTCGTCGCCAAATCCTTTGCCACCGCGAGTAGGTTCTCATTCGTGAACTTGGCCATGAGCGACGCTGTGGAAAGGGCTTCGGCAAGTGATCCAGTTGAGTCAGTACTCGTCCTAGCCTGCGATGCAAGTTTGTCAACCTTATTCGCAAGCCCCTCGATATCGGTATACGCAATTCGCTTCGTCTGTACATAGCGCTCTCCCTCGTCTAGGTCGATCTCTCGGTGCACAGCATACACGGATTCGGCCTCGGTCTTGATATACGAAGCATGCTCGTTTGCAATGTGCTCATACTCGAAACGCTCAACCTCGTCAGGGTTTAGGTGTCGTTTAAGGGCTGTCTTGTTGCGACATAGTTCGGAAAATGCTGTTTTGGCATCTGACTCAGATTGGTACGCCTGAGAGTTAGAGATAAATCCCCATATGAAATTTCTCGGATCCCTTTCGAGCCACCGTGTGAACTCGTCGCGACCCTCGGGGCTACACACTTCGTAGAACCCCCTCCTAACGGCGGCATCCTCGTGTTTTAGAAAAAACTCTCTACCACCGGATTTTTTGTAAATGTCATGCTCTGCCGCCAGCCTAGATATCACTGTGCGTAAGTGAAAGAAGGCAGATTCCTCGTCCTGCTCGCCCGCGACAGCCCAACGCCTGAGGACATGATTTAGAAAGTCTCTCTCCGTGAGATTCTTACCAGGGACACCAGGCATAAAGTCTCTCTCCGTGAGATTCTTACCAGGGACACCAGGCATCTCGAAACCGTGAGGGAGAATAAACTCCCCCAGGTGGTTCAGCACGTTATCAAGCGACCGCGCGTGGACCTCCTCGGTCGGCAATATCAGAAGCAATCTCCAGACCGCTCGGAAAGGGCGTTCTTCGTTGCCTGGCCCGCCCCAAAGGTCTCGAAGGTATGGGGTATCTGGGGCAGGCTTCCCGAGGTACGGATGCCAGAGAGCGAAGCCGAGAACCCGAAACCAGCCAGAGTCGGAAATCTGCGAGTAGATTCCCTCTCTCTCCAGGACTTTGCACAGTTCGTCGGGAGCCTGGGAAGGGTTGGTAAAGAGCAGACGCAACGCTTCGTCCGGTCCTTCTTCAATAAGTTGTTTGAAGTCTTCGTCTGCAATCCACCGAAGACCGGGAAGATTAGGGTTCCCGCATATCGCTATCAGGTCGGCAATATCACCATCTGCAAAGACCTCGTTAAGCACTTCTGCATCAGCGCTGAAGGACGACAAAGCAAGGTTAATGACGGGATCTTTTCGTTCATGTAGACCCTTCAGCGCGGCAGGCCGAGACAAGGGAATTGACAGGCGAGCCAGTTCTCCTAGGTACTGATAGACAACCTCCGATGCGGCGTGTGTGAGAAACCTGTGCTCGACTGTTTGGGACCGAATTGGCTTTATCATCGCGAGTCGTCCTCGTCATAGAGTCTACGCCTGCCGTCCTATCCCCCGCAACGGTGCTTGTCCAGGATTTCCGTTTTGGCCATCCCGGCACAGTCAGGGTACTCTAACAGCCTGTGGTGGAAGTCCCACATTG
>JAQBUE010000001.1 GCA_027624045.1 Acidobacteriota bacterium
ACCCTATTTCGTCCCCGGCCTCGACCTACCGCATTTCAGGATCATTCTTGGATTGGAAAATGCTAGATGCACCTGATCAGCCTCAAGCCCCAGACCATTCGCCTCAACGGTACTCGCGTTCGCTTTGACGAAGGCGAAAGCATCCACACCGAGAATTCTTACAAGTTCAGCATCGAAGAATTTCAGCAACTTGCCGCCCGCGCCGGTTTCCAACCCGCCAATGTCTGGACCGACCCCGAAAACCTCTTCAGCCTCCACTACCTAACCGTCGCGCCTTAGCAGTCCGTGGCGGAAGTGGGCGCGGTGAAAAGAGGACGGTTGTATGGGGCTGTGGCGCTGGTCAAAGCTTTCGCAGCGCCCAGAAACTGTGGGCTACGGCTAGCCCTGTTGCCCCGAGAACGACAGCGACGTTCAGCTTCCCGAGCATGGATGTAAGAATGAGGATCGCCACGCCCGCGAGGAGCAAATCCCAGCCGGCTGTCTTGTTGGCGGGGTACCAGATGGTGTCGTTCGAGAGGGTTTTCGGAGTTCGGAAGCCGTAGATGGGATTGCGAGGCACTTTCTGAAGAATAAGCGGGATGCTGAGGACCACCATGACCAGGCTGATGATGTAGTGGAGCTGCATGCGTGGCCTCTCGTTTTGTTCGTCTTCATGATACGCCCGAGTGCAAGAGGGTGTGCCTTTCCCGCGCCAAGGGCAACGTCGCCTGCTCGAAGCTGAGTGCGTAATTCGCGCGTGGTACAAAAAGACGATGCAACGCGTTCCCGTTACGACGCCGAACGGCGACTACGACGTGGTGATCGATAGTGGCGGTTTGGAGCGTGCCGCCGAGTATATCGGCCCGATCGTTGGTGACCGCCGGATCTTCATCGTCGCCGACGAGCAAGCCTGGCGGCACCAAGGTGCGCGGCTGGAGCAAGGTTTGGGCGGTCTGGACTGGACGCGTCTTTCTTACCCAGGCGGCGAGGAACGCAAGCGCTTGGCGGAGGTCGAGCGTCTTTGCGACCAGATGTTCGCCGCCGGCGCCGACCGCTCCGCCTGCGTGATCGCCTTTGGCGGCGGCATCGCGGGCGATGTTGGCGGATTCGTGGCCGCGTCTTACATGCGCGGCGTCGATGTGATCCAGGTTCCGACGACGCTGCTGGCGCAAGTCGATGCGGCCGTGGGCGGCAAGACCGGCGTCAACCTCGCCGAGGGCAAGAACCTCATCGGCGCGTTCCACCAGCCACGGCTTGTCCTGATGGACCCGCTGACCCTGAGAACTCTGCCTGACCGCGAATATCGCGCCGGCCTGTTTGAGGTCGTCAAGCACGGAATCATCCGGAGCCGTTCGCTTTTCGATTCGATGACCAACGAGCGTGACCGTATCCTGGCGCGCGACGCTGAGCTACTGGAAGCCATCATTAGCGAGTCGGTCGCGATCAAAGCCGCAGTCGTCGCACGTGACGAGAAAGAAGGAGGCCTGCGGCGCATCCTGAACTACGGCCATACTTTGGGGCACGCGCTGGAAGCCGAGACAGGGTACAGGCGTTTGCTTCACGGCGAGGCCGTCGGCTTCGGGATGATCGCGGCCGCGTTCCTAGCCGAATCGCTCGACATGATTTCGACTGAACAACGGGAAGCGCTGGAGCGGACGATTGTCTCGTACGGCCCCATCCCGCTGCTCGAAGGCATCAAGCCGGAGAACCTGGTCGCGCGCATTAGCGGCGACAAGAAAACGATCGGGGGCAAGATCCACTTCGTGCTTCCGGTCGAGATCGGCAAGGTGGAAGTCATCCGCGATCCTAATCTAAATCTTGTCGCTGACGCGGCGCGCAAGGCGCTCGATCTTTCCTGGACAAGCGCTAAAGAGTCGCCGCAGCCGGTCGTCTCCACATGACCCGCGGAGCCACGCCGGCGGGCGTCGACCCGGCGAATCAGGTTGCCGTCTCGCGCCAGATTCGGGAAATGTTTGGACGAGTGGCGCCGCGCTACGACTTTCTCAACCGCCTGCTATCGCTGCGCATCGACCAGTATTGGCGCGGCGTGCTGGTGCGGAAGGCCCGGCCCTATTTGGAGAGACCCGAAGCACGAGTGCTCGATCTATGCTGCGGCACGGGCGACTTGGTCGTCGCTTTAGACCGCGAACGCAAGCGCTTGTGCGGTGACGCGGCCAGCGCCGTAACCGGGGCTGACTTTAGCCGCCCGATGCTGACGGAAGCCGGCCGCAAGCTCGTTCGCAAGTCGAGACCGATGCGGCTTGTGGAGGCCGATGCTTTCGACGTTCCGGCCCGCGCAGCATCGTTTGACCTGATCACGATCGCCTGGGGCTTTCGCAATCTCGCTGACTACGACGCCGGACTGCGCGAGTTCGCCCGCTTGGCCGCGCCGGGCGGTTGCCTGGCGATTCTCGAGTTCTCGCAGTCCACCGTGCCGCTCGTCGCGCCCTTATTTGGGTTCTACTTCCGGCATGTGCTGCCGCGCATCGGCAACGCCATCTCCGGCTCGGGCGGCGCGTACTCCTATTTACAGAACTCGGTTGAAAAGTTTCTGACGCCCGGCCAACTTTCAGCCGCCGCACAAAAGGCAGGCTTCCGGCGCGTGGAGACAGTGTCTCTCAGCGGCGGCATCTCTGTCTTGCACATGTGCTACAAATGAACGCCCTACCGGCGGGTCATTCGAAACCGTGCCGCCGCTGGGGCAGTCTCAAGTTTAGTGCCCAATCTTCACGATCGTGATATGGTCAAGCCGCGCGGCTGGACAGGGCCCGTTCGCGCTGCATTGCGTATCGGACTGATCGGGGCCGCGGTCTTCCTTGGAGTCAGCATCTATGAGCGGATTTCACGTCCCACACTGCACCGCGAAGCAGGGCCCACACGGAAGATTCACGCCGACATGTACGTTTATCCGCCGCGATCGTACATCAGCGATTCTCGCTTGGTGCGCAAACTGATCGGCAAAGAGCTGTGGGTCAAAGAAGGCTACCGCTGGGGTTATCAGCCCGGCGAGGGCGTATTAGGACCGCTCGAAAAGATCGTTCCCACGGGCGTCAGCGAAGCAGGCAGAGAAGTGCGTCTCGCGTTCGAGAAGCAAGGCCGAACATTCACGATCCCGATCGGCGCGGACGGACGATTCTTTGTCGACGAAATGTTTCTCTTGAAAGACCCACGAGAGTTATGGACACATTGGTCGGACGAAGATTGGCGGAAGATCGAGGCCCACCTAGTCGAACCCGGAATGAGCGAGTATCAGGTCGTGTTCGCGGTTGGCGCGGGCAACATTATCGAATCGACGACGCACTCGGCGGTTCGAATCGTCGACTACAAGCTCGGGGTGGACGGGGGCATTGCACCGCTTCGCGTCACGTATCGTGACGGAGTGGTCGAGCAGGTCGATGCGCTGCCTGGGAAGTGACGGGGCCGGCTTACGCAGCCTGCGAAATCGCGCGCGGGTAGGCTTCGCTGATCACCTGCACTTGGGCCACCCAGCAGTCTTTCTCTTCCTCGGAGCTTTGCACGGCTCCCAGGCACTGATAGTTGCCGCCGGTCAGCAGCACGACACTCGGCACAGGCAGTGCTTCAGCCATGCTGACGGTCAGCTCACCTTCTTTGCCACCGCGCAACGAAACAGCGCAGCCGACGACACGGCCCGAGCCTTCTGTCCATTTCATGCGTGCCGCCGAAAAAGCCGTACCCTCGTGCAGGCCGCTCGCATCATCGAGAAAGGCCACGCGTACGGTGTAGCGGCTCTGCTCGCGGTTGCAAAAATGCACGGCGGCTGCTTTATCAAAGCCGTCATCGGAGATGAGCCAGATCGGCGTATCGACAATGATCTCTTGGTCGAGAAGGAGATCGATGCCACCGTCAAAGCGCTCTCCGAGCTTGGCTTTGGAGGCATGGGCGACACCTTGCGCGTCCATCCAGCCGATGGCCGCCGTGGTTGCCACACTTGTTTCAACAGACGCTTCGCCCGGTCGCAGTTTCTTCATCCCGCGCTGCAACCAGCCGGAAAGAGACATTTTCATGCTTTAAATATCGCTCGTTTCGGTCATCGAGGCAAATCGGACAGAAACATTAGAAGCCGCTAAGGTAGATTCACCCTCGGTCGCTAGGATGGCGAAGCCTTCACTAGAATAAGTAACAACAGCACGTTGGAAGCTCAACATGATTCGAAAAATCGTCAAGTATGGAGACCCTGTCCTCGAAACGCCCTGCGACCCGCTCGAGGAGTTCGATACGGAGGAACTGCAGCAGCTCGTCGACGACATGTTCGAGACGATGTATGACGCCGGCGGTGTCGGTCTGGCGGCTCCTCAGATCGGGCTACTCAAGCGCCTCACGGTGATCGATTGTTCCTGTGGCGAGGACCCCGACGAGAAGCTGGTCTTCATCAACCCCGAGATTCTCGTGACCGAAGGAAAACAGATTGGCGAGGAAGGCTGCCTCAGCATCCCGGGGTTTCGAGAGGACGTCAAGCGGGCCCAGAAGGTCATAGTGCGCGCACAGGATACGAAGGGCGAGACGTTCGAGATCGAAGGTGAGGATCTGCTCGCGCGCGCCATTCTGCACGAGAACGATCACCTCGACGGCATCTTGTTCCTGCGGCACATCAGTGCGCTCAAACGGGAAATGATCAAACGCAAGATCCGCAAGCTGCGCAACAAAGGCGAGTGGGACTAACGGATGCGTGCGGTGTTCATGGGCACACCGGCGTTCGCCGTGCCCACTCTCGCTGCCTTGGTTGAGGCGCGGCACGCGGTCGAACTCGTGATCACGCAGCCGGACCGGCCGGTGGGCCGCAAGCAAACCGTGACGCCCCCGCCCGTCAAGGCCAAAGCTCTTGAACTCGGGCTCGAAGTCTTTCAGCCGCGCCGCATCAAGTCAGTGGATTCGTTTGAGCGGCTGGCGGAGATTGCGCCTGACGTGATCGTCGTTGTGGGGTATGGGCAGATCATCCCGCAAAGGATTCTCGACCTGCCTGCGCATGGCTGCATCAACGTTCACGCTTCGCTGCTGCCGAAATACCGCGGCGCGGCGCCCGTCAACTGGGCCGTGGCGAATGGCGAAACACAGAGCGGCGTAACGACAATGCGGATTATCTTCAAGCTCGACGCGGGAGACATGTTGCTTGAGCGCGCGACGCCGATTGGCCCCGCTGAAACCGCCCAGGATCTCCTTGACCGCTTGGCGCCCATCGGCGCGGGCCTACTGGTCGAAACGCTGGCGGGCCTCGAAGCTGGTTCGATCGCGGCGCGGCCGCAAGCAGAGCAAGAAGCTACCTTCGCCCCAATTCTCAAGCGCGAAGACGGCGAGATCGACTGGAACCTCGCGGCATCGCTCATCTACAATCGTCTACGCGGCTTCACCCCGTGGCCGGGCATCTACACCTACTTTCGGGGCCGCCGCCTCGAGATCCACCGCGCTCGGCCGCTCGATCAAGCGGGACCTCGGCCGGGTGCTGTCACGACAGCTGGGGGGCAACTTGGCGTAGGGTGTGGAGAAGCCTCAATGCTCGCCATCGACGACGTGCAGCCTGAAGGGAAAAAGCGCATGGCGGCGGCGGATTTCGTGCGAGGGTATCGTCCGCAAGAGGGCGAAGTCTTAGGAGAGAACACGCAGTGACTATCCCTCTGGGTTATCGATTCGCCGCTACATATGCGGGCATTCGCAAGAAGCCGAACCTCGATCTGGCTTTGATGGTTTCGGATCACGAAGCGGCGGCGGCCGGTGTCTTCACGCGCAACCTAGTGCGGGCGGCGCCTGTCGTCCTGTGCGAAGAGCACTTGCGGGCGTCGAAGGGCCGATGCCGGGCCATCATCGTCAACGCCGGGAACGCGAATTGCGCCACCCCGACCATGATGAAAGTCGCCAAGGCCACGGCGCGGGCCACGGCGAAGGCGGTCGGAGCGCCCATTAATCGCGTACTGGTTTCATCCACGGGCGTGATCGGCGTGCCACTCAATGAAAACCTGATTCTCGATTCCCTGCCGGCCCTGGCGGCCGGTTTGTCGCCGCACCGCTTCCCGGATGTCGCGCTGGCGATCATGACCACCGATACGGTGCCGAAGACGGCTTCGGCCGAGATCGAGACGCCGCAAGGGACTGTTCGCATTGCCGGCATGACGAAGGGTGCGGGAATGATTCACCCCAACATGGCGACGATGCTGAGTTACATCTTTACGGACGCCGCGATCGCAGCCGGTCCTCTGCAGGCCATGCTGAAGAAAGCCGTGGGGCGCAGTTTCAATCGCATCTCGGTGGACTCGGACACATCGACGAACGACACGGTCATCCTGCTGGCGAACGGCGGCTCGGGGATTGCGATCTCGCGGTCAAGCCGCGACGCCTTTGAAGACGGGCTTGCCCGCGTCACCGAGTCGCTCGCAATCGCCATCGCCAAAGATGGGGAGGGGGCGCGAAAACTTGTCACGATCGATGTCGAAGGCGCGGCCACCGAACACGATGCCGACACCATCGCCAGGGCGATCGCGAACTCACCGCTTGTCAAGACCGCCTTGGCGGGCGCGGACCCGAACTGGGGACGGCTGCTCTCGTCAGCGGGAGCGAGCGGCGCGACATTCGATCCGTCGAAGGTGGATATCTACATCAACGGAATCCTCGTATGCCGGCGCGGTTTTCGCGCCGATTTCAACGAGCCTGAAGTCCAGAAGACAATGGAAGCCGCCGAGGTACAACTGCGGTTTCACATTCGTGGCGAAGGGACCGGGAAAGCACGGTTCTGGACGTGTGACATGACCGAGGACTATATCCGGATCAATGCCGAGTACAGGACATAGACCCTGCGCCCGCCCTGTGCGAAGCAACCGATGACGCGCCGAGGATTCGCTCAACGTTTCGGCTTGGCGTCGCTCGCCCTGGCGTCGCTCACCCGGCCCGCCGCGGCGAACCAGGAGGCGATCTCGCGGATGCTGCGGGACGTCAGCCGGGCGCTGCAGGCCCGTAATGCCGCGCTCTTTCTCAGTCATTTTGACCGCAAACGCTTCGCGGCCTACTCCCAGCTCGAGTCGAACGTAGTCGCTCTCAGCGGGCAGAAAGATATCGCATCGTCGATTCGCATCGTCGAGGTCGCGGCCGATGGAGAAGACTTTCTCAGCCGTGTGGATTGGCTCATGCAAATCTCGCCTCTGGAGCGGCCCGGGCCCATCGAAACCCGCCGCCACGTGATCACCCTACGGGTGGTGGCCGCGGGCAAGAAATGGCGCATCGTGGGGCTCGACCTCGTCGATTTCTTCCGGCCCGCCTAGCCTGCACAGCTAGCGTTACTTCCGCGCCAGCACGAACAGACGGCCGATGCCGTTTCGCATCCCCAAGTCCTGCTGCCCATCAAACGTTTTTAGGTCACCGAAGCCGGCCTGGGCGAGTCCGTCTAGAATCGTATCCTCCGGATAGCAGTACTCGACAATTTGCAGGTCGACCCGTTTCCAATCGTCCCCGGACTTCTCGAAGCCCCCGGATTTCTCAAAAACAGTTACGTCGGAACGGCCCACGCCAGTCTTCGAATCGTAATTGCTCTCGACAACGCAGACGTGATCATCCTTGACAAGCGAATGCCCGTCATGTTCCGCGGCGCGGAAGCCCTCGTCGAGATTCATGTCGAAGAAAAACAAGCCGTCCTCGGCAAGCGATTCGTAGACGTTGCGGAACACGGTCAGAAGGTCGGCCGAGGTTGGCAGATGGTTCAGACTGTCGAAGGTCGAGACGACAGCGTCGAAGGTGTCCGGCCGCCGGAAGTCCCGCACATCCGCGACCTCGAACTCAGCGCGAGGGGCATTCTGGCGGGCGATCTCGATCATCCCCCGGGAAGCATCGACACCCGTCACCCGGAATCCGCAGCCGGTGAGCCAGTAGCTGAGTCTTCCACCGCCGCAGCACAGGTCGAGGATGCGACCTCGGACCGGAACGTGCGGCAGCAACTCGTTCTGGAAGACCGGACGCACGTCAGCGGCAAACAGCTCGGCCCAATAGAGATCGAAGATTCTTGCGAATCCGTCATACGCGGCAGTGTCTCGTTGATCGTGCATGAAAGTACGTTGTAGCAGTCAGGCCGACAGTCGACGGCTGGTATAATCCTGGCATGTTTCGCTGCTTTGTGTTGTTCGCGCTCTTGTGTACGGCGTTGATCGTTGTCCCAGCGGGCGAAGCGGCCGACCCGGCGCGGCTGGAGCACGTCGAAAACGTCTATTTCTGGCCAATGTCAAACTCTCTCGACCAATACCTAGCTGAGCAGACTGCGAGCGCAGGTGTGTTCAAGGTTGTGGTGGACCCAAAGAAGGCGCAGGCGATTCTGACCGACCGTATCAGTAGCAAGTTTTTCGCAGGTATGGAAGAGCTTTTCCCCACGCCTGAGGAGCAAGCCGCGGCCAAGGAAGCCGCAGCAGCGACTTCGACGGATGCTGCCTCGGCTCTAGCGGGGGCTTACCGCCCCGATACGGTGCCCTACCAATCCGCCTCCCGCGCCGAAGGGGCGGTCTTCCTGGTCGACGTTGCGTCGCGGGAAGTGTTGTGGTCGACTTTCCTCGAAGATTTCGATGCGAGCCCCAGGGCACTCCATAAACAGGCGCGCGCCATTGTGAAGCGTTTGAAGAAGCAGCGCGCCGTAAACGCGCCCTAACCTCCCTATCCGTCGGTTCGCGGGCGAGTGACGGATCCGGCTATCCGCTGAGGTCGCGTAGCGGCGCCGGCCGGCCGGTTTCGGGGCGTTCCAGCTTGCTTCGCAAAACATCGCGATAGTGGTTCTCCAGCCGTTCAGTAAGGACGGCCATGTCCCAGTTTTGCTCCACCTCGCGGCGGGCTCTCCGTGCCATCTTTCGTCCGCGTTGGGGTTCGGCCAGCAGCGTTCGCACACGGTCCGCGAACCCCTCGGCATCAGCCGCCAGCTCGACAAAGTCGGCGCCGCGCTCGGCGAGTCCCTCCGCGCCCAGCGGCGTCGAAACGGCCGGGATGCCCGCGGCAAAAGCCTCCAGCAGCTTCACGCGCACACCGGAGCCACTCAGAATCGGGCAAACGAACACGGCGTAGCGGCTCAGCACGTCACGCACGTCCCGCACCTGACCGATGAACTCGATACCGGGCTGCCGCAAGCGGCTTTCGAATCCGGGTGGAGCCTGCGCGCCGGCGACGATCAGACGCGCCTCGCGGCGTTCACGGCGCACGCCAGGCCACACCCGTGACGTAAAGAAATCGAGCGCTTCCTGGTTCGGCAGGTGGCGGAAGTTGCCGAGGAAGAGCAGCGTATCAGGCTCGCGGCCTTGCTCGACGTACTCATAGCGGCTGACGTCGATGCCTGCCCGCATGCCGTCGACGATTGGTGTCCCGTTACCGGCAAAGGAAACCAAGTGCCGCCGGTTGGCCGCCGTACACACCTGTACGGCGTCAAAGTTCACGACGGCTTTTTTCTCGAAACGCAGCAGGCGCAGGTACTCGTGCAGATAGCGCATCCGCGCGAACGGATCGCGCAGGCCTTTGATTGAGCGCCAGACGGATTGAAACGAAAGATCATGTTCAAACAGGAACATGCCGATGCGCTGGAAATCCGCGCTGTAGCCGGCCATCTGTGTGTATTCGAGCTGCACGACATCGGCGCGATGCTGCAAGATCGCACGCTGCAGCCGCCACAGGAAATCATCGCGATAGAAACTACGCGGCCCATGCGGAACCAGCGAGCCGATGCCGCTCTTGAGGTCGGCCCAACGCACGGCGAACTCGGCGCTTTCGCAAAGCTTCCCAAAAGCCTGATTCGGCGATAGGTCGCCGGGCTCATCGAGCAAGCAAAGCAGATGCACCTTGGTGAGGCGGTTGAGCTGCTCGATCGTTTGCTTCATGAAAACCGCGCCGCCGTGGATGGGAGGCTCGATCGGATAGGGCGAGACAAACAGCACGTTGAGCTTTTCGCCCTGCCGGCGGGGCGGCTGGAAGCGGTCCCAGAAGTAGCCCGGCAGCGGACGCCGGAACGCTTCGGTGTCATCGATCGCGGAGAGCCGCCGGGCGTTGCGGCGCGCCCGCACGACGGGCACGAGCTGCCGCAGCGCGCGCAGCAAGCCTCGCGGAGTGGGACGCGTGGAGCTGGGGCCAAACACGGTCCGCGTCCACAGGCCGGCGTAGAGCCATCCGAAATGGCCGGCCAGCCGTTTCCATTCGTGGATATTCTTCCAGACGAACAGCAGTCTGTTCTTCTGAAGCACGGACCGGATATAGGCATCCGAAAAGTGCTTGCCGATCGTGCCGCGGTGATCGTGATAGACCACGCTACGCGGCTCGTAGAGAATCACCCAGCCCCTCTTCCAGGCGCCATAGCTAATGTCGGTGTCCTCGTAATAAAAAGGCTCCATGAGCGCGTCGAAGCCGCCGAGTTCAAGAAACTTCTTGCGGCTGTAAGCGGATGATCCGCCGCCGGCGTAGAACGTCGGGAAGCGTTCGGTGACCTGATCGTCGGCGTGGTGATCGACCCGCAATTGACCTCCGGTCCACTGCCCTTGTGTGAGGCCCGTTTCTTCGCGGCGCTTGGCGGGGTCGGAGAAAAAGATTTGTGATGTGACTGCGAAGACGCGGGGATCTGAAAAGCCGGCGAGCAGCGCCTCGGCCGCCCCCGGCGCGAGCCGCATGTCGTTATTCAGCAGCAGGACGATGTCGTGGAGGGCCGCTTGAATGCCAGCGTTCGATCCCCCGCCGAAGCCTGCGTTCTTTGCAAGAGCCAGCACGGTGACTTCAGGAAAGGTCTTTTGCAGGAACTCCGCGCTGCCATCCGCCGAGGCGTTGTCGACGACGATCAATTCGTTGGCCGGGTTGAAGGCCAGCGCCTCGACAACCGAAGGCAAGTTCTTCGCGAGCAGATCGCGGCCATTCCAGTTGGGGATCACAACGCTGATCGCGCTGGTTTGAATCTCGTCGCCGGAATCATCGTCTCGCCGCCTGAGGGGCAACAGGTCGCTCAGGCACAGCGTTAGCAGAGCGCCCATCAATAGCAGGGGTCCGGCGCTGACGAGGAAAACGAGACGGCCGAGCACCCTCAGCGCGGCGGTGAGCACATTCATGATTGCGGGGAGGCTGTGGGCGCGGCGGGCGTCAGCCGTTCATTCACCGCGACGTGGCAAGGCACGCGCAGGTAGCCGTAAATCGGCTTCCCGCTGTGAGTCATCTGGAGTGTCAGCGCGTTGTCGACCCAGTCGCACGTTTCGGCGCCCGCGCCGGAGCCTTCGATCACGCTGGGCGAGAACGAAAAGTTGCCGGGATACAGCTCCGGTACTTCGAGCTGGAAGTCCACCGTGCAAACATCCCCGGGCGCCATCGATGGCAATTCGACACGGTTGTCGGCGGCGCTGAAAACCGCGAAATCGAGACCGATGTGGTTTCTCATTGTCACAGCGACATTGGGCCGGGCGAGGGGCTGGCGGGCGCGAAAGCTGACGCGCAACAGCAGCGGCCGCTCCGCTTCCATCAGCAAGGCGCGCTGCCCCTCCTCATCAAGGGCAGCGATACCGATGATCTCGGCGGCGCCATTGCCGCGGCGGCCATCGATATTGGGAAGCCCCTCGACCACCTCGGGCGCTATACAGTTTTCACCCTGTCCGTTTGCTCGCGACCGCGACAGGACGTCCGCGTAGGTCGCATCTTTCTGAGCCATGCGCGCCAGGTAGAGAGCCACGACATCGTCGGCGTAACCGGTTGCCCTGACGCGCCCGTCTTCGAGCCAAACGGCGTACTCGCCAATCGCCTTAACGTCCGCCATGCTGTGTGACACAAGCACGATCGTCACTTGGCGGCTCCGCATCTCATGAATTTTGCGCAAGCAGCGTTGCCGAAAGTAGTAGTCGCCTACCGCGAGCGCCTCGTCCACCAGCAGGATCTCGGGATTGGTGTGAATCGCGACGGCGAAGGCCAGCCGCACCAGCATCCCCGACGAGTACGTCTTCACCGGCCTACCGATGAAGTCGCCAATCTCAGCGAAGTGCTCGATGTCGCCATAGCATTTCGCGATCTCGCGTGACGACATCCCCATCAGCGTCGCGCTCAAGTAGACATTGTCGCGGCCGCTGAATTCGGGATTAAATCCCGCGCCCAGCTCAAGCAGCGCCCCCACCCGGCCCACAGCGCGCACGTTACCTTGCGTTGGCGCGAAGACACCCGCCGCCAACTGCAAGGCGGTGCTCTTCCCCGAGCCGTTTTCGCCGATCAGACACAGAATCGTGCCTCGCCGAGCCTCGAACGACACATCCCGCAGCGCCCAAAAGTCTTCGTGGTAATTGCGAAGATTGAACGACGCTAGTTCCTTGAAGCGGTCGCTCGGAGCGTTGTAGAGCGCGTAGCTCTTCGAGACGGACTCAAATGAAAGCGCGGTCACAGGATTCTTTGCAACTCAGAGAACGTCGGCGAAGCCTCGTTTGCTGTGCCGGAAGAAGAGGCCGCCAATGACGAAAGTAGTAACGGCGAAAGCCGCGAAGGCTGCCCAGTCTCCCCAGGAGGGAAACGTGTTGCGGAGGAAAGTATCGCGGTAGGCTCGCACGACGTAGGTCATCGGATTGATGTACAGCAGAATACTCAGGTGACCGCTGAACTTCTCGCGCAGCAAGCCCTCGTGTAGAAAAATCGGGGTCAGCCAAAACCAAGCGGTTAGCAGCACCATGAGGACTTGTGCCGTGTCCCGCAGATAGACGTGGAGGCCGGCCGCGATCCAACTGAGCCCGACTGTCAGCAGCCCTAGCAGGATCAGCAGTCCAGGAACAGCCACGATCGCCCAGTTCCCGTGGCCGATCGATACAGCCGTTGCGATAGCCAGCAAGAGCATCCCGAGGAAGTGGCTGATGAGGTTGGAAAGAAAGATCGTGAGCGGTACGACTTCCGATGGGAAGACGCTCTTCTTGATGAGGTTGGCGTAGTCAGGCAAAGCGGCCGCCGATCGCTGCAGCGACTCGGAAAACAGCAGCCAAGGCAGCATCCCGGCGAATAGCCACAGCGGGTAGCTAGCGACGACCTCACCCGGCGGCGGCTTAACACCGAGCGCATACGCAAAGACGAACGTATAGACCCCCAGTAGGACCAGCGGATGGATCACTCCCCACAGCCAGCCGGCTACTGAGCCCACGTAGCGCGTCTCGAAGTCGCGGCGCACGAGCTGATAGATCAGACTGCGATTGCGGACGAGGATACGCAGGAAGTGAGTCCCCGGCAAGTGCCAAGCCATTGTATGGGACTGTATCGACTTAAGGGAGGGCTGTCAAACGCCCGAGGGTTGGAGGCTGAAATTCGCCCCTAAAAAACAACAGTGGCGTGGGACCCGATATCCCACGCCACCGTGATCTTGTGGGTTCGCAAGGAGAAGCAACTGGCAGTTCTAGTTGATTTTTTCTCTCAACAGTAAGACGCTTGAGACGGTACTTTTTTCGTCAGGCTCAGAAAAAAAATGTCGAGGAAATCTTAAGTCGTTGAAAACGTAGAACTTGTGTAGACAAAATCGTGATACAATCCAGGCCATAGACTGTCACAGGGGACGGAAATACAGGGGCACGGCCTAGCCTGGTCCGTCGCCCAGGCGCGGCCAAGGATGGATACAGCAGCCATCTTCGTTCTTTTGAGCTTGGGGGCCACGCCATGAGAGTGAACTTGTTTGTCATGCCTTCCCGACTTTTTGAGCGGGTGAGGCGTCCTGCTAATTGTAGGAGCCAGCATTGATCTTTAGGGAGGTCGAGGACCGCGACCTGATTCTACGCGCCCGCGAGGGTGACGTCGACGGCTTTAACGTCCTTGTATCTCGTTGGGAGAAAAAGGTTTACAACTATCTTCTGCGGGCCGTCCGCAACCGCGAGGATGCTCTTGATCTGTGTCAGGAGACATTTCTCAAGGCCTACCGCAATCTGAGAAGCCTTCAGGACCCGGCACGGTTCGCGCAGTGGTTGTTCCGAATCGCTCACAACGAGAGCATCTCGCTGTTTCGCAAGCGCCGCTTTGAAAGCGACGCGGAGGTTCCGGAAGTCGGAACGGGCGGTCCGGTCGGGGTGGCGGGTAGCCGCATCGAACTTCTCGATCTTGGCTTGGCTGTTGAGAAAGCGCTCAGCCGGCTGACACCGGAGCAGCGCGAGGTGGTGATCTTGAAGATCTATCAGGGGTTCAAGTTCCATGAAATTGCCGAAATCATCGGCAGCCCCGCCTCAACAGTGAAGTCGCGGCTCTATACAGCTTTGGAAGTTTTGAAGGACGTTCTCGCGCCGGTCGCGCCCACGCAAGGCGCCAGGAGCCGGGAGGTATGACGTGTCGACAGCACCGCATGATCTAAGAGATTATCTGCTCGATGAACTCACTGAGGCCGAGCGCGCCGAGGTCGAAGCGTATCT
The DNA here is from genome assembly GCA_027624045.1 of Acidobacteriota bacterium. Classification (GTDB taxonomy): domain Bacteria; phylum Acidobacteriota; class Terriglobia; order Bryobacterales; family UBA6623; genus JAPPLB01. The sequence continues at coordinate 14,325 of JAQBUE010000001.1, forward strand.
GAAGACTTCGCCCGAGGCACGAGACGAACTGGCGCGGCTGCGGCTGACGCAGCAAGCTCTGCTCAGCGTTCCCGATGAAGAGATCCCGCGCCGCATCGGGTTCGTTTCCGACAAGGTGTTCGAGCCGTCGCTGGCGCGGCGCTGGTGGAACGGCTTTTGGGATGTAGCGCCGCGCTTCGGGTTCAGCATGGCGGCGGTACTGCTTGTGCTATTCGCCGGCATCTGGATGGTGGAGCCGGCGGTTACCGTCGACGCCGCCGGCTGGCATCTTGCCTTTGGCGAAGCGCCGCGGCCCCAACTTGTTCCCGACACCGGCCTCGACAAGGAAGAGGTTGCACGCTTGGTTCGCGAAGTAGGGGCGGCTGAGTCGGAACGTCAGACCGCGGCCCTGAAAACCTTTCTTGAAGAACACCTCGGCAAGGAAACGACGGCCCGCCGAGCCCAGTTCGAAGAGCTTCGGGTTATGTCAGAGGAGGCGTACAAAGACGTCGTGAACCAGATGGAGGAGGAGCGCAGAGCTAACTACATTCAGAGCGCCTCTTTGGAGCGATGAACATGGCGCACCGAAGCAAACTTTTTCCAACGTTCTTGGCCGTGCTGCTGGCTCTGGTCAGCGCTGGCTCGGCGGGTTCTGAACCTCCCGCCACAAATACCACTATTCACGAACAGATCGTTCGGACCGAGCATTCGATTGACGGCCGCTTTTCCAACCTCAAAGACGTTATTGACTCCACGCCGATGCCCCTCAAGGGAGTTACGCGAGGCGGCTATTTGAAAGGGTTCGGCGTGGTCTTTACCGTGCAGGTCAACCTTCTGCCGGTACCGAACCTGGCACCGTTCAGTGGGGGGATGAGCGAGAAGGACAAGACGAACCTTAATCTCCGCAAACGCCAACGGCTGGAAGACCTCGAAGTTCGGGCCCGCACGATTCTCGTCGAAGAAGGCCCACGTTTGACCGAGGTACCCGCCACCGAAAAAGTGGTCTTGGTGATCTCTCTGCTTCACTACTCGTGGGAAGACGTCAGCGAACTGCCTTCGCAACTCGTCATGCAAGCCCGGCGGCAGCTTCTGGTCGACCATGAGGCGGGAAGCGTCGATCTGCCCACTCTGAAGAAGCAGTTGGAATTGGCTTACTTCTAGACGGGTCCGCCGAGCAAGCGATCGATCAATGTCCAATCTGTTCTACAGTTCCAGCGATGCCACGACCGTAAGTCAGTTATATCGCGCCGCTGGCGCTCGGTCTCATGGGTATCCGATACCCAGCGCTGAAGCGCTCGGCTTCCGTCTTCTGGCCCTTCCAGGGCCCCAGGCACAGTGTGTCGTGCCCGTGCTCTCCCCCCTGGGATCTTTGCGAGGCAAGGCGAATTCGGACAAAGTGAAGAGTATTGAGGCGAGCCTGCATTTCTTGCCGCGCCGCCGGAGGTCTTGCTAATGGCCGCCCGTCTCGGCGAACTTTTGATCCGTAAAGGTCTGCTTGATGCGGACGATCTGGAGCAGGGGCTCGAACTACAGAAAGAGCGCGGCGATAAGATCGGCAAGATCCTGATCGATCTCGGCTTCGTCAACCCGCGCGACGTGCTCGCGACGCTTTCCGAGCAGCTCCAGATTCCGCTGCTGACCGCGGACGACTTCCCGCCGGTTTTGCCCGAGATCGAGAGGATTACGCCGCGCTACATGCGGCAGTTCATGTTCCTGCCGGTGCGGGCCGATGAGGCGACGGTTACGGTCGCCATGGCCGACCCGCTGGACTTTGAAACCGTCGCCACGCTGCGGCAATTCAGCGGACTCAACGTCAAAGGAGTGCTCGCTTCCGAACGCGACATTCTGGACGGAATCGACAAGTACTTCGGCGAGCAAGAGCAAGACCCCGAGGGTGTTTTCGGAACCGACGACGCCGACACGGCGCAAATCGAGCAACTCCGCGACATGGCCAGCGAGGCGCCCGTCATCCGCCTGGTCAACAGCATGATCTCGCAAGCGCTCGACAGCCGCGCCAGTGACATTCACCTGGAGCCGTTCGAGAAGGAATTCCGCGTGCGTTTCCGCATTGACGGCGTGCTGCACAGCCAGGAATCTCCGCAACGCGAGTTGCGCGCCGCTGTCATCTCGCGCATCAAGCTCATGGCGCGGCTCAACATCGCCGAGCGTCGCCTGCCGCAAGATGGCCGCATCAAGATCAAAGCCATGGGCCACGAAGTCGACCTGCGTGTCTCGACCCTGCCCACGCTTTACGGCGAAAGCGTCGTGATGCGTTTGCTCGACCGCAGCGCCGGCGACTTCTACGACCTCGACAAACTTGGTTTCGACGAACACATGCTCACGCGGATGGGGCATTTCGCGTCGCTCCCCCACGGCATCCTTCTCGTCACCGGTCCGACCGGCAGCGGCAAATCGACGACCCTGTACTCGGTCCTCAAACTTATCAACGGCCCTCAGAAGAAGATCATCACCATCGAAGACCCGGTCGAGTACCAGATGAACGGCATCAACCAGATTCACGTCAACCCGCAGATCGGGCTGACATTCGCCGCGGGGCTGCGGCACATCGTCCGCCAGGATCCCGATGTCATCATGGTGGGCGAGATCCGTGACCGCGAAACCGCTGACATCAGTATCCGCTCAGCGCTCACGGGACACTTCGTCTACTCCACGCTCCACACCAATGATGCCCCCAGCGCCATCACTCGGCTGTCGGACATGGGCGTCGAGAACTACCTGCTCACTTCCTCTCTCGTCGCCGTTCTGGCGCAGCGTCTGGTTCGCAAGATCTGCGCCGGCTGCAGGACCGAGAACGGACGAGTGGCCACTCCTACCGGCGCGGAAATTTCCAGCTGGCGCGGCGCGGGCTGCGAGCGTTGCAACGGAACCGGCTACACGGGGCGCGTCGGCATCTTTGAACTGCTGGAGCTGAACGAAGAGTTTCGCCGCCTGATCATGCGCAACGAAGACGCATCCGTCCTGACGGAAGCCGCCCGACGCAACGGCATGCGAAGTCTCCGCGACGACGGCTGGGAAAAAATCGCCGCCGGCACAACAACCGTGGAGGAGGTCGTGAGGGTGACTCAGGAGTTTTAAGGAGATCGTGTTTCGTGATTCGTGGACCGGGAGGCAGGCGTGTCGCTGAAGAAGTTCACTGGTATGGACTTGTGGCAAGTCGCTCACCAGATGAGTTTGACGATCTATCGCATGACGAACCGATTCCCCAAACACGAGACCTACGGCCTCGCGTCGCAGATGAGAAGATGTGCCGTTTCCGTACCGAGCAATGTCGCCGAGGGGTGGGGCAGGCGGTCGACGAAAGACTTCTTGCGTCATCTCGCCATTGCAAATGGCTCCCCGGAGGAACTCCGTTATTTGCTGATTCTCGCCGGGGACCTTGACTATTGCACGCAGGATGATGCCGCCGAACTCAACTCAAATATTGACCGAATCGGAGCCATGATCGCCGCGCTCGAACGGTCGCTAAGAAAACGATTACCGAGTTAGCACGCGATCGACACACGAATCACGAGACACGAATCACGAATCACAAACCAAGCATGTCCACCTTCTTCTATCGCGCCATCGGCACCAACGGCAAAGTTCAAACCGGCACGGTTGCCGGCGACGATGGCCGCATGGCTGCTCGTGAGCTGCAGCGTCAGGGCCTGACACCGGTCTACATCGGCGCGTCGAAGCAGGTTACTTGGTCGCTGAACATACCCAAGTGGAAGAGCGGACGACTGCAGGACGTACTGCACTTCACAGAAGAAACAGCTACCCTGCTCAACGCCGGCATCCCGATTGACCGGGGACTCTCGATCGTCGCCGAAATGACCGAGCGCCCCGAGTTTCGCGGCGTCGTCAACGAGGTGCTGCGCTCGATTCGCTCCGGCAAGTCATTCGCCGAAAGTCTCGCCGAGCACCCCGCGTACTTTTCCGAACTCTACATCAGCATGATTCGCGCCGGCGAGGTGAGCGGCAGCCTGGCCCTGGTCATGGACCGGCTCGCCCTTTTCGAGCGTGCCCGCGATGAACTGCGCGGCTATATTGTCTCGTCGCTCACTTATCCGGCGCTGCTGATCGTCGTCGCCTGCACGTCGATCTTCATCATCCTGCGCTACGTCGTCCCGCGTTTCGCCGAAGCCTTTGACCAGTCGTCGATTCAGATGCCGCTGCCGATGCAGATGCTGATGAATGTCAGCGATGCGATCAAGACCTTCGGCATTCCGGCGGGGTTGCTCGTGGTGATCGGCATCATTGCGTTTCGCGTCTACATCAAGAACCCCGTGGGCCGCCTCGAGTGGGACAAGCTTAAGCTGCGCGTCCCGCTGCTCGGGGACGCGCTGCGCAAAGCCGACACGGCCCGCTTCGCCCGCGCCATGGCCACACTCGTCGGCAACGGCGTGGGGCTCGTGCAGTCACTGACGATCACCAAGGGCATACTCGGCAACCGTGTACTCTCCGGGGCGCTTGAGCCCATCGGTCAGGGCGTCAAGCGCGGCGAGGGCCTCTCGGCGCCATTCAAGAAATCGGGAGTTTTCCCGACGCTGGCCGGGCACCTGCTGACCGTCGGCGAGGAAACCGGTCACCTCGACCGCATGTTCGACCGAATGGCGGACATCTATGACAAGGACACCCGCGAAGCCATCAAGCGCTTCACGGCCTTGTTTGAACCGATCGTCATTCTTATCATGGGAATTGTAGTGGGAGCGATGATTTTGAGTATCATGCTGGCGATCACCAGCATCAACCAGATAGGTCTCTAGCCATGTCAACCATCCAACGTCGTAAGACAACACGCCGTCTCGCGCGAAACGCGGGTATCACACTGATCGAGATGCTCGTCGTCGTGACGATCATCGCGCTATTCTCGTCGATCGCCTATCAGCGGCTCACGCCCGCTCTGGAGCAAGGGCGCCGCACCGCCGCGCAAACGCAGATCGAGAACCTCTCGGCCGCCTTGCAACGCTTCAACATCGACTACGCCCGCTTCCCGACCGAAGAAGAGGGCTTCTCTGTGCTGCAGCCTTACCTCACCAAGGAGATTCCGCCCGACCCCTGGAAGCGGCCCTACATCTACCGCTATCCCGGCGACCATGGCCCCGAACCCGACGTCATGTCCTACGGGGCCGACGGTGAGGAGGGTGGCGAAGGGCCCAACACTGACATCGTCAGTTGGCGCGGCCTGCAATGATCGCCCGCACCCGCTTCGCTGACGAACTACGGATGCAAATCCCGCTGGGCTAACCTCGACCGGCAAGGTATAATTGCGATCCTGACGGGAGAGTGGTCGAGTGTTCTCGAAAATCATCCGGCGGACCCACATGTACCTGGGCCTATTCCTTGTTCCCTGGATGCTGACGTACGGCCTCAGCACGATGGCGATGCTTCGCGATCGTGCTCTGGATCGGGACGGGCATCTACATGTGGTGGCTGCTTCGTTCGACTCGTTTCTGGGGCTCGCTGGCTCTGGGAACGGGCATCCTGTCGTTCGCCTTTTTTCTGCATGCGATGTGACGCGCCTCGCTAAAGTCCCTGCCTTGCCCTGATCTCGCATGCGTCGCGAAGCAAGTTACTACAGCAAGATGGCTGTGGGTTGGTGGAAGTTTATCCGCACACCCGCGGCGCCGGACGCCCGCGCCGTCGTGCGGCAAGGATTGGCGGAACGCGAGAAGAACTTCCTCGACCTGCTCAAGAGAGCTGTTTTTGAATCCACTGTCAGCCCCTATCGAAAGCTTTTCGCCTGGGCTGATTGCAGCTACCTGGACGTCGAGCAGTCCGTCCACCGCAACGGTCTTGAGGCCGCGTTGGAACAGTTGCGCCGCGCGGGCATCTACCTCACACACGACGAATTCAAGGGCAAGAAACCGATCGTGCGTGGCGCTAACAGTATCGAGGTCCACGCGGAAGACTTCACCAACCCGCTTGCGAAGGGCGTGATGGAGGGGTCGAGCAGCGGCAGCCGTAGCCGCGGAACGATCTCGCCGCGAAGCTTGGAGCACCTGCATCACCGCGAGGCGCAAGAGTCGCTCTACTGGGAAGAATTCGGCGTCTATGACCGCTCGATCGTGATGCTGATGCAGATTCTGCCCTCGTCGGTCGGATTGCGGCGGGCGGCCGGCTACGTCCGCCGTGGCGGAAAACTGCAAGCCTGGTTCACGATCGGCGGGCGGGTCCTCGACGCGCACTACCACGCGGTCACGAAGTTTCTGGTCCTCGAATCAAGGCTGGCCGGGCTGAAGCTGCCCTACCCCGTGCCGCTTCCTCACAATGACTTCTCTCCGGTGGCGCGCTGGATCGCGAAACGCAAGGCTGCGGGAGAGCGTGTCGCCATGATGTCGAACGTGAGTTCCGGCGTTCGCGTAGCAGCGGCCGCTGTCGAGCTGGGCCTCGATGTTAGCGGCAGCCAGTTTTTCGTGGGAGCCGAGGCGCTTACCGACGCCAAACAAGAGACGATCGAGCGGGCAGGCGCCAGCGCTCACGCGCGCTATGGCTGTTCGGAAATCGGGCTCATTGGCATGGCTTGCCCCCAGATGCGCGGAAACTGCGTCCACCTCATGGAGGATTCCCTCGCCGTGCTCAGTCACCGAAAGCTTGCTCCTTTGAGCGGAGTGGAGGTTGATTCGCTGCTGTTCACTACACTGCGGGCCTGGGCGCCTTTGGTGCTCGTGAATGCCGAGATGGATGACGCCGGTACCATCGGCCCGGCTTCCTGTGAGTGCGGCCTGAAGAGCCTCGGCCTCACAAAACAAGTGAATAAGATCTTCAGCTACGGTAAGCTAACAGGTCAAGGGACGACTCTGGTCGGCGGCGACATTCTCAATATTTTGGAAAAGATACTGCCGGAAAGGTTTGGCGGCGTGCCGACGGACTATCAGCTGGTGGAAAAAGAAGGGTCCTTTCAGACGGAGATCGAGTTGCGCGTTCATCCACGGCTTGGGCTGACCTGCGAGGAAGATGTCAAACGTGTCTTCCTGCACAACCTGAAAAAGGTTTGGGGCGGTTCCATGACGGAGCGGCACTGGACACGAACGGAAGGCGTGCGCGTGGTGTTCGCCGAACCTTTTCTGGTTGGTAGCCGGAAAGTGCTACCACTGCACCTTCTCGGGACGGCTGAGCAGGAAAGAGAGCGTTCCCGGTAGCTGTCGAAGGTAAGCGGGTATATGGTTCAAGTCTTCCATCGCGTTCTCATTGCCGCCATCCTTCTGGCTGCGGTGTGCACTGTGTCGGCGCAAAGAAGAATGAGCGCGATATCAGGCACTGTCACCGATGAATCAGGCGCCGTCGTTTCCGGCGTGACGGTCACTGCGATCCACGTCGCTACCGGCAAGACTCGCTCCAAGAAGACCGATGGCGACGGCCTGTACCGGCTGCCGCTGCTCGAAGTCGGCGGATATGAAGTGATTGCGGTGCTAGAAGGCTTTCAGACAAGCAGACACGAGGACGTGAACTTGGCGCTCGACCGCGAGGCCGTTGTGGACCACGTCCTCAATGTTGGACAGCAGAGCGAGAGCGTAGTCGTTGTGGGCGAAGCCCGCACCATCGAAGCGGCGCCGTCGGCGCTGACGAGCCTGGTCGACTCCAAGACGACCCAAGAGTTACCGCTGAACGGACGCGACTACATCCAGTTGGCGATGCTGCAGGCCGGAGCGTCCATGCAACGGGCGCAGGCTCGAACCGTCAACACCGGTTTCGGCGTTCAGATCAGTATTTCCGGTTCGCGCCCGACGCAGAACAACTTTCAGTTGGACGGCGTCAGCCTGGTGAGCTACAACGGCTCCACGCCGGGCAGCATCAACGGCGTCAACCTCGGTGTCGACGCCGTGGAGGAATTCAGCGTCCATAGCAGCGCTTTCAGCGCTCAGTACGGGCGCGCCGCGGGCGGCATCATCAATGCCGTCACCAAGGCCGGCGGCAACGACATTCACGGGACGGGATTTTACTTCCACCGCAACGATAACTTCGACGCGCGCAATTTTTTCGACCCCGGCGAACTGCCCGAGTTTCGGCGCCATCAAATGGGCGGCTCGCTGGGAGGCCCCATTGCCCGCAACAAGACTTTCTTCTTCATGAACTATGAAGCGCTTCGCGAAGCGCGGGGCAATACGACGATCAACACGACCATCAGCCCGGAAGCCCGCGCAGGTAACCTCACCACGGGGCCGATCCAGGTAGATCCGGTGATGGCCCGAGTCGTCAAATTCTATCCGCTGCCGAATGGCGAAGTGTTCGGAGATACGGGGCTGTTCATTTTCTCGAATGATGTTATGGCCGACGAGGACTTTGTGACGGCGCGGGTCGACCACAACCTGGGTGAAGCCGACAAGCTCTTCTTCCGCTATAGCTTCGACGACGGCGCTCGCTTGGACGAGACCGAATTCGCGATTGGCGAGCGATCCAACACAACCCAGGCTCAATCAGGCGTCGTCGAGCACACCCATATCTTCTCCCCGAACCTGATCAACTCGGCGCGTTTCGGTTTCCTGCGGACCGAAACCCTGGTCGGGGCCGTGGAGTCCCAGGTACCGGGAACCGACGATCCGTCGCTGGCGTTCCTGCCGACCGAGAATGTGATTGGAGAAATCGTGTCGCAGGCGTTGTCCGACTTTCCCGGCGGCAGCGGCGCCTTGGATGTCGACGACCACGAATTCAACTCCTTCCAGCCTAGCAACGACGTGACTTGGCTCAAGGGCAGACATTCGATCAAAGTCGGCGCTCGTTTCGAAAGAACCCATTTCAACACCGACACCCAAAACACATCGAGTGGTGAGTACCAATTCGCCGGCATCGCCGACCTCTTGATGAACCGGCCCCGGCGTTTTCGCGCTCAGTTGCCCGGGTCCGACACCGCGCGCCGCCACCGTCAGTGGATTGGCGCTCTCTACGCGCAGGACACCTGGCGGGCGACAAGCCGCTTGACCCTCGACTTCGGCGTGCGCTGGGAATGGGCCACCGTGCCGACGGAACTCGATGGGAAGATCGCGAACCTCGACAATCTCCCGGACATGGAACTGCGGGTAGGCGACCCGTTGTTCGATAATCCCTCGCTGAGGAACGTCGCTCCCCGAATGGGTATAGCTTTGGATCTGTTCGGCAATGGGAAGACAATCGTCAGAGGCGGTTATGGGATCTATCACGACTTGATCCTGTCGCATAACTTAGTCGTGGCGGCCGTGCGGAACCCGCCGTTCTACCAGCGGGCCACGATCCGGGATCCCGCCCCCCGGCTCGTTGCCATTCGGTGGCTACGAGCAGATCGTGACGGCCGACAATCCGGAACTTCGGGTCGAGCGATTTCCACGGGACACCAGGCAACCCTATGTCCAACAGTGGAATTTCAACATCGAGCAGTTGCTGGATGCGAACCACACGTTTCGAGTCGGCTACGTCGGATCGACAGGGCGAAATCTGATGTCAATGGTGGAAGACGCGAACCTCGTGCAACCCGTCACGTTGCCCGACGGGCGGCTGTTCTTTCCGGAAGACGGCGAGAACATCAACAGTGTCTTCGGGTGCATTCGAGACCGGCGCTTTGAGGCGAGTTCCTACTATCACGCTCTGAATACGCAGTTCCGCCGCCGCTTCGCACAGGGCCTGCAAGGGCAGATTTCCTACAGTTACTCGAAGAGCATCGACGACAGCTCGAACTTCTTCTCGACCACGGAGGGGGCTAATTCGATCTCGCTGCCGGTGAACGGACTGCCCCGCTTCAACCGGGGGCTCTCGGCGCACGACGTCAGGCACTACTTTGTCGCCAGCGGCGTTTGGGAGCTGCCGGCCGCCGAGGGTCCGGGTTGGCGGCGTCTGTTTGGCGGTTGGCAGGCAAGCCCTATCGTGACCTACGCCGCGGGCCAACCAACAACGGCGCGACTGGGTTACGACGCGGCCCGTACGGGAACAACCAGCGATGACGCCGAATCCGGGCAGCGCCCCAACCTGGTGCCCGGGCGCAGTAACAACCCCGTGACCGGAGACCCAAACGGGTGGGTCGACGTGACGGCGTTCTCCGCTCCCGAACCCGGCTTCCTCGGGAACCTCGGCCGCAATACAGTGATCGGCCCCGATCTCGCGACCGTGGACTTCGCCTTGGTGAAACGCGTCGGCCTGCCGCAGCTGGGCGATGGCGGGTCGCTCGACTTGCGGTTCGAAGCCTTCAATCTCTTCAATCGGACCAACTTCGATTTACCCACCGTGGACCGTATGGCCATTTTCGATGAGGACGGTGTTAGCGAGGATGCCGGCCGCATCACAAGCGCGGGCCGCGGACGCGAACTGCAGTTCGGTTTGAAACTCAGGTTCTAACGATGCCGATCGAAGCTGAATCGGCGCTACTAGACCGCCAGACGCTCATCCCCAACGAGCCCTGGCGGCGCAAGCTCTCAGTGGCGGGTCCCGGCCTCGTTTTCGTCCTTTCGATTGTCGGACCTCGCGACTTGGTGGCCAACTCAGTGGCTGGAGCCGAGTACGGCTACAGTTTAATCTGGCTTCTGGCAGTCGCGATCTTGACGCGTATCGCGATTCTCGAATCGACAGCGCGGTACGTGATCGTTACCGGCGAGAGTCTGGTCAGCGGCTGCGGGAAAACCGGCCGCTGGATGGTGTGGATGATCTTCATCGTTCCCCTGGTTAAACGCTTCGTGACAGGGATGGTGCAGCTCGCGCTACTGGGTGAGGCGGGGCACTTGCTGTATCCCCTCGCAACCCCTCATAGCGAGCTGGTTTGGGCACTCGGTTCGTGGAGCTTGGCGTTCGCGCTGCTTTACTGGGGCCGTTATAAACTTGTGGAAACACTCAGTCAGCCCTTGGCCTTCGCTCTAGTCGCATCGCTTACGGCGGCGGCCTTCCTCTCGGAGCCTGACTGGGGGGCGGCGCTGCGGGGCGCTGTTGTGCCGTCCGTGCCCGACGCGCCCAGTCTTTACGGAGCGGCGGTCGTGGTCATGGGCGTTGCCATGGGGGCTATCGGCTCAATCGGAAACCTCAAATACGCGACATTCGTGCATGAGAAAGGCTGGCGTGACCTGTCCTACCTCCGCAAACAGCGTCTCGACCTGATTCTCAGCGCATGCGGCATGTTCGTGATGCTGGCGCTGATTCAAATCGCGGCCGCTGGAGCACTTCATCCGCTCGGAATCCAAGTGGCGGCGGTCGGGGATCTCGTTCCGGTGTTTTCGCAAGTGTTGGGCGACATCGGCAGAGTCATCCTGGCCCTCGGCGTTTGGTTCGTCGTGTTCACGAGCGTCACCGGAAGCAGTACGGCATATGCCCTGATGCTTGCCGATACCTACCATCGCTTCCTGCGTCCGTCCGACGCCATCCTCGAGCAAGACGAGGGACGGGGCGCCGCCTACCTGCCGGCGTTTCGGCCGTTTCTGGCGCTCTTCGCGATCTTGCCGTTGATGGTGCTGTTCACCGACTGGAAGCCGGTCCCGCTGCTGATGGCGACCGCCCTGATCGCCGCCATCATGTTGCCGGCAACCATCATTGTGTTGCTGCGACTGACGACGGATCGCAAGTTTATGGGTGAGCACGTTAACGGCTGGCTCGTGAACAGCGTGCTGGTGTTCGCCGCCGCCGCTTCTCTCTATCTCGGCTATGAGGGAGTGATCGAGATGCTGGCAGGGAAGGTGTAGACAGGCTTTATCGGCCCGCGGCTTCGACCTTTGCACGAGCGCACCTACTTCAAAACACCCGCTCCAGCTCTAGCCGCCGGATGGTTTCACGGAAACCACTGTCGAGCATCACCGGCAGTAGGGGGTTGTCGGCGGACTCGTTGTGGCACATCAGGTGAGGATGGTTTTCCTGGAGTTTCCGTAGAAGATTTCCGAGCAGCTTCGCCGGTCTGGCTCCGGTTCGGGCAGCTAGGTCAACGATTTCGGTTGTCCCGTTGGCTGCTTGGAAGAGGACGTAAGCCTCAGGACCGCTGTCCGACATTGCCGCCAAACCTTGCAGACTATTGATCTGTCGCAGGGAAGGCAGGTCGCGGTTCCAGATGGGCTGCACCGCGTGTAGGTCGTCGAAGTGCGCGAGCAGATCTTGCGGCCGGGCTTCGATAACCTCACCCACGCTGCTATCCAACGGGGGCTGGGCGACATCGTCAGCATCCGCGTGCCACTCGAGCGACAGCAGCTCACGCCGTAGCTGAAAGCCCGCTTTGCAGTATGTTTCGACCGCGCGAGTGTTGTGCTTGATGACGCCGAGAGTCATTCGCCGAGCGCCGGCTTGCTCGGCGAGCCGAACCATTTCGCCGCAAAGTTTGTGGGCTAAACCCTTTCCGCGATGCGAAACGATGACGCCAAATCCTTTGCAGTAGGATCGCTCGCCACGGATGCCGACCGTTGCGAGTCCCACCGGCTTGTCGTCGACCAGTAGCACCGGGCAGCGGTCCAAGTCCAGATGCTCGACCCGTGCCCAACGGGCCAGCTCCTCGGTCGTCACGACGCAGGGGTAGAAATAGTCGGCGAAGGTTTGCGTATAGAGGTCGGCCAAGAAGTCGAGGTCAAACGAAGAACCGGGCAGGAAGCTTACGTTCGCGGAATTGTAGGACATGGGGGTGCTGAGGACAGGAGTAACGCTCAGAACATCTTACGCAGATTAGCGCGATTGGCCCGGTCGTGCCATGACGTCGCGCTTCGAGCAAGACACATCGTCGGAGCGTCGCGACGCCCCTTTCAAAGGCGGGTGGGGAGAAGCGAGCCAGCCCGGTATTCAGCGCGGCTGGCCCGAGCACCGTTGACTCTTGCTGGGCGGGAGGCGTGGGCCGGCCGGTACGAGTGCTTGCTGACGTACCGCACACGAGCGTTTCGCTAACACAGGCTCCAGATCGAATCACAAGCGCGAGGCGGCTGTGTTCGAGAACCACAGGTTCCAGCATTCGATTCCAGTACTACTAGTCCTGTTTCATCTGATGTTTTGGTGGTTCTTTGCGCAGGGTCTGATATGCTGTCTCTTTCCCCATGAATTCCTGCATCCACGCGGGCCTGAGATGGCTCGCTATTTCTGGTATCCAAGACCAATCGGGCGGCGTTTCAGAAGGCTTTCGGGAGGAGACGGGAGAATACGCTCCGATCTCGACGACCGCGACGGGGTACTATATCGCGGCCCAGCTTTGGTCCCAACGGTTTTCCAGGGGCGCTCTGCCGGCGACCGCCTCCCGTGCAGGCGGATTCCTATTGGAACGCGCCTTCGATATGTCAGCGGAGATGTTTCCTCTGCACCTCGGAGACAATGACGAGGAACAGGCGCGTCTCGCCTATTTCTTCGATTGCACGGTGGTGGTGCGTTCTCTCGTCCAACTCTGGGATTCGACGAAAGACACAGCCTTTCTCGATTGCGCCGAGCGTTGCGGCCTCGCAGTGCATTCCCGGATGCCTACGGTGGACGGCGCATTTTTCCCGATCTACGACCTAAAGACGGACCGCGCGTACGCGGACACAGGTTCGTGGAGAGTGGAGATGGACGTGCCACAACTCAAAGGCGGACTGGCGCTTCTGGAGTTGTACAAGGCGACCGGGCGCGGCGAATTCGAGCATGACGCCGGAGCGTTGCGCAAGTGGTGCCTGCAACGCCACGAATCGTTTCTGCCGGGCGAGGTCGACGATGCCAAGATCATCGAGCGCTTACACGCCTATTGCCTGTTTCTAGAGGGGCTGCTGCCGGGAGTGGCGCTCGACGCCGAAAGCGGACGCGTTCTGCAGTTCGGCATTCTGCGGGTCGAGAATTTCTTGGACGAGTTTGGGGCTGAGCTGCAGCGCTGTGACGTCATCGCTCAGATCCTGCGGCTGCGACTTTATGCGGATAAACTCGGCCTTATGGAACTCGACTACAAGCGGGCCGAGGAAGAAGCGACGGCTATTATTGAGTTCCAAACGCAGTCGGTGGATCCCAAAACCGATGGTGCCTTCACGCTCTTCCGCGGCACCGCACAGAGCCGCCCGCAGCTTGACCTGACCGCGACCGTATTCGCCCTTCAAGCGCTCGAGATGTGGGACCAGGCGGAAGAAGGCGGCCTGCGCGATCCCTGGGAAGTGCTGATCTAACCCCGGGCTAACCGCCTCCGGCCGGAGCTTAGCTATCGCGAGCTTCGGCCTCATATTCAGCACGCACGCTGGATTGCAATCCGCCGCGCGGCGTAAACTCCCCTTCCACACGAGCCCAAACCGGCTGAATCGCGTCGACAACGTCGCGCAAAACGCGATTCACGACGTTTTCGTAAAAGATACCCAGATTGCGATAAGCCAGAATGTAGAGCTTGAGCGATTTCAGCTCAATGCAAAGTTCGTTGGGTTCATATTCGAGAGTGAGTTTCCCGAAGTCGGGGAGGCCTGTCTTGGGACAGACGGATGTGAACTCGGGGCTCTCGACCGTGATGCGGTAGCCCTTGAACTGGTTGGGCCAGGTTTCGAGAACCGGCAGCTCAGCGTCGATTCCTGCTCTGGCGTGCTCTTCTGTGTAATCCGCCACTTCTCAGACTCCTTTGGTGGTCCGGCTAGCGGACGACTGCTTTCGCCAATCCGGCGTTACCCGCCCAGTCGCGGACGCGCAGTGTTACCAGGTGCTCTGCGTCGTCGACGCCGGAAAGCCGAACCGTGAAGGACTCCACCATCGAATCAACGATGCCGTCGTCGGCAAGGATCGGCACCCAGGCACCGGCGTCGACCGAATACTCGGCCCGGCGCAATATGGAAGCTGCATCCCGCGCCTCGAAGCGAATCAGCGGGCCTTTATCGATCCCCAGCAAACGTACAAGCGGCGGCGTGTGATCGACGACGACCGGTTCGCTCACTCGTGATGCCGACCGAACGTCATGCGCTGGATTGGCTTTCGCGTCGCTAACCTCAATGCGAAAGCGGTAGGTTCCATCGGCCAGCGAGTCGCTATCGATCGCCAGGGATTTCTTGTCGAGTTTTTCTTCAATTTGCTTCCAAGTGGATTCGCCGTCGCCTTGGAAGCTGACGGCGGCGAGCAGGTCGTCTCCATCGGGGTCAGTGGCGCTCCATGAGATCTTCAGTCTTCTTTGCAGACCGGCCGCAAGCGGATCGGCGCCGCCTGTGTTGTCAGCGGGCGAGGCGACTGTTCCCACATCGCTGACCGTAATGCTGTAGGAAGCGGACGAATCGGTGGAACCTGTTGTGCTGTCATGGGATGAGCTTGCATCCGCAGCCGCAGCGGTCGAGATATCAATGCTGTCGATCTTCGGCGCGCGGTTCCGGGGCAGGTACGTCAGCCGAACAGCCTCGAGCGCGGGCGATGCGCCGCTGCTGCTGCTTAGTACGGCTTTCCATTGGATGTACCGCGCCGGCGGCGAAGCGATGGAGCCGCCGCGCCAGGTGCTGCTTTCCATCTGGCCGCTCTGCATCTTGATAGCTTCGGACCAGCCGCTCCAGCTCGCATCAGGCAGAGTGGAATTACCGCTGCGTGTTTGGAACTCGATGTTCGTCTCGGGAGCCGTGCCGGGGGCTTGGGATCCCCGCCACGAAAGGCGGCCCCAACCGGCTACGGTCTTCGCGTCGCGTGTCGTCGAAATGTATGTCCCGTTGGCAGCGGGCGAGCTGCTCCAGCGGAGCAGCTCGCCGGTGTGGGCCGTGGCGATCCAGCGAGCACCTTTACTTGTGACAAGCTTCGTAATCTGGTCACGGTCCGTTTGGGCCTCCAGGGCAATCTCACCCTGTTCATTCACACGATAGATGCGGCCCTCCTTATCGGTCGCGACGAACACTTCCGCGGGGGCTTCTGGCACAAGGGCGATCGCGAGCACGCTTTCGCTGTCGGACTTCCAGACCTTTTCTACTTCCAGATTCATTCCGATGCGAATGACAGCGGCCCGTTCGAGACCGGTCACGGTGATCAGGGAATCCGAGACGCTGATGCTGCCCGCGGATGACACCGAGCTGCCCGGTTTCGCAGCGGGTTTCGGATCGAGTTGATCCCCACCGTCCGGCGTGGCACTGACCGTGATGGTTGTTGTGGCCTGGGCTTGGCCGGCGCTCGTTCCGAAGCTCGATGAGCCGCTAAGGGCTGAGTAGCCGCCCCCGACGGCGGCGGCGAAGATCTCGCCATTGGCGGTCACCTGAAGATCGCGGATTTCAGGCAAATCAGAATCGTAGAGCGCGAAGGCTTTGCCTTTGTGCTCGATGCGGTAGAGAACGCCGTTCGGATCGGTACCGGCGAGCAGGCGGCCTTCGGCGTCGAGCGCCAGGCTCACGACGTGCCGTTGCCCGCTCTCGTAGTACGCCTCGCTTTCGGACTGGGCGGTCACGTGGTAGATTTTCCCGTTTTCTCCCGTGCCTACAAACAGGTCCGGCGGCATGCTCTTTTGGTTGCCGAACGCGAGGGCCCAGATATAGGTCTCTTGCGGATCGAAGTAGACTTCGTGCTGCCCCTTGCCTTTGATGCGATAGACCTTGCCGTGCGGAGACGTGCCCGCGAACACACTGCCGTCAGGGGCCACGACGATTGCGAAGACTTCAATCTCAGGCGCGCTCCAAAAAAGTTGCGACTTGCCGTTGGGGTCGATGCGGTAGATGTTCCCCTGATGCCCGGTGCCGAGATAGAGCGAGCCGTCGGGCGCGGCGGCAACGCTCCAGATGAGCGGCTGATCCGAAGAGTAGACAGTTTCGATCGCTCCGGCGATAACGAGCGAGCCGTCGGGACGCAGCGAGAGGTTTTCCAGCCGGCCAGCCGCGAACTGCTCATACTCGGTGGTTTCCCAAACTTGACTCGTCGCAGCTGGAAGAGCTCCCGCCGTTAGCAACGACAAAGAAAACAGGGCAACACAGGCGGTTGAGACGGCCTCCCGGCTCCCGCAGTCCCGCTTGAAGTAGTCAAGAAGAGGGGTCATTCGATGACGGTGATCCTCGTGCTGACACTGCCTTGGATGACGCTGTCGAAGCCGCCCAATTCAAACTCTTCGATTGTGGACTGCCAATCGGCGGTGACGCCGCCGCCCTGCGCCCGTGGCGACGATAGCAGCGCGAGCACCGACGCTGGTGGAGACGGCAGGCGTTCCGTATTGAGCAGGAACGCTTGAGACGACTGCCAGACGCGAACATAAAGACGATCGTTGCGCCGCAGCCGGTTCATGGCCCGCACGAGTTTAGCAGCATTTTCCGCGCGGGCCGGGGATGCGAAGATCCGCCAGTCCAGCATGTTCAGCGAGCCGCCATCGGAGAAGGTCACCTCCAAGACGCCTGGTTTCGTTCCGGGGGGGATCTGAAACGAAGTCTTCTTTACGATCTCGTGGCCGGCGCCGTCTCGCAACGCGGCGGCTAACTCGATGCTCTCTCCGGCACGGGCTCGTGTCTTCGAGGCCCATCCGCGGTCGATGTCGAGCCGTTGCTCTTCATCGATCACTTCGATCTCGAGATCGATTCCGCGCGGTGCTATATCTTTGAAATCGAGATTCAGCAGGTAAGCCAGCGGAATGCTCGTCAAAGTCGCCATTTGCAGCGCGACGCCATTCGAACCCGCGTACATGTTGTCGAGACGTAGCGGCGGTAGGCCGTCTCCCAGATCGACGCGTCCGCTGACGCGATAGCTCGAAGCGCCGACCTGTCTTTCCGTTGTATCGACCGCCGAAAAAACCGCCATCTGCATCAGGAACGGCGAGAGTGTGCGATCTTTCACCAACTCCATCTTGTACCGCCGCTGCTGACCGTTCGACTTGAGGCTGATCTCAAGCGGCAGTAGCTTGGCCGAGCGGCCCAACTCGCCGAAGATTCCGCTTGCCCGGTCTTGTGTGATGACGCCCAGTGGTCCGCCCGAAGCCGCGATCTTAAAGGAGTTATTGAGATTCGGAACCATCGCTATCACCGACGACCCAAGCAGCGGCATTTCAGTAGGGCCGCTTGACAGAAAACGATGTCCGAAGGCGTACAGGCGGTTATTTTCGACAAGCGTCACGGTGCCGGCGGCGCTCAACTCCATATCACCTTGAATCAGCGCCACGCCGATCATCGCTCCCGGTTTGGGCGGTGAGGGAGGTTCATCACTTGCTCCGCGCCCGCCGACTCCTTGTGCGGGGCGGAGCCCCAGGCGGCGCAGTTGCTTGCCGAATACCTCGAAGGTTCTCTCAGAGAAACCGGCCAACGCCACAGGAGTCGCGATCGGCAGCAGTTGCGGGTCGCTTGGCGCCGCTTGCGGACCGGCCGGCCAGAGCTCGGCTTGCGGATTCGGAATGAAACGGCCGCCGGATTCAGCTACCGCCCACGCAGGGTCCACCGAGCGGCTTGCGCGGTTTGCCGGACTTGCGGGTGCGTCGTCGAGGCGCTCGATCATCTCATGAATCGGGCGGATGCCGGCGATCGGTTCGGTCGAAAAGGGGAACGAGTAGGCAACCGCGCCGGCCAGTTTGCCATCGAGGTAAACAGGACTTCCGCTCATGCCCGCCGCGACGCCTGTCTTCGCGAGCGGACCTCCTTTCAGACGCGCCAGAATTAACGATTCACCCGGCGCGATGTTGTTCAGGACGCCCAGGATTTCCACCTCGAATTCCTCGACTTGCTCGCCCGAAAAGACAGTCCGGCCCGTCCCACGCAAGCCGGCTTTAACTTGATCGAGCGGGAACAGGTCCGCGGCCGTTAAGGAAGCGGCCGACAGTCCGAGGGTGACCGTGAGCAAGAGCCGTAGCACAACTGGCCTTATTCTATCTCCCCACCGGGACTTGCCCAGTGAGCGCCGAGCGCGTCCGCTAGGGAATCGGGCTGACCTGGAGTTGGACTGTGTCGGCCGGTCCCGCCGCTGACAGATAGATCGAATTGAACAACAGCTTGAAGGTGTTATTGGATTGCGCGCGGTGTTGCGGCCGGAAACCGATCAACACGATGCGGCCCTTCTTATAGCCGACTTCGGCGGCGGCGATACGGTTGTGAAGGTGCTTATCGCCCCGTATCCAGCCACTTTGGAGCGGATTCGTTCCGGGGTAACGAGCGACGGCCCGCAAGCTGGTATAGCTGAACTCCGGCACCGCTTCGAAAACGGAACCGTCCTTGAACACGGCCGAGGCCTCCGCGGGCATGCCGTAGGCGATCGGGTTCCGATTGTCAACGAGAACACGCAGGAATGATCCGGGACAGGAGAACTCCGAGCTTCCGACGCCATCCAGGGCGTTCTTGAGAGGCAACGCAAAGGTTCGTAGCGCGAAATCCGTCGAATCGCCCATTGTAATCAGGGTGCCTCCGGCCGCCACAAACTCGCGAATCGCAGCACGGCCTTTCTCGCCAATGCCGCCGCGATATTCCTCCGGCACGGATTTACTGACATGGCCATCGATGATGCTTTTCTCGTCGCGATCAGCAGGCAGGATGACGGCGTCCCATCTGTCCGCGAGACTGCCTGACTGAAGGTCGGCGTCGTGAACGGGCGTGCTCCGAAATTCGTACTGTTCGAGCAGCCAGCGTGTCCAGCCTTCGTCCATCGAGGCGGTCCATGGCTGGTATAACGCGATCCGCGGTTCCGTGAGCGCTTGTGTAGGCACCGGCGGTATGCCCGTCGAGAGCGATCCCGTGAGGCCCAACGATTCAACAAGCTCGGCGGCAGCGTCCGAGGAAAGTTCCCGCACCCAAAGCGTCCCGGGCGGATAGCTGGTTCCGGCGACAGTCCACTCCTCGGCCGTCCAGCGGACATCCGCGCCCTGGCGGAGCAGGCGGTTGAGGGCTTTCGCACTGTTATTGGGCTCGGGGCGGATCAGGAAACCGAATTGGCCCTTGCCTGCGCGGTTGAAGTTTCCGGAGGGGAGGGCGATCCCGCCGAGTTGCTCCAGCGGGGCCTCGAACGGCTTCTCAACTCTCGCCATCTCGACGCCCATTTGCAACGGCATTGTCCATGTCGTTGAATCGTAGGGTTGAGATCGCATCGCTCCCGGCGGCATGTCTTTGGGGTCAGGATAATCGTGGGGCGACATCAAATCGACCACGTAGTTGCGGAACGGCTGTGCCATCGCGACGACGTACGACCCCTCGGGATGGGTCTGCCCGCCTGCCTCGAAATCGTCCTTGGCCCGCTGGATCTCGACCCCATTGAAGTGGAGCGCTTCGAGAAGTTGGTAGAGCGCCCCCGGGTCATGCTGCTCGGCCGGGAATACGAAGGCGTACGGACCTCCCTGCTTGCCCAGCTCGACCGCCTTACGACCCATCCCGATTTGGTTCTCGATTACTTGGACACGGTTGTTCGCCGCGGTTTCGAGCAGGCTATAGGCAATCGTCAATTGGCGATCGATGACATCGCTGAGCGTCCATTTACCGCCGAGCCAGGGCTGTGGGTAGTTCGCGAGCGGGACCAGCATGCTTGGCGGCGGCGCGGGGGCCGCTGGGTCTTTCTCGCGCTCCTTCGCCCAGTCGCTTGATGAAGACGACCGGTCGGGCTTGCCCCACAACTTGGCTTCCTTCTGATAAACCGGGCTCGCCAAGTTGGCGCTCGCTACTTCGGTCAGCAAGCCGACGATGTTGTGATACCAAGCCGCGCGGATGAAACCGCCCTGCCACCAGCTTGTATAGGCAATGTTGTAGCCGTTTCCGCTATAGCCCGCTGCATGCAGGCGGTTGAACATGCCGAGGCCGAACATGCCCAGTTCCGTCCAAATGACTGGGTTCACGTTTGGGTTGATGGGATTCGTAAACGGCGGGACGAAGACGCGCATCCCGGTTTGCCCCATTTGATGCTGGTCGAGGAAGACCTGCGGTAGCCAGTCCTGATAAAGGACTCTGTTGATCAGCCGCGCTTCAACCTGCGTCATCAAGAATGCATCTCGGTTGTTGTCGTGACCGGTGTAGGGGTGATAAAGCTGTGGAATGGGCGACCAAACGTTCTCCGTGCCGCGCACGCGGTTGTTCCAGTCCGTAACGATGATCTGCCCATCGGGATTGAGCGAGGGAACGAGCAGCAAGACCGCGTGATCGAGAACGTTTCGGACCCACGGCGAATCTTCCGTCGCGAGGCGGTACAAGACTTTCAGCGCCATTTGCGACGAGGCAATCTCAGTCGAGTGAATGTTGCAGGACATCAGCACTACGATCGGCGATTCCCAAGGAAGCTTCTCGGCCTGATTGCCACTAAGCTTGCGCGGATCGGCCAGCAAGTGCTGCGTGGCCTTGATTTCGTCGAGCCGGGCGAGGTTCTTCGGCGATGAGATGGTCGCCATCACGAAGGGGTTGCCGTTGGTGGTCTTGCCGAGTTCGTCGAACAGAACCCGGTCACTCTTCGACGCGGTCAGGCGGAAGAATTCGACGATTTTTTCCCAACGCAGCAGGTTGCCGTCCGAACCGATCGGGAAGCCCGCGAAGTCGTCGGGAGTTGTGAGTGTGCCGCCCGACTGAGCCGCCGCCGGCGCCAGCAAGAGAAGGCTGAGGACTATAGCCGCGGCCAGTGTCGCGACTCGGGGATATAGTTTGCGCATAAAAGCTCAACCGACAGTCAGGCGCTGCGATTCGGAATAGTTTTCGCCGCTTCCTTCGTAGCCGGGGCGATCGGCCCGGCCTGGCGTCACTCGTTCCGAGCTTGCATCGAAACCCATCATCTCGCCACCGCGGTATGAATCGACGCCCAGCTTGATCGCGGTCATGACCTGGTATCCGAAGTGAGCGTCGAACACAGGCTGCTGGCGTGAACGAACGGACGCCAGGAAGTTCTCCATGTGCACCATTCGCACTTCCAGGTTGGCGCTGGGGGTGGCCTCAATGCGCAACTCTTTCTTTCCCGTAGCTTTCTCGAACTTCGCGCGGAAGGGCTGCTCCGGACGAACTTCTATCGCTCCATTCACGAACGCGATCGTCCCTTCGTGACCATAGATCGTCGGCGCATGATAGCGGTTTGCGGAGCCCGAGGCGGCCGAGGATGAGAGCGAAATGTAGAAGTCGTTGTACTCGGCGTTCATGGCGTAGGTGTCGGGCACCTCGCGGTCTTTGAAAACATAGATGCCGCCGTGCGCGCTCACGCGTTCCGGGAAGCGCGGGCCGAGCGAGTAGAGCATCGGGCTCAGCCGGTGGTAGAAGAGGTCGGTAGCGATGCCGCCGGAATAGTCCCAATACTTGCGCCAGCGGTAGAAGCGTTCCCCCGAGAAGGGGCGCTTCGGCGCCGACCCCAGGAATTTCTCCCAGTCAACTGTTTTGGGCGTTGCTTCCGGCTCAACAAAGTAGTTGTTCCAGGCGCCGTAAATCGAGTTCGTGCTGTAAGACGATTGCGCCCACAAGGGCCTGCCGATCCAGCCCTTGGCGATGACATCGCGCGCATGGTGATAGCTGGGGTCGGAAACATGCTGGCTGCCCACTTGCAGCACCCTGTCGTACTTCTTCACGGCCACGGCGATTTCCTTGGCCTCGGCAATCGTGTACGACATCGGCTTCTCAAGATAGACGTCCTTACCGGCTGCCAGCGCATCGAGTGCCATGCGTGCGTGCCAATGGTCGGGGGTGGCGATAACCACGGCGTCTACATCACGGCGCGCCAACAACTCGGCATATTCGTGATGGACGTCCTTCGACGCCAAGCCGATCATGCCGGCGGCGCGCTGTTTGGCCTTCTCGAATACGTCGCTCACCGCAACAACTTCAACCGCTCCCCTCTCCCGCAGCGGCAGCAAGCGGTGGTTCAGATGGCGTGTGCCGATATTGCCTAGACCGATCACCCCGACGTGGATGCGATCGTTGGCTCCGATCACGCGCCCCGCCGAGGCGGCACTCGCCAGCGCGGTGGATGAGAGTCCGGCGGCGGTTTGGCTCAGGAATTGACGGCGAGAAGAAATGGATTCGGTCATATTGTTGCTCCCGGGGTCGATTCTACCAGGGATATCCAAAGGGGATGGGGGGGGCGCAAGAAGGAAGGGCCGCCCTTCCGTTGCGAGGGCGTGTTTTCGAACCACGCTACCGAACCAAAGGATACGGGGGCCCGCGTGACCCTGTTATATGCTGAAGGAGAATGCCCGCAAAGGTTCATGGCAACGCTCAGCCTGCTCTGAGCCGAACGTGCGTCGTACTGCTAGCCCTTACCGCCGTGCTTATGTCAACCGGCGTCTCGCGGTCGCAAGACTTCCCCGCGAGCGGCCCACCCAAGGCCGGCCCCGTCGAGACTCTCGCCTTGAGCGAAGTCAAGCCAGGCATGCAAGCTACGGCCTGGACGACGTTTAAAGGAACAGTTCCCGAGGCTGTCCCGGTCGAAGTGATCGGGGTACTGCGGAACATCTGGGGTCCGGGACAGCACATCATTATGGCCAAGCTAGGCGGCAAAGCCGCCCGCACGAACGTTGCTGGGGGCATGAGCGGCAGCCCGGTTTACTACGATGGCAAGCTGCTCGGGGCAGTATCACTGCGCTTCAGCACGTTCTCACCCGACGCCATCGCCGGTATCACGCCGATCGACCTGATCCTTGAGATCAACGAGTTTGATCAAGGGCGTCCGGTCCAGGCAAGCGGCGGGGCTGGTTCCGGCAGGGCTAGTTCCGGCACCCGGGGGGCGGGTTCTCTAGAGCTCGCGAATACGGTTTCGAGTACGGAAAACCTGGGTTTGGCCGAGCAAGTTTGGAGCGCCCAGAATGCCGAGTTCCCGGCCGATCCCTACATGATGCCGATCGAAACGCCGCTTACATTCGCGGGTCTGAACGCAGGCGCGCTGGACATGTTCTCGGGCTTCTTCCGCCAATCGGGCGTCCGCGTGATGCAGGGCGGGGCGGTCGGAGCGTCTTCCGCGGCGACAAGCTCGGACGGCGTGGGCTCGTTGAATCCCGGTGAGCCGATCGCGGCCGTACTGGTTTCCGGGGACTCATCCGCTTCCGGGCTCGGCACCGTTACCTACAACGATGGCAAGCGCATCCTGGCCTTCGGGCATCCGATGTTCAATATGGGGCCGATCGAGATGCCGATGGCTACCGCCGACGTCCTCACTGTGCTCGCGTCCCAGTTTCAGCCTGTCAAGTTCGCGAACTCGGCCGAGATTGTAGGCGCATTGCGGCAGGACCGGCATTCCGGAATCATGGGCGTTCTCGGCGAGACAGCCAGGATGATTCCCTTGCATGTGCATATCAAGACCTTCGGCGACGGCGACCGGCTGATCAAAGAGAAGAATCTTTCTTTCAACGTTTTCCAGAATCAGAAGTGGACGCCGCCGCTGATGATGATCACGATCTTCAACTCGATGTTCGGCATGAACGACTTTGCGCTGGAGTCGACTTTCCGCCTCAAGGGCACCATCGGTTTGGGCGGTAATCAATCGATCGCGCTCGAAACGATGCGGGCGGCAAATGACTCGCCCGTGCCGGCCCCGCTGGCGCTGGCGGGCTGGGTTGGGAATAAATTCCAGAAGCTGTTTACGAACAGCGGAGAGTATCCGGCCTTCGAAAGCGTGGACTTAACCATCGAACTATTGCCCGAGCGGCGCTTGGCCGTCATCGAGCAAGTGGCGGTCGATGCGCGTGACGTAGCGCCCGGAGATATGGTCACGGGAAAGGTTATCCTGCGCCCGTATCGCGGGCCGCGCATCATCCAGCCATTCGAACTGAAAGTGCCACCGAACGCCCAGAAAGGGCCGCTGCGGTTGCTCGTCACCGACGCGGCGACGCTAGACCGCAACCGTCAGGCCGCCGTCGACCGTAACCGTCTGTTAAGTTTGAACGAAACCGTATCGGCCCTCAATCGCGAGCCGGCGAACAACCGGTTGTACATCACCTTAATGCAGCCCGTCGTGACAGCCCATTTGGGTGTTAAGACTCTGCCGAACGTGCCGCTGTCAGTCCTCAACGTGATGCGCAACACAAGTCCGGACCGGCTCGCCCTTGAACCGCAGTCCGTGCTGGCGCAAACGTCGATGGACTTGCATTCGATTGTGAGCGGCAGTCACTCCATCACGCTTCAGGTCAAGTAAAGTTTTGCGTACCCTCATTCTGATCCGGGAGCTTCCCAACTCTTTCGACAAGGAGATGCATGCATAGCCGACCCCGCGCGACCCGAGCCGCCGTCTTGACCATCGCAATACTCGCGGCCTTGCCGGCCGGTTCGGAAACAACCCGCCGTTGGGAGCAGACGAGTTTCGAGGACTTCAGTGCCGGTCAAGCTGAAAGCATCTCGATACGCGGCGACGGCAAGTTAATGCTGGCGCCGCGGCTTGAGGAGCGTTTCGAACCACCCTCCACCTATATCTGGACTCTCGCCGAAGACTCGCAGGGTAATGTATTCGCGGGCGGCGGGCCAGGAGCCGGCGTTTTTCGTATCGGCGCGGACGGTCGCAAGAGCACTTTCTTCGAGCGGGATGACGTCGAAGTTCATGCTCTCGCGATTGATGCTAACGACAACGTCTACGCCGCAACATCGCCGCAAGGCAAAGTCTATAAGATCGACCCATCGGGCGGCTATGAGGTTTTCTTTGACCCCGCGGCCGCGTACATCTGGGATCTAGAATTCGACGCAGTGGGAAATCTCTTCGTCGCAACAGGCGATGAAGGCAAGATCTTCCGGGTCACGCCGGACGGCACCGGGGCGATCTACTTTGAGACCGGCGAAACGCACGTTCGTTCACTCTTGTTCGACGGCCAGGGTCGGCTGATTGTGGGAACCGATCCGAGCGCGCTCATCTTGAGGGTTTCGCCCGGCGAGAGCGGCCCATTCGGGTTCGTGCTCTATCAGTCTGAGAACAAGGAGATCACCGCGCTTGTTTTAGGTAAGGATGGCAGCATCTATGCCGCCGCCGCCGGCAGCCGAACCGTGGCGCGTCCGGTAACGCGCGTGCGCCGATTGACCACCGTCACTCGTCCCGCGGCAACAGTCACGCCAGCGCCGGAAGGGCCGCCGAATGTACCGGGACAAGCCACGCCGCAACAAACCACGCCGCAGTCGACACCGGCCACGGCCTTGCGCTTGACCGGCGGAAGCGACGTTTACCGCATTCTGCCCGACGGCGAGACGCGAACCGTGTGGGCCTCTGACACCGATATTGTGTATGCCCTCGGCCTCGATAGCGATGGCAAAGTCTTGGTCGGCACAGGCGATCAGGGGCGCCTGTTTCGCGTGGAATCGGAGACCCTCGAGACGCTAGTTTTGACCACGGCGTCGGAGCAGATCACGGCTCTGTTTCCGCTGCGCTCGGGTGGCGTGCTGTTGGCCACGAGCAACGCCGGAAAGATCTATCAACTCGGGCCGGAACTGGCGGCAGCCGGCACGTTCGAGTCAGACGTCTTGGACGCGGAGAGATTCACGCGCTGGGGCCGAATCGAATTAGACCCTCGGCCGGCCTCCCATGGGGTGGTCGCCTTTGCAACGCGCTCGGGGAATCTGGAGAGTCCGTCGAGCAATTGGAGTGAGTGGGCGGATGTTGTCAGTGAATCCGAAGCGGTGCGATCCGCCTCGCCCGCCGCCCGCTTCTTGCAGTGGCGTGCGACCTTTTCCGGTCAAGGCAGCGAATCACCCTTGCTTGACGGGGTGCGCGCCTACTACCGCCCGAAAAATGTTCGCCCCGTGATCACACACATGGCGGCGACGCCTCCGAACTATAGCTTCCCAGAGTCAAAACCGCCAAGCGCGGCGCCCAGGAATCTACTGCTCCCACCGCTGGGTGAAACAACACCTCGGCGCACGCGAACGAGTGCCCAGCCCAGCCCACAACCGATGCTGCCGGCGCAAGGAAGAGTGGGCCTGCGCTGGGTCACCGAGGACGAGAACGGCGACGACCTTGTCTACAGCCTCGAAATTCGTGGTGAGGGCGAAGAGAACTGGAAGCTACTCGAAGAAAAGGTGGAGAACCAATACTACGATTGGGATGCCACGTCCTACGCCGATGGGCTCTATCGCGTCCGCGTGACAGCTTCCGATTCGCCGGCGAACCCGCCGTCCGACGCCCAGAGTTTTTCCGAGATCAGCGAACCGTTTGCCATCGACAATACCGCGCCGGCGATCAGCGAACTTCGCGCGGAGTTTGCGGGCGCGACGCTGCGCGTGCGCTTCATCGGGGCTGACTCGGCCTCGATGATCGAGAAGGCCGAATACTCGCTTGACGGCGGCGACTGGACACCCATGCTGCCCAGTACGCGGTTGTTCGACGCCAAGGAGTTGTCTTTCGACTTTGAGACGGCACAAGTCGAGGCGGGCGAGCATACGGTGGCGGTTCGCGTCTACGATCGCTTCGACAACATCACAACAGACAAAGTAGTTGTCCGCTAACGGCCCTCAACCTGACTCAGGCAGAAACGTCGGTAAATTCACCCCGCGATAGGGCTGAAACTTGCCGCGCACCTGGCAGAAATGCAGCTCGCAGTTGCGGGCGCCCCAATCGTAGAGTTGCCTGACGAGTCTCTCCTTTTCCACCGGCACAACAAAGGCGGGTGTACGCCCGCGGTGCTGGTCGAGCTCGCGCAGAATCAGCGCGGCGGCCTGCTCCTCGCTGCGCGTGACGCCAGGGCCGATCATATTCATCGCCTCGTGAGCGGAGGAGACAAGGAACCCCTCGATTCGGCCATCGTCGCCTTCATAGACGCTGCTGTGCCAGAAACCCAGATCGTTCTCGATAAGGTAGCGGTAATCCTGTTCGCGCGTGATACCGCTGACCTCCATCTCCAGCCTCGAGATGCCGGCGACATCATCGAGCGTGGCATCGCGCACATGCTCCAGTCCGGCGTGCCGGAACGCAAGGCCGTCTTCGGGAACGGCGATCAGCATGTCCTGGTAAGCACAGCGCGGCACGAAGCCCGCCTTGTTGTAGAGCGAAAACGAATCGAGATTAAGTGCGCTTTGCACCAGCCGCAGGGCCTTGTAGCCGTTCTGGTCGGTGTAATCGGTGATGGCCTTCAGCAGTTCGCGTCCCGCGCCGCACCCGAAGTAGTGCGGATGCACGTTCATGATGCCGAGCGAGACATGGTGTTCTCGCGGGTGGTAGAAGCAGGAGCCCATCAACCGGCCCGTTTCCGTGTTCTCCGCGACAACCGCGTGGCCGGGATCGAGCACGCTATAGACGTCGTAGAAGACCTCGGTGACATGCGGCCCGCCGTGAAAGATCTGAGGCAACCCGTGACTCTGATACCAGACGTTGATGGAAGCATAGATCAGCTCGGCGACCTCGTGGCGATCGTCCGCGGTCATGGTTCGAATGCGCATCGTTGTCGACACTCCTTCCAAAGCGGTGGGACGTTTATCTTACACGAGAGCTAAACGTGATTTCGCAGCATCAACTCTTTCGGGTGAGGGTCCAAATAGTACTGGCGCTCCAGATATGCGATCTGGAAGCGCCGGACGTAGTGCCGCATCAGAGTGATCGGCACAATCAACGGCACAAGCCCATTGCGAAAGTCCCCAATCAGGTCGCCTAACTCGTGGCGTGAGGCAGCGTCGAGTTCCTTGCTTACATAGCCGGCCGCGTGTTGCAGCACGTTCGTGTGGCGGCCCTTGGTGGCTTTCTTGCGGAGAGCGGCCATGAAGGCTCGCTCGTAGTTTCGGCGAAATACAGCGCGGGGAGTTTGCTGGATGGCGGCAACCTGTTGACCGAGCTGACGATAGTCCGCGGGCGAGTGCGCCATGAGCACAAGTTTATGTTGAGCGTGAAATTCGATTATTTCGCGAACCTTCCAGCCCGTGGCGAACAGACTCCGCAAACGTTGGCAAGCGAAGATTCGCTCGATGAAGTTCTCACGTAACTTGGGGTCGTGGAGGCGGCCCTCCTCTTCGACCGGCAAGTCGGGAAAACGTTCCAGCAGCGGCCTCGCGAACGCTCCGACGCCTTCCTTACTGGGAACCTCGCTCTCGTCGTAGACGGCGACACGCTCCATGCCGCAAGTCGGGGAGCGTGACTTCAGGATGTACCCGCAGAGATCTTCCTTCGCCAACTCCGTGAGCCGCTTGCGAGCCCACTTTCCCATCGCGTCCGTGTGATCCTGTTGCGACTTGAGCGCCACGAGCCGCACCGCGCCGGCGTTTCTCTCGAGCCGGATCGACTCTCTCGGGACGCCCATACCGACTTCCATCTCAGGACAAACTGGAACCCATTCGACATAAGGGCCCAGCGTGTCAACTAGAAAACGATCGCGCTTATGGCCGCCGTCATAGCGAACAAGTTCACCGAGCAGACAGCTTGAGATGCCAAGGCGGAGGGAGCTCACACGGTCCATGATCGCAAATAGCCCGGGGCGGGAACTCACATATAATCGAGGGTTATGCGTATCCAAACCACGGTCGTAGGCAGTTATCCGATTCCGCGATGGCTATATGGTGACTCTTCACGCACAACCCTCGAGGACGCTATTTCGGTCGTTCTCAAAACGCAGGAGCGTGCCGGAATCGACTTAGTCGCTGATGGCGAGCTAAATCGCTTCGACCCCAGCCATCCCGAAACCAATGGCATGATCGACTACTTTGTGAGCCGCATGTCGGGCGTCAAGACACGCTATTCGATCAGCGATATCGAGGCGTTCCGAGCCGACCAGGGGATGAATTTTCGGTCGGCTCCGGCCGGGATCGTGGAAAGTGAAATCGGTGAAGGTGTTCTCAATCTACCGGGGGACTATGAGTTCACACGCCCGCTGACGGCGAAACCGCTGAAGTTCACCTGTACGGGTCCGCACATGTTGGCAAAGACGCTGACGGACCGCCATTACGGTTCCCACGAAAAAGTTTGTATGGCGATCGCTGAAGTATTGGGCAAACAGCTCGAACGTATTCCGGCGGATGTCGTGCAGGTCGACGAGGCGAACATATCTGGACATCCCGAAGACACCCCGTGGGCCATCGCGGCGCTGAATCACGTACTCGACGGCATTCAAACAACACGCGCCGTCCATATCTGCTTCGGCAACTACGGCGGACAATCGATCCAGAAGGGCTTTTGGAAGAGCCTCCTGCCGCTGCTCAACGGTCTGCACGTCAACCACTACGTTCTCGAATTCGCGCGGCGCGGATACGAGGAGTTGCCGGAGTTGCAGGACCTCGATCCGAAGATCGGCATCGGACTAGCCGTCGTCGATATCAAAGACAACGAAGTCGAATCAGCGGACGTGATCGCCTCCCGCATCGAGAACGCATGCAGCGTACTGGGTGAGGAACGGATTCACTATATTCATCCCGATTGCGGCTTTTGGATGTTGCAGCGCAGCGTCGCGGATCGCAAAATGAAAGCGCTGAGCGAGGGCCGAGACTTGTTCTATGGCCGGAAGGAAGGCGCTACCGGGTAGCACCGCTCACCCAGCGGCCCTGGCGATGTTTACAGACGCTTAACAAGCGTTCGTAACCGGACGGGAGCCGCCCGCGCCCAATCTTATATATGGTCGGCCGGACCATCTCTCATTACACGATCCTGGCTCGCTTAGGCGAGGGAGGGATGGGTGTCGTCTACAAGGCGGAAGACACTCGCCTTGAACGGCCGGTCGCGCTGAAATTCCTGAACCTCGTCGCCGAAACAGGAGACGACTCCAAAGCCCGTTTCGAACGCGAGGCGCGGGCCGCGGCGGCTCTCGACCATCCGAACATCTGCACGATATACGAAATTGACGAAGCCGAGGGACGTCCCTTTATTGCGATGGCATTCCTTGAAGGGGATACCGTGCAAGAGTTGGTCCAGAAGTCTCCCCTGGCCATCGACGACGTGCTCGAATTGGGTTCCCAGGCGGCGAAGGGCCTGGCAGCGGCGCACGAAAAGGGCGTCGTTCATCGCGACATCAAGAGCGCCAATCTGATGGTTGTGCGGGCCTCGACCGGCAGCGAACCGCAGCTCAAGATCATGGACTTCGGGCTGGCGCAGCTCACGGCGGGTGCCAGCAAGCTCACCCAGGATGGCAGCACGCTCGGCACGGCGGCCTATATGTCGCCCGAGCAGTCGCGCGGCGAGAAGGTCGACGAGCGAACTGATCTGTGGTCGCTCGGTGCGGTGCTCTACGAAATGCTCACCAGCCAGATGCCCTTTCGCGGTGAGTATCAGCAGGCGGTTGTTTATTCCATCCTGCATGAAGCGCCACAGCCGATCACGGCGCTCCGAAGCGGCGTCGATCTGGAACTGGAGCGGATCGTTTTTAAGGCCCTCCAAAAAACCACGGAGGACCGCTATCAGAACGCTGTCGATCTGCTGGTGGACCTGCGCGCGCTAAAGAAACAGCGCGATTCCGGAGCCGCGCAGATGCGGCCGTCCGCCTTCGTGACGGCCGTCACCCCGCCGGCCACGGTCGACTCAGGCGAACGTCCAGCTTCAGCAGACTCGGTGGCCCCGGCACCGCCGCTTCCCCGTTGGCGGCGGTACGGGCTGCTGGGCGCCGCAGCCGTGCTTCTGGTTGCGCTGGGAGCACTGGCGTCCCGTTTGCTGGGGCCTTATTCTCCAATCGACCCTTCACTTCCGCCCGTCGTCACCCCCATCACCAGCGATGAGGGCACCGAAAGCTTCGCGGCTTTCTCACCGGACGGCAGCCAGATCGCATTCGTGTGGGATGGCCCAACCCAGGACAACTTCGACATCTATATCCGCGTCGTCGATGAAGGCGGGCAGCCTTTGAGGCTCACCAGCGACCCCGCGTCGGAAACGAGTCCGGCGTGGTCTCCAGACGGCCGCTCGATCGCGTTTGTTCGTCAGCAACGCCAGGAAAGCGCCGTGTTCCTGATTCCGCCGATCGGTGGCTCCGAGCGCCGGCTTTCTGACATTACGGTCAGGGGCCGACTGATTCAAGACCGGCTTTTGGGATGGTCGCCCGATGGCCGTACGCTTGCGATTGTGCAACAAGGCGGCGCGGGGCAACGTGATGCAGGGCCGGACGGGCTGGATCCTCCAGCACAATCCGCTGCGGAAGGTGGCGCCGAGCCGGCACCCGATGCTCCGCTACCGGGTGGGCGAGAGGGCCCGCGGCGTCAAGGCATTCCCGGCGGGATTCTGCTCCACGATGTGGCGTCAGGTCAGTCGCGCCTTCTGTATCTCACTGACGTGTCGGACGACCGAAGATCTCGCGTCCACAGTCCAACCTTTTCTCCGAACGGTGCGCGGATCGCCTTCGTGTGGGGCGCGGGTCCCCTGGCGGGCGACATTTACGTCATGCCTGTCGAAGGCGGCGGAACGCCCCAGAGAATTACGAATGATGAAAGCCTGATCCAGGGTCTGGTGTGGTCGGAGGACGGCTCTATCATCTTTTCGTCCGAGCGCGGCAGGGGCGCGACCCGATTGTGGAGAGCGAAGGTCGGACCCCTGGGCGGCGCCGTTTTGCCCTTATTGGGGCCGGGCGAGAATGCCACCCTTCCGGCCGTCGCGAAGCAAGGTCGACGCCTCGCCTACACACGCTCCGAGTTAGACATCAACATCTGGCAGCTCGACGTCGGGCACGGCCGGGAGATGATGAAACCTAAGGCAATCATCGTCTCGACCCGTCTGGATCACAGCCCGCAATTCTCGCTCGACGGACGCCGTATCGCCTTCGTCTCCGACCGCAGCGGGTACAACGAGTTGTGGGTCGCTGATGCGGATGGCTCGAACGCCGTGAAGCTCACGTCTTACGGGGGCCCGACCGTTGCGGCCCCGAGCTGGTCGCCTGACGGAAACGAGATCGCCATGCAGGTCATCAACGGCAGCCGGTTTGACGTGGATGTCGTCCCCGTCAACGGCTCGACGACCCGCCGTCTGACGACGGGTAACGCGAGCGGCTCCCTGCCGTTCTGGTCGCACGACAGTGAGTGGATCTACGTGACGCTTCGCGAGGATGGGCTTTGCAAGATACCGGCGCGCGGGGGCGAGGTTGTTCACGAATCTCATCGGCTGGCCGCCGAGGGTGGCTCGGCCCAGGAATCGATGGATGGGACATTGCTGTACTTCGCCAAGCGCGGGTTTGGAGGCGGACTCTGGCAGATCCCGGTCGAAGGCGGGACCGCCAGCGCCCTGCCGCGGGCAGTGATGCCGGCCGGCCGGGGCCGCTGGGCCGTTACCGAAAAGGGCATCTTCTTCGTCGACCGCGACCGTAACCTGAAGGTCTATCACACCGGCACGGGCCAGGTCGCAACTCTGACGACCATGGAGCCGGAGGCGATGCAGTATCCGGGACCGGGATTCTCGGTCTCGCCCGATGGCATGTCCGTGCTGTACGTGCGCGTCGACCGCAGCGAAGCGGACTTGATGTTGGTCGAAAACTACCGCTAGCCCGCGCCCCCCACAAGCCTGTTGCGTCTTCAATCCACTGCTAGAATACCTTGCAGAGATGAAGTACCGGGTGCATATCGAGCAGGATGAAGACGGCTGGTTCGTCGTAACGTGCCCATCGCTTCCGGGCTGTGTGTCGCAGGGCGGCACAAGAGACGAAGCATTGCGGAACATCGGCGAAGCGGTGGAGGCGTATATCGAGAGTCTCCGCAAACACGATGAACCCATACCGCCTGGCATACAAGAAGAATTGGTGGACGTGGCCGGCGGATGAAGCTTCCCGTTGTGTCGGGTGCCCGGGCGGTCGAGGTCTTCGGCAAGCTCGGATACGAACAAGACCACCAGCGGGGTAGTCACCTCATCTTGCGCCATCGCGACCGACCGCATCGGCGTCTTTCCGTTCCCAACCACCGAGAACTGGCCAAAGGAACTCCGCGGGCTCTTGTCCGTGCTGCCGGGCTAACAGTGGACGAGTTTGTCGCCCTTGTTTAGCCCCACTTTGGCCCAAGTCTAACCGCCGAAGGTCCGCGTCAGCCGCGCCAGCTCTTCGAGCTTCGCCAGAGCCCTGCCGCTGTCAATCGAATCGGCCGCCAGCCTGACGCCCTCCACGAACTTCTGCGCCTTCCCGGCTGCCACCAGCGCCGCCGAAACATTGGCCAGCACGATATCTCGCTTAGGCCCCAACCGGCCGCCCAGAATCTCGTTGAGTATCTCGGCATTCGCTTGCGAGTCGCCGCCGGCGAGATCCTCCTTTGCCGCCACAGGCAGGCCGAAATCCTTCGGGCTTACTTCGCGCTCACTCACCCGCCCATCGCGGACCTCCGCCAAGCGAGTCGCGCCAGTGGTGGTGATTTCATCGAGCCCGTCGCTGCCGTGGACAACAAACGCGTGCACCGCCCCGAGCCGCGCCAGGGCTTCAGCGATCCGCACCACCCGTGCGCCATCGAAAACCCCGATCACCTGTGCTGCCGCTCCGGCCGGATTCGTCAGTGGACCCAGTAGATTGAACACCGTGCGCATTTTCAGCTCCGCGCGCACCGGCCCGGCGTGCTTCATCGCTGTGTGGATCGCGGGCGCAAACAGAAACCCAATCCCCACTTCGTCAATGCAGCGCGCCATCTGATCCGGAGTCAGAACGACCTGAACGCCCGCCGCTTCCAGCACATCCGCGCTGCCGCAGCGGCTTGAGACCGAGCGATTCCCATGCTTCGCCACCGCCGCCCCCGCTCCGGCCACGACGAATGCGGCGACGGTCGAAATATTGAACGTCTCGGAGCCGTCGCCGCCCGTGCCGCACGTGTCAACTAATTTCGATCCGGGTGTCTTGCAGGGAAGCGGCGCCGCCGCGGCTCGCATAGCGCGCGCGAAACCGGCAATCTCGTCCACGGACTCGCCCTTCATAGCAAGCGCCGTCAGCAACGCTCCCGTCAGCACGGGCGTCGACTGCCCGCCGAGGATCTCCGCCATCACCGACCCCGCTTCGGCCTCCGTCAGGTCTTCGCGCCGCACTACTTTGTGCAACGCCTCTCGAACAGCAATCATGAAGTTTGCGCTCCTCCGAATCGATCTTCTATGATGAGGGTCTTTGCTCCTGCGCGTTTTGCCCGATCCTAGCACGCGTTCACCTACCGCATGAAAATACACGAGTATCAAGCTAAGGGCGTTCTGCGCCAGTACAAAGTTCCTGTCCCGCGTGGTGAGGTCGCCTTCACCGCCGACGAGGCTCGCCAAATCGCCGAGCAGCTCGGAGGCCGCGTCGTCGTTAAGGCACAGATCCACGCGGGCGGCCGCGGCAAGGGTGGCGGCGTCAAGCTGGCAGACAATCCTGATCACGCCAAAGAGCTCGCCGGGCAAATCCTGGGTATGACGCTTGTCACGCACCAGACCGGTCCCGAGGGACGCCTTGTCAAGCGTGTCCTGATCGAGGAAACGCTGCCGATCGAGCGCGAACTCTACCTCGGCATCGTGCTCGACCGCAAACTCGAAAGGCCCGTACTGATGGCCTCATCCGAAGGCGGCATGGATATCGAAGAGGTTGCCGCCAAGACCCCCGATCTCATCCTCAAGGAAGCCATCCAGCCCGGCATCGGGCTTATGCCCTTCCAGGCCAGGCGGCTTGCCTTTGGCATCGGCGTCACAGGCGACGCCGTCAAAGGCGTTGTGGACGCCATGCTAGCGCTCGCCGCAGCCTACGAGGCCACCGACGCCAACCTACTTGAGATCAACCCATTCGTCATTACGACTGACGGCCGCGCCGTTGCGCTCGACGCCAAGATGGATTTCGATGACAACGGCTTGTTCCGGCATCCCGATCTTGTCGAGCTGCGCGACCTCGACGAAGAAGATCCGCTCGAAACCGACGCCTCGAACTTCAGCCTCAACTACATCAATCTGGACGGCAATATCGGATGCATGGTTAACGGCGCCGGTTTGGCGATGGCTACGATGGACATCATCCAGCACGCCGGCGGCAGCCCCGCGAACTTCCTTGATGTCGGCGGCGGAGCCAATGCCGATCAGATCAAAAACGGCTTCCGCATCATTCTGTCCGACCCCAACGTCAAGGCCATCATGATCAACATCTTCGGCGGCATTCTGCGCGTCGATGTGCTGGCACAAGGCGTCGTGGCGGCCGCCAAGGAACTCAATATCAAGGTTCCCATCGTCTTGCGACTCGAGGGCACGAAGGTGGCCGAAGGCAAGAAAATCCTCGAAGATTCCGGCATGAACTTCACCATCGCCGCCAATATGAAAGAGGCCGCCCAGAAGGCGGTCGCCGCCGCGAGCTGAGCCGATCATGAGCATTCTCCTAGACGAAAATACGCGCATCCTGGTGCAGGGCTTCGGCCGTGCGGGCGCTTTCCACGCCCAACAGTGCGCCGAGTACGGGGCCAAGATTGTCGGTGCCGTGCATCCAGGCAAAGGCGGTTCCACGCAAGACGGCACGCCGATTTTCAACACTGTTCGCGAAGCGGTTGACGCCGTTCAGCCGACCGCATCGATCGTCTTCGTGCCCGCCGCGGGCGCGGCCGACGCCGTAATCGAAGCTGCCGATGGCGGTCTCGAACTGGTTGTCTGCATTACTGAAGGCATCCCGACGCGAGACCTCGTGAAGATCAGCTTCGCGCTCAAGGGCGGCAAGACACGCCTCATCGGGCCGAACTGCC
Source organism: Acidobacteriota bacterium (assembly GCA_027624045.1). Taxonomy (GTDB): domain Bacteria; phylum Acidobacteriota; class Terriglobia; order Bryobacterales; family UBA6623; genus JAPPLB01. The sequence goes on from JAQBUE010000001.1 coordinate 50,531, forward strand.
CCGGCATCATCTCGCCCGGCAAGTCGAAACTCGGCATCATGCCCGGGTACATCCACAAGCAGGGCAACGTCGGCGTCGTGTCGCGCTCCGGCACCCTGACCTACGAAGCGGTCGGGCAGCTCACACCGCTCGGCATCGGGCAGTCGACATGTATCGGCATCGGTGGCGACCCGATCATCGGCACCCAATTTGTTGACGCCCTGAAACTCTTTAACGAAGACCCCGACACGCACGCCATCATCATGATCGGCGAGATCGGCGGCAGCGCCGAGGAAGAGGCCGCGGCGTTCATCAAGGAACACGTCAAGAAACCAGTGGCAGCCTTCATTGCGGGCCGCACGGCGCCTCCGGGACGCCGCATGGGTCACGCCGGCGCGATCATTTCGGGAGGCAAGGGAACCGCCGCCGAGAAAGTAGCCGCGCTGGAAGACGCCGGCATCGCCGTCGCGCCCACGCCCGCCGACATGGGCTCCACCCTGGCAAGCCTCTTGTAGTTTCTGAGAGAAACGTGGCGCCGTGTCGCGGAAACGTATTCCGTTCTATACAGATCCCTCGCGAGAAAATCAAATCATGGCAATTGAACGTACTTTCACCATCATCAAACCCGACGCTACAGCGGCCGGTCACGTCGGCGAAATCATCACCGAACTCGAACGCGCCGGCTTTCGTATCCTGGCGCTAAAGAAGCTTCATCTGACTAGGGCGCAGGCCGAAGGTTTCTACGCCGTTCACAGCGAACGGCCCTTCTTCGAATCCCTCGTGACCTTCATGACCGAAGGCGAGATCGTACCCATCGCGCTCGAACGCGACAACGCGATCACTGCGTTGCGGGAGCTGATGGGTCCCACGAACGCCTCGGAAGCACCGCCAGAGACGATCCGCGGCAAGTTCGGAACCAACATCGAGCGCAACGCCATGCACGGGTCCGACGCACCCGCAACCGCCGCTGTTGAAATCGCGTTCTTTTTCAGCCGCCTCGAACTCGACCGCTAACCTCCCACGCGACCGCCTACAACTAGGCTGAGCGCCCGATGTGAATCCGGCAGCCCGCTCCGCAAGGCGTGGATCTCTACGCTACGCGTTCAGCAGGCTGAGCTTGGTCTGAAAACTGTGGGCCCGTCACTGGGCGCGGCTGATGCCGCGCCACGATGATGATGCCTACGATCACTGCCGCCGCTCCCACAACGAACGATCGGGGTAAGTGCTCGGCGAAGACGAGGGCGCTGAACAGAACTCCGAAAAGGGGAGTGGGAAAAGCAAATACGGAAATGATTCCAGGCGGATAGTCACGCAGCAGCCGCGTCCACAAGATGAAGCAGAAACCCGCCACGATCACGCCTTGATAGATGATGGCAGCCACCGGCATCCAGATTAGGGGACCGACTGTCGGCGGCTCGAAGGCATAAGCCATCACAAAAAAGAGCGGCTCCGACAACACGAGCGTCCAGAAGATAGCGCGCGTTGCGTCGACGCGTTGCACGACTCGTTTCGTCGTTATCGAACGCACTGCGACGAAGAAGGCTGAAACCACGGCCAGAATGTTTCCCCAGTAAGGGTACATCGCTAAGCGTGCGTCGGGCTTACCGAGAAAGATGAACGAGATGCCCGCGAAGGCCAGCAGCAGTCCGATGAGGCGCATGCCGGAGACACGGTCGCCCGGCACGAAATAGTGTGCCAGCAGGTTCGTGAAAATCGGATGGGCATTGATCAGCACGACGGCGTACGCGGCCGACGTCATATTCACGGAGTGGTTGAGCAGCGATATCTGCATGAAGCAAAGCGAGGCCAGAACGGCCAAAGGGCCCCACTCCTGGCGTTCGGGCGTCAGCCGTACTCCTTCGCCGCGCGCCCACAGGCCGATCACGATGGCACCGATGCCCATCCGCCAAAACGCGCCCCAGAACGGTGGGAAGGCTTCAAGACCCACCTTGAGCGCCACTATATTGGCGCCCCAGAAAAGCGAAATGGCGAGCGCAACCAGCGCAACGCCCACCCCCACGGTTTTGTCGCGGCGCGGTTCGTCTCCGTCCAGTTGCAGCGGCGGTGACGGCGTTACAACGGGGATCGCCTGTCGCTTCAAGTCCAGCGAAAGGGGTTTCATGGCGTCGGCCCCCCATCGATATCTACGGCCGGCGTCGGCGGTTTTCGCCAGTTCCGAGTGGCAATGATGATTCCAGTCGTCACTGCGACGACGCCAAACATGAGCCGCGGCGTAATGGCCTCGGCGTAGATCCAGGCGCTCAGAATGACGCCGAAGATGGGTGTTGAGAAAGCAAACATCGAAAGCAGTCCGGGGCTGATGGTTTTCAGCAAGGTCGTCCAGACGATAAAGCAAAGGCCGGCGACAACCGCTCCCTGATACAGGACGGCGAGAATCGCTTCCGTCCCCACGGGTTGCAGTAGCGGCTCCTCAAATATTAGCGCCCCGATCAGAAACGCCGGCAGGGAGCAAGTCATCATCCACAGAATGGGCCGAACAGGATCAATCGTCTGAACCAGGCGCTGGGTATAGACGGTGCGCGAGCCGAGCAGGAACCCCGAGCAGGTGACAATCAGGTTGCCAAGGATCGGCCGCGCGCCCAGTGATACATCGGGCTTGCCCAGGAAAACAGCACAGATTCCCCCAAACGCCAACACGAGGCCCACAACGCGAGCCCATGATAGGCGGTCTTCCGGCACAAAGTAATGGCCGAGCAGGTTGGCAAAGACCGGATGGGAGTTCAACAGCACGACGGCATACGCCGGCGAAGTAAAGTCGACTCCGTGATTCATTGCCGTTATCTGCACGGTAAATAAGAGGCCAAGTGCGGCGAGCCATCTACGCTCGCCTTTCAGGGGCAATAGCCGGCGCCCCTGGCTCCAGCCCCACAGCCCTACGACTGTAATGCCTGTCAGCATGCGCCAGAAAGCGCTCCAGAATGGTGGAAATGTTTCCAGGCTGATCTTGAGAGCGACGACGTTGCCGCCCCACACGATGGAAATCGCCAAGGCCGCCAGCGCGCCGCCCAGTGTCAGACGGTTGACTGTGTCAGCATGCGACATGTGCCTTGCTTTCCATCTACAATCGGCACCAGGGCCGATCGTCCGGCGGAGTCACGAATCCGCCAACTTCTCGGCGGGGTTAACGCGACCCTCGCAAAAAGCTATCTATTCAACTACTGCGTCTCGCAGGATCTCGGCCACGTGGCGCGGCTGGCGGGCTGTAAAGTGGCCGATCTGTTGCCGGCAAGAGACACCGGTTACCGCGATTTCCGTCTGTGGGGACGCCGCATCGACCGCGGGCATCAAACGCTGCCGCCCGATGGTCTCGGAGATGTCGTAGTGCTCCTTCTCAAAACCGAAGGAGCCGGCCATCCCGCAGCAGCCCGAGTTAACCTCGCTCACCTCAAGACCTGGGACTAACCGCAGGGCCGCCAGACTGGGTGCACTGCCAATGTGAGCTTTCTGGTGACAGTGGCCGTGGAACAGAACCTGCCGAGGTTCGTTTTTGAACTGAAGTTTCAGTTTACCGGATTGCTGCAACCGGACGAGAAACTCGTCGAGCATCCAGGCATTATTGGCAACCTTCTCGACCTGATCACCCGACATGAGGTCCAGATAGTCGTCCCGCAGCGTGAGCAGGCAACTAGGTTCACAGCCCACCACAGGTATGCCCTCGTCGGCGTAGGGTGCCAGCGTGCGGACGTTGTGTTCGGCGACGGCACGGGCATCCTCGATCAGGCCTTTCGAAATCATCGGGCGGCCGCAACACTTCTTGTCGGCGAGAACCACCTCGTAACCGGCTTTCTCAAGCAGTTCGGTTGTGGCGTGGCCGACCTGCGGATAGTTGTAGTTGAGGAAGCAGTCATGAAAAAGAACGACCTTGGGCTTGCCGTTTGAAGCTCCCGTGTTGCGGCGGCGGTGCCAGGTCTCGAAGGTCTCCGGCGCGAACGGAGGCATCTCGCGGCGGGCGTCGATGCCGATGAAACGGTCAAGCATCCACCTGACGGGCGAAAGCCCCATCGTGAAATTCGCCAACGAGGGGACGCGGCTACCCCATTTGTTGAGCGTCTCGATCCCGGCGAACATGCGGGCGCGAAGCGGCGTACCGTGTTCGGCGTAGTAGTGCGCCAGGAACTCATACTTGATCTTCGCCATGTCGACGTTCGTCGGACATTCGCGTTTGCAGCCTTTACATTCAAGGCACAGATCGAGCACATCGTACATGCGTTTCGACGTGAGTTCTTCAGGCGGGAGCCTTCCTGAGAGTGCCGCGCGAAGAGCGTTGGCGCGCCCACGTGTCGAGTGCTCTTCGTCGTTGGTGGCGTGATACGACGGACACATCGTGCCCACATCGCGCTTGCGGCAGACGCCCATGCCATTGCACATCTCGATGGCGCGGGCAAAGCCGCCTTCGCGCTCGAAGCTCAGATGGGTCTGAATCTGGATGGTCTTATAGTCCGCGCCCCAGCGCAGGCTTTCGGTCGGCTCGGGCGCATCGACAACCTTGCCAGGGTTCATGATGTTGTCGGGATCGAACAGCGCTTTGAGCTTCTTGAAAGCGCCGTAGATCTCCGGCCCAAACAGGTGCTGGTTGTACTTACCGCGCGCGATACCGTCGCCGTGCTCGCCGCTCATCGAACCGCCGTGTTCCTTAACCAGAGCGAACACTTCATCGAGGATCTGGCCCATCTTGCGGACTTCGGAGGCCTGCTTGAGGTCGATCATCGGGCGAACGTGCAGACAGCCGACCGAGGCGTGTCCGTAGTAGCCGCCGTGGGCGTCGTGTCTTTCGAGAATCTCCTGGAACCCTTTCAGAAAGGCCGGCATTTTGCCGATCGGCACGGCTGGGTCTTCCACAAAAGCGATGGGTTTCTTGTCGCCAAGCACGCTCATCAGCAGGCCGAGCGCCTGCTTGCGCGTGTTCCAGATATTGGCTTGTTTGACGGGATCAACAACGGGCAGATAGCCGAAGCCGATGCGCTTCGATTCCAGCTTGGCCTTCAGCGCCTCGCTCTTCGATTGGACCTCCGCCGCGGTGTCGCCGAAGAACTCGACCACCATCAGCGCCTTGGCCGAGCGGTCGACAAAATCCATCTGCGCCGCGAACTCGGGCTTGGCGAATGCCTGTTTGAGATTCAACTCGTCCATCAACTCAGCCGCGGCCGGTTGGAAGGCAATGATTTCTTCCACCGACTCCACGGCTTCAATCAACGATTTGAAGTGAACAAGCAGCAGCGCCTTCTTCTTGGGCAGCGGGACGATGCGGATCTTCGCTTCGCTAATGACCGCCAGTGTGCCCTCGCTACCCACCAGCGCGCGCGCCAAATTGAACGGACCTGGACGGCTTGAGTAGCCGGCCCCAAACGCCCCGTTGTTGCGAATCAGCTCATCCAGGTTGTAACCGCTGACGCGCCGGATGATACGCGGGAAGCGTGCCAGAATCTCGTCACGATAGGTCTCGCCGAGTTGCAGGGCCTCGCGATAGAGGCGGTTCTCGAGCCGGTCGCCGCGGCTGAGACTTTCGAGCATCGCGTTCTCAACGGGCCCGAACTTGGCCTCCGAACCATCGGACAGGACGACGTTGACCTCGAGCACGTGGTCGATCATCTTGCCGTGAATGATCGAGTGCGAGCCGGCCGAATTATTGCCCACCATGCCGCCCAGCGTGGCGCGGCTGCTGCTGGACGTGTCCGGGCCGAGGCCGAACCCGTGCGGGCGCAGGTAGTTGTTGAGCTGATCTTGAATGACACCGGGCTGGACGCGGACCCATTGCTCTTCGGTATTCAGTTCAAGCACGTTGTGCATGTACTTGGCGAAATCGATGTGGACGGCGTGGCCAACGGTTTGCCCGGAGAGGCTTGTAGCGCCACCGCGGGGCAGTACTGGCACTTTGTTGCGCGCAACAACCTGGCCGATCGCCGCGACGTCTTCGGCGTGCCGCGGGATCACAACACCGATGGGTTCGATCTGCCAGACGCTGGCGTCGGTGCTGTAAAGGATCTTCGAATAGGTATCGAAGCGCACCTCGCCTTCGATTTCCTTGCGGAACTGCTCGGCGAGATCGGCGGGATATTGTTTCGTGCCCGGCATTGCAAACGACTCCGGCGCCCGGATGAACCGAACCGCGATCCGCCACGGTCCTCGTGCGCCCCGGCTTCGCCGAACTACCTTGCTGGAGGGGTTATCGAGCGGCTTGGGCGATCAAACGGCTGATCTTCTCAAGGCCCAGATCTATATTGTCGTCGCTGACGTTCGAAAAAGAAAGCCGCAGCGTGTTCGATCCGCTGCCGTCGACGAAGAACGGCTGGCCCGGTATGAAGGCGACTCGCTCTCGCTCGACCGCCTGATGGAGCAGCGGTAACGTGTCGATCTGCTCGATCAGCTCAACCCACAGGAAGAGCCCGCCCTGCGGCCTGTTCCACTTGGCAAGCGATGACATGTGTTTCTCTAGCGCCGCCTGCATCAAGATGCACTTCGTTTCGTAGAAGCCGCGCACCTCCGCCATATGAGAGTCCAGCCAATCGCGCCGCAGGTATTCGAGAATCAGCTTCTGGCTCAGCGTCGACGTGCAGAGGTCGCCGGTCTCCTTGGCGAGCTCGATGCGCCGCACGATCTCCTTCGGACCGACGATCCACGCGACACGCAGCCCCGGGGCGAGAACCTTCGAGAACGTCGACATGTAGATGACGTTGTCCGAGCCCTCGTGGGATTTGATGGGCTTGAGGATCTCGGGGTCATCGCCGGAAAAATAGACTTCGCCGTAGGCATCGTCTTCGACGATCAGTACGTTCTCCTGGCGGGCGACTTCGATGAGGGCTTCGCGGGTCGCCAAATCCCAGGTATGGCCCGAGGGGTTCTGAAAGTTCGGGATGACGTAGATGAGCTTCGGCGTCGAACCCTCCGCGCGAGCCTGGCGGATCTTCGTCCGCAGGTCATCGAGGTCCATACCAGCGGCGGTTTTGTTGACCCCGATCATGCGCGCTCGAAAGTTCTCGAACGAGGCGGTGGCGCCGATGTAGCTCGGCAATTCGACGAAGACCGCATCGCCGGGATCGAGCAGCACCCGCGCAATGAAATCGAGCCCCTGTTGCGAACCGCTGACGAGGATGGTCTCTTCCGTCGTTGCTTCGATGCCGTGGACACGGGCGTTGCGCTCGCGGACGGCCTCAATGAGATCGGCGTTGCCGCGTGTGACGCTGTACTGGAAGAGCTTTCCCTTCTCAGCGGCGACGAGGTCGTTGAAGATCTCGGTGAGTTGCTCGTGCGGGAACATTTCCGCGTTGGGCGAGCCGGTCGCGAACGAGATCACGTCCGGCTGGTTGACGAGTCCCGTCAACTGCCGGATCAGCGAGGACTTCATGACCTTCGCGTCGTCGGAGATCATTTCGTCGAGCAGCATGGTATTGAATTGTAGCGTAGCGTTTAACGGTCGCTTGTCCTACATCAAACGTCAGGGAGGCCGCTGGGTCCGTGGCCGATCGCTCCTCTATTTCCCAACACGCCCGAATCGCGAGCCTGCTTCGGTTTAGAATGAGGGTGGTCAAGAATGGGAGTCGCCTATGAACGCTATCGAATTCAAAGGCAAGCTGTCTGCTGAAGACAACATGGTTGTGCCCGGTGAGATTGCGCGGCAGATTCCGGCCGGCTCGGATATTCGCGTGATCCTGCTTTGGGATGGCGACGGTGACGATTGGCTGCGAGTGAGCAAGGAGCGCTTTGCGGATGCTTACGCACCCGAAGACGCGGTTTACGAGAAACTGATCGATGAACCTGTATCGCGGTGACGTGGTTCTCGTCCGCGTCGCGTTCCATCAAGTAGCTGGGAACAAGGTTCGGCCCGCCGTCGTCGTGCTTGATGGAAAGGACGACGATTTCGTTGCAGCCCCGATCACGAGCCGCGCGAGCCGTCCAAAGTTCGACTTTTCTCTGGCGGATTGGAGTGCGGCGGGCCTGAACGTGCCGTCGTTCGCGCGGGTTCATAAGCTGGCGACGCTCCACAGGCCCGATGTGCTTCGTGTAATTGGCCGACTCTCCGAGCCTGACCTTCAAAAGCTGGACGACACGATGTGCAAGGCCTATTGTCCCGCGCACAGTTCCTAGCCATCGAGTCCGGCTGTCTCATTCAGGTCTCCGACCCCCTGCTAGAATCGGACCGTATGCTCAATCTCGATAATTGCCGCGAGCGGCAACAGCGGCTGCTCAAAGTCATGGAAGAGGACCAGATCGATCTGGCGGTCATCACCAACCCGAAGACGGTTTACTATTTCTCGGGCGCCCTGGTCAATTCGGCCCTTCCGCAAGCGTTTCTGCTTGATTCGTCCGGGAAAACGCTGCTACTGACGGACGCTCCTGTCATCGAGCCGGACAGCAAGCCGAAAGCGGCGGCGGACAAAGTGGAGACGTACCGTTTCCACAGCATGGAGCGCGACAACATCGCGACGAACTGGTCGCAGGATGTTGCGCTGATGCTGAAAGCCGCGGGGCAGGAGTTCTTGCCCTTCGGAGGAATGCTGGGCCTTGAGTTCGACTCGGCGTCGTTCGCCGTCAGCGAAGCCGCTCGTGAAGTGGCGCGCGGCGGCCCTAAGAACCTCACGCCGGCCATTGACACAATGCGCCGCCAGAAAGACCCCGACGAAATCCAGTGCATGCGGCGGGCAATAACGCTGGTCGAAGCCGGCCTAGCCGCCGTGAAGGCCCGCCTTGAACACGGCATGACCGAGTTCCGCGCCTATTCGATCTACTACGAAGCGATGGTCGCCAACGCCGGCACTTCGGTGCTGCTGGCAGGTGATTTTGCGACAGGCCTTCGCAACATCAAGGGCGGCGGCCCGCCTACGCCGCGCCGTGTCCAACTGGGTGATCTGTTCATTTTCGACACGTTCCCGATCTTCGAGGGTTACATGTGCGACTTCACGCGCACATTCGTGGTCGGTCGGCCCACCCAGATTCAGCAGGATGCTTGGGGTCACGTGATGGAAGCACATGAGATCGCGCGGCGGACGATCTCACCAGGGGTCCCGGCAAAAGAGGTTTACGAGGCGATCAAGACGCACCTCGACAAGTTCGAGGCGGCTGAAGGCTCGTTTTGGCACCATGCCGGCCATGGCGTCGGCCTGAACGGCTGGGAACTCCCGTGGCTTACTCCGGGCAGTGACGACACGATCTTAGACCGCGAGGTGCTGGCCTGCGAACCGGGGCTTTACTGCGATGCGATGCAAGGCGGCATCCGCCTGGAGCATAACTATCTGGTTACTCCCGAGGGGGTTACCGCCCTCGATCGGTTCCCGATGGGCTTGACTTAGCGGCCTGCGAGCACAATGTGCGGCGCCCTACGTTTCCTTCCGGGCATGCCCTCTCTCGAGGATACTCCCAGCTTCGGTAAGCGTAATCATGAGCGTCATTGGGTTGACCAGTGAGGTCCTGAAGCCGCAGCTCTCATAGAAGTGTTTCGCCCGCTCTGAGATCGCGTGTACCAAGACCCCCCGGATACCCGCTATTTCCGCTGCCTGGAGAGTTCGCAAGACGGCGTCCCGGAGCAGGCCCACGCCGGTCCCGGCCTCCTGAAATTCTTTGTCGACAGCGAGACGTCCCAAGATCATGACCGGAATCGGATCCGGCATGTTCCGTCTTATCCGCCCCGCAGCCTCATCGTGAGCAACCGCGCCAACGGCCAAGCAGTAGTAACCGGCTACTTTTCTTCCCGCGCTGACCACATAGGTGCGCGATGCGCCGCTGGCCTCGTTGCGGAGTGCGCGACGGCGCAGCCAATCATCCAAGACCGGCTCGCCGCAGTCAAAGGCGGAAAGATCGTGCTCGGGCAAGAGTTTGTGCGGCGGAGTGATTCCTAGGCCACTCATGGCCCCCAAGGCGCTTTGGTTTCAAGCAACCGCCGCAATCTTGGATTGTCTTTGGGCGGCTTGTCGAGCATCGCCGTGAAACGTTTGAAGTCTTCCTTCGACAACGTGAAGTATCGTTGGTCGAGCAGAACCGCTTCCGCCTCCCGACACACGGTATCGAGCATGAAGTCCGAACGACTCCGCCCCAAAGCCGCTGCCGCTTGGTCAATCAGGGCTTTTTGTCCGCGGCTGGCGCGAATGTTGATGGTCTCCCCTCGTCCCTTCGCTGTGGGAGTTTGTGTTCCAGCCATACCGCGCTCCTATTTTCTTGTATGCACAACAACACTACATAAATGTACGCACATTGTCAATACGCCAAGGTTTGGACGATGTGTCCACTGGCCTACCCGATACTGGCTGCTACCGATTCGTCAGATCCCGAATGTAGATGTCGCGGAAGCGCATGCGGCCGTTGCCGCCCGAGTGAAGCTGGAGTGCGATCACTCCTTCCTCCGCTCCCGGATTCGGGTACGTGAAGTCAAGAATCTGTACCCCGTTCAGGTGAACGATGTAGCGGTTCCCTTCGACCTGGATCAGCATGTCGTTCCAGTCATACGGACGCTGCACGGCATTGAACTCGGGCGCCGGCCATGCAACCCAACCGCGGCCATCGCCATAGATGCCCCCGGTCGGCGAATTGTTGCCGATCGTTTGGTCGATCTCGACCTGCCGGCCCGCGATGATCTTGGGTGTATTGCCCTCGAACTTGGTGTGGATGTAGACGCCGCTGTTGCCCTCGGCCTCGCACTTGTAGCGCAATGATATGTGAAAGTCTCGATAGGACTTCTCGGTGGCCAGGTATCCGTACTGATCGGAAATGCCTTCGCCGTATATCGCGCCGTCTTTGTCGACCTCCCATTTCTCAGCGCCGACCTTTCTCCAGTTCGTGAAGTCCTTCCCGTTGAAGAGTTGGACCCAGCCGGGCTTAAGCTTGCGCGGTCGATTTTCTTGAGCGAGCGCGAAGCACGCGCTGAGAAGAGTTAGGGCCAGAAATCCGGCCACGGCTCGGGCGGAACGAAAACGAGAGTTTGTCATGATTTAGTTAGACTCCGGTGCAAACATGAAAGGCGCGGCACACGGCCACGTTCGCCATCCTAGCGTTAACGCTGCTCTTCGAGCAACCGGTAGACCTCGCGTTTCGGAATTCCGCGTTCCTTGGCCACTTGCTTGATGGCCTCCATCCGCTCCGTTCCCTCGCCGATAAGGAGTTTCACGCGTTCGATGATCGTTCCCACCATGCGGCTGGGGGATGTGCTCCGACCGATCAACAACGTGATCTCACCCTTCACCGAACTGCGCTGTTGAAGGGTTGCGAGCACCCGCGACGCCGGGCCGCGCAAGAATTCCTCGTGAACTTTGGTCAACTCGCGTGCGACAACGGTGGGGCGGTCGCCGAGTGTCGCGATGATGTCGTCCAGCGTCGTGAGGATGCGGTGAGGCGCTTCATAGAAGACCAGCGTGGCGGGATCATCAGCAAGGGCTTCCAAGACCTTGCGGCGTTGTGTGGTCTTAGGGGGAAGAAAACCTCCGAAGCGGAAGGCGTCCGTTGGAAGCCCTGATGCCGCAAGTGCTGTTTCGAGCGCAACCGGCCCAGGAATGGGTGTTACCGTAACGCCCGCCTCGATCGCCTCTTGGACAACACGGTAGCCAGGATCTGAGATCCCCGGCATCCCCGCGTCGGAGACAATCGCAATGGACACGCCCCGGGCCGCGCGGTCCACAAGCTCGCCGGCCCGCTCGGCCTCGTTGTGCTCATGAAAACTGATCAGCGGCTTATTGATCTCAAAGTGCTTCAGTAGCTTGCCCGTGTGGCGTGTATCCTCGCAGGCGATCAGGTCAACTTCACGCAAGATCCGCAACGCCCGCAAGGTAATGTCTTCGAGGTTCCCGAGCGGTGTCGCCACCAGATAGATTGTGCCCGCCACAAGAATCAGAGCCGTAACCTCCAGGGAGCGGTCCAGCGACTCAACCGGCCACCCACTTGCTAAGCCTTCGCCGACGAGAAGAACACCAGCAGCTTCAAGTCTTCTTCAATTACTGTGGAACTTGTGCGCCGCTCCGGCCTTAACAATGATAATCCCGGCGGGAAGCGCCTCGTGGTCCTCGCCGCCGACGGTGATCTTCCCGCGCCCGCGGCCCTGCCGATTGGCGGCTATTTGTCTTTCAGCGCCCCATAAAACAAGGCCGCAAGCACACCGCCCAGCGGACATGCCAGGAAGTAGATCCACACGGTCGCCATCGCGTTCGGCGCGCTGCTGAACAGGGCCGGGCCGAGAGTCCGCGCCGGATTCAGCGAAGCGCCTGTCAGCGGTCCACCCATCAAGATGCAGAAAACGAGAGTCAAACCGATTGCGATCGGGGCGAAATCACCTGCCTTGCCGCTCACCGCCGTGAAGTAAATCGCGTTCACGAGGAAGAACGTCAGGATCACTTCGAGGACGAACGTTTGCGCGACGCTGACACCCGCCGCTGGAACCGTGGCGCCGAGTGTTCCCGCCTGGGCGCCCAACACGAAGTTCAGCACCGCCGCGCCCGCGATTCCGCCCAGCAGTTGCACGACGATATAGCCGATCGCGTTGCCGATATCGATCTTGCCGCCGACGAGCAGGCCGATCGTCACGGCGGGGTTGATATGGGTGCCCGAGATCGAGCCAAAGGCATACGCGAAGCCTAGAACAACGAAGCCGTGCGCAAGCGCGACGGCAACCAAACTGCCGCTGATGGCGCCCGCGCCCGCGCCGATAAAGATGAGCGCGAACGTTCCGACGAATTCCGCGACAAGTGCCTTACTGTTCATCAGTCCTCCTCCGTGACCTCGGCCACCGAACCAGCGGCCGCTCAAGTGACCATCGAGTTGAGAGTATACGAAACCGGGAGCCGCCGTGGGGCGAACCGCGGCTAGCGCTGAGGCTAGCGAACGATATCGCTTTCGGTCAAGCCGGTGTTGATTTCCAGGCTCATCGTCGTCGTCTCGGTTGCCACCTTGCCGTTGCGGACGACGCGCTTATGGAACGGCCAGCGGTAGCCGCCGGATTCCTGAAAGTTCGAAAAGTACTCTTCCACCTGGGCCATGCCACCCCCGGGCGCATCGCCGACGAACATCTTTTTCAACACGTCGTGGGTTTCGCTATCAACGAACAGGCGCAAGGGCGGCCCGCCAACCTCTCGCAGTTCGATGACGTCGGTTTGGCGACCCTCGACTTCTTCCTTGTTGAGCAGCCAGATTGAATCGCGCGGCGGCGGCGGCGAAAGCAGAACGTGGGAGCGGCTAAGTTCCATCTTGTACCGCTTAGCCAACGCATCGGGCATGTAATGGATGTCGCCGGGAACAATCTGCCAGGCCTTGTCACCGTTGAATACCACGATGATTTTCGCTTTCGGGTCGTCGATTTCCTGCCGTACGAGTCCCGGATGTAGGTAGTAGCCCTTGCTGTGCCGTTGCACTTCTCCGTCCGGGGTCAGGGCTTTCGTCTGCAACTCAAAAACATAATCCTTCACAGGGACGCTGTCCGCCTTGACGCCGGCGGCCGCTCGCGCCTGCTGGAAGATCTCCCAACCGCGCTCCCTCGCGTCATCCTGGGCACGCGCCGTTCCCGCCAGGATCGTCAGCGCGCAGAGAGCCGCCGGAAGCCCAGTCCTCACAATCGCCATCATGTTCTCTATTGTCGCGCCAACTCAGGGCGAGGCCAACCAAAACATGTTGGGAGCATCACGAGCAGGGCGTGTGAAAAGTCTGGGAGAGCCAAGCACAGTCCGCTAAGTTCTCCCGGAAAGCGCCGAAAAGAGCTAAGTGTGGGTACGTCGATGTTTGACTGCTGGGCTGGCTTGTCTGCTCGCCGTGGCGGGCGTTGCATCCGGGCAAAGTCCTTCCCGTCTCGATTACAGCCGCTTTGACCGCAGGACGTTTCCCCTAACTCGATCGAAGAACGGCGAAGCCGCGAGCGCTGCCGGCCTGATCACTCGGGCGCGGGCGATTCTTCGAACCGGCTCGCCGCTCAGCGCCGCTCGCGCCGGCGATCCGGAAGCCATCGCCCGTGACTACCTTTCCCGGTTGAATAACTCTTCTCGTGGCAAGACACAGCCAGATCTCGACTGGGCGCTCACCGCCCGTTACGAGACCCCCAAAGCCGGGCTCACGCATCTGGTCTTCGAGCCGCAATGGACGGGTGTGAATTTTTTCGACGCGCAAACAACTGTACATATTGACCGTGATGGCCGTGTCTGGCGAGTCAACCAGGCGGCGGCCGAGTCAGAAGCCGGTTACCTGACCGTCACACTCTCTCAACGCCAAGCTGTCGAATCCGCTGTTTCCAAACTATCTCCAGATGTCGAATTGAGCCTCAATATCCAGTCTCCCGAGACGGGACCTGAGAGGCGAATGGTGCTATCCAGTCCGCAGCTGTATAGTCCGGTGCCGGTTCGCCTGGTGTGGTTTGGCTTGCGGCCCCAAGCCGTGGCCGCTTGGGAGATGCTGATCGATCTTTCCCCGCAAGGCGTATATTCTGTCGTCGTCGACGGTGTCGGAGGCGAGATTCTCTTCAGCCGCAATCTCACCCAGGCTCTCGAACCCTGGGGGAAAGTGTTTCGCGCGCCCGATCGTGCGAATCCCTCGCAGGGAGCGCGAACCGCGGAGCCGCTCACGGGCTGGCCTGCGGCCGGCGGCCTCTGTCCGGCTGAAATCTACCCCGGCTGGTTTCGCTCGGGCGTCCTGGAAGGTTCTTGTTGGATTGAGGACGACGAGACCAACGGCAACAACGTTGATGCCTGTCGCGACGCCGACGCCAATAATCTGTGCGATGCTCGTGAGACAGGCGCAGCGGGCGTGTTTGATTTCGCGTTCACTGACAGCTACGCAACCACCAACAACACCTTGCCTGACCGGGACGCTGCGCTGACAAACGCCTTCTACTGGGCAAATGCCATACACGACTGGCTCTACGGTCTGGGGTTCGATGAGCCGGCTGGCAATTTCCAGGCTGCTAACTTCGGGCGGGGCGGGGCTGAGGGCGATGCCGTACGAATCGATGTCGAAGATTCGTCCGTCCCCAACAACGCGACCTTCCTAGCGCCGCCCGACGGCATCGCGCCGCGCATGCAGTTGGGACTGTTTACCTACAGCCGCCATGACGCCGCGTTTGACGCCGACGTCATGATTCACGAGTATGCACACGGCCTATCGACAAGGCTTATCGGCGGCCCCGGCAGCTCGGCCGGCCTGTTCCTGTGGCACAGCGGCGCCATGAGCGAAGGGTGGAGCGACATCTACGCCGCCTCGTTCACCGCTGATCCGGTCGTCGGCGAGTACGTAACCGGGAACCCGACGAGCGGACTCCGTACGGTCGCTTACGACAACAGCCCGTACACGTTCGGGGACATGGGCACGCTCTTTCTCAAAGTCATCCCCGGGACGGGGCGACTGCTGCGCGTCCCGCAACTGCATCACGACGGCGAGATCTGGGCCAGCGTACTTTGGGACGTGCGCTCGGCTCTGGGCGCCGAAGACTTCGAGCAGGCTGTTACAACCGGCCTCAAGCTCACACCGAGTCGGCCGTCGATGCTTGATGCCCGCGACGCCATGCTACAGGCGGCTCAACTGCTGGGCGTTGGCGGCGCGGATGGCTGTCAGCTGTGGGTCGCCTTCGCGACCCGTGGTTTCGGGGCCTCCGCCGCTCTCAATCCTATCGAGGACGGTCAGCCGAACGACACGGCGCTCAGCGTTTTCGCGTCTTTCGACTTGCCGCCGGCCTGTGGCGGGGTGGCCCCGGCGGTGGCTGCCACCCTGTTGTTCGAAGACGCCGAGGCCGGTGGTTCAGGCTGGGAGGCGACCGGCCCCTGGCACGTTTCGACGCGCCGTGCGGCAGCGGGCGCCTATTCCTGGTGGTTCGGTGATGAAGCGGCAGGGAACTATAGCACCGGTGCACGGACATTCGGAACCTTGACCTCGCCCGCGACCGATCTAACGGGCGTTTCCGGCGCGCTTATCGAGTGGGATCAATATCTCGACGGCGAAGGCTTTGGGGCTGCCATCGACCTAGGCACTTCGAGCGGGGCGTATCTCAACGCCGATTCAGGGCGCTTGATGATCAGCACTGACAACGGCGTCACCTGGCAAACGATCAGCCACCTGGCACACGACACAGCGGGTTTCGAGCATCACCGCGTGAACCTCACGCGCTACACCGGACAAAGCGTGCGGCTGCGCTTCGACTTCGATACGTTTGACGCTAATTCGAATCTCCACGAAGGTTGGTTCATCGACAACATTCGAGTCTCGGCGACCGGAGCGGCAAGTGGCCCACCGACCGCGGAGTGGCGCTTTGATGAAGCAGGCGCGGGCAGCGGAGTCACGGTGAGCGACTCCTCCGGCGCCGGAAACGACGGACTCACGCAAGGCTTCGGAACGATCGCCGTTCCGGGTGTTGCCGGTAACGCCCGGCGGCTGAACGGTTCAACCGACGCGATTGACTTCGGTCTCGCCTCGGCTTTCACGCCGTCGAGCTTCACCGTCAGAGCGTGGGTACGATTGGAATCGTATCCGGCGAGCCTGGGCACGATCCTCTCCGCTTACGGAGGCAACTACCGCGGCTGGTGGTTGGGCGTAAACTCGCAGGGCCGGCTATTGTTTCTGAGCGCCAAGCAACCCTCCAGCGCGCACTGGCTTTCATCGGCCGACCCTCTGCCGCCCGGAGGCTGGCACCATATCGCGGTGAGTTACGATCATCTGGCGCAACAAGCGTCGATGTACGTCGACGGCAGCCTGAGTACACAGGCCACGATCCCCGGCCTGGACCCTGAAACAACCTTGCCGCTGCTGGCCGGAAAAGCCTCCTGGTTTCCCGGCTACTACCTCGACCTCACGATCGACGAAACCCGCATCGACGGCTACGCGAAAACTGCCGCTGAGATCACCGCCGATTTCGCTCTCTTCAGCGCCCCGGCTCCTCCGGCCGAGCCCGCGGTCGCCGCCCGCTGGAACTTCGACGACGGTGCCGAAGATGTGTCCAGCAACGGACACGACGGCGTTCTCGCTGGAACCACCCAGACAGCCGGCGTTGACGGCCTCGGCCGCCGCTTCGATGGCGTGAGCGATTCGATGAGCATCCCGTGGTCGCCCCGCTTGACGCCCTCGCGGTTTACGCTGCGCACCTGGCTGAAACTGGACAGCTATCCCGGCGGGCTCGGCGTGGTCTTCGCGAACTACGGCGGCAACTACCAAGGCTGGTACGTCGCCGTGCGGCCCGACGCACGAGTGCTGTTCTCGCTGAATCGTTTGCCGGCGTCGTCCCGGGGCGTCGTTTCGTCCTCGGTGCTCGACCTCAACCGCTGGTACCACGTGACGGTGACTTACGACGGCAGGACGCAACGGGCCGCCGTCTACCTTGATGGCGCCTTGGAAGGTCAGGCGATTGTCGCCGGCCTGACAGCGCAAGATTCAGGAACCGCGTCGGTCGGCAAGGCAAGCTGGTTGAGCGGCTATCAGCTCGCATTCTCCATCGACGAGACTAAGCTCGTCCCTGACGTCTGGGCCCCCGCTCAAGTCGAGGGAGACTACACCTCTTTCCCTGCCCCTGCCGCGCTTCAGCCTGCCGCCGCGTGGGCTTTCGACAACCTGGGCGAGGGGTCGGGGATCGTTCTCACTGACAGCTCGGGCAACCAACACGACGCTATCACCGCCGGTGCCGGGACGAGTTCCGTCGCGGGTAATTCCGGCCTCGCCCGCGCCTTCGACGGCGTTTCGAGCTACGCCACGGTTGCGCCCGATGCCGGCCTGAGCGCCGCCAGTTTCAGCTTCACGGCGTGGATCAAACTGCAAGCGCTTCCGCTGGGTTGGGGAGTAATCTTCTCGAACTACGGCGGCGACTACCAGGGGTGGTTCTGCGGCGTCAATTCCTCGGGGCGCCTGCTCCTGTCGGTTGCCGGCCTGCCGGCCTATTCGAGTTGGCTTGTCTCGGATGCGGCCCTTGCACCCGGTCAATGGCATCATGTCGCGTTCACGTTCGACGGCTCGATCGGCCGGGGCGAGATCTACATCGACGGCACGCTCGACCGCGGGGGAGTCTTCGGCGGCTTCACCCAGCAGACCGCCACGCAACTCATCTTCGGCCGCGCGTCCTGGTACAACGGCGCCTACCTGCCTTTCTCGATCGATACGGCCCGGTTCTATGGCGAGAAGCTGTCCGCTGGGGGCATTGCCGCCGACATGAGCGCGCCTTGAATGGACGGTTGAGTCAGCGAGCCGGCGGGATGCATCAAAATGCATCATTTTGCAACATGTCTGAGTTTTCTCTTCCTGGGCAGCCGACCCTCCGATGAATCTTCGGCAGTGATGGATGTTGTTGATAAAGCAGAAGATAGAGGTGTTCGTGGCGTCTGACACAAAGGCCGGCCGGGAGTGGGGGCGGAAGAGAGTGTGGCACGGTTTTGGGGGGCGTTGTTCGTGAACCGGGTTGAGGCGTGGTCCGCGATCAATTGGTGACAAGTAGTAGCCTGTGTCAGTGACTTTTCTCGGGCCTTGCTACGCAGCCTATGCTTTCTATGACCCAGGGCAAGTATAACCTCGGAGAAGGCTGCTGGCGGGGGCTAGAAAATGTAAGTTGTTGAAGACTAGGGAAATAAATATGTTGACTTGGCGTGATCGGACTATCGAGCGGTCGCGCCGTTGCTCGGTAGCCTGGGGGTAGTTCGTTTGGTAAAAGAGCGTTTCTTGGGATCTTTGCGTTCGCTCGCCGACGTTGGCGGCGATGCGGAGTCGCAAGAGTCAAAGGCCGCGGACCTCAAAACGGAGGTCCCCGCTACGGGTTTTCGTTGCCGCTCGGCGGGGTTGTTTCGCGGGCCTTGCCGGGGGGCTCGAAGTCTTTGGAGAGGTACCACGTGAAGCGCTGTGAATTTCGAAATAGCTGCGCGAAGAGCTTCAAACGGCTGGTCACGTCTGCCTCGGCCGTCTGCTTGCTAAAGCTCTCGAGAGCCACATCCCAGTACTTCTGGTCGCCGCTCGTTTCGGCGATATACGCCAGTCCCGGTGTGAGCATTACTGAGTGGACCGGGGCGTTGCGGAAGATTCGCTTGGCAGGGTCCCATTCGCGGGGATTGCCGAAGATCCAATCCGCGGCTCGCCGCATGTAGCCGGGCATCTCGGGGCGGCCGGTATATTGCGAAGCCTGCGCCATGCCTTCGAGAGCGACGCCATACATCCACGACTGATGACTGTATCCGCCGCGAAACCGCGGGTCCCACTTGACGCGGGAGTTCAACTCGCGCAGCCGCTCGATGTCACCGTCTTGCCAGGCGTGAACCGAATCGACGATCCAGTGCGCCCGGTCAAGGTATTTCTTGTCACCGAAAACCTCGTACGCCTTGAGCATGGCAAACAAGCCGTGACCGATCGATCGCGTGTTGTTGTCAATATCGAGGCCGTTGTAATAGACGCCAAAGTCCGCCGACAAGCGAGCCACATCACGAGACCACAGATCGCCGGTGAGTAAGTAGCGGTCGAACAGGCCTTCGTTCTTATACCCGAACCAGCTCGTTGACGACATGAATTCGCCATTCGAGTAGCGAACCCAGTGGTTGAGCGCCGGTGTTGTGCGCGGTACACCGTCGCGTCCCGGCTCGGCCTCGTGGTGCGAGATGGACACATCGGCCAGGTACGCGGCGGCCTCGATCGCCATGCGGAACGAGTCCATATCGCCGGTGCGGTAGAAGTGCAGAAACAGGGCGTGCGGGAAATCGTAGTACTGCGATTCCCAATGAATGCCGTAGTCGGGGCGGCTGTCGTTGGGGATCAGCTTGTGCATGGCATCGCCGAAATTAAGCATGCCATACTCGTCATAACGCTTGCCGCGGAACTCGAAACCGCGGTCGCGCTTGGCCCGCACCGCGTTACGGCTCTCGACAAGCCAGCGATCGTATTTCTGAACAAGCGGCCAATACTCGGGACGAATCACATCGGGCGATGACTCCGCAAGCCGCCCCAGCGCTCCGGTATCGCGCGTGTACCAGCTGGCGGGCGCAACACCCTGCAGCGGATCATTCAATGCGGCGGAGTAGTCGTTCCCATCGAACGCCAACAGCATCTCGTGGGTCTTGGCAACTCCGGTGTAGATGTTTTGGGGCCGCGCCGTGGCCGGAAACAGTTCCAGCCGCAGTGTTTGATCCTGTTGAATCTCGAAACCTTTCGGGTAGAGCTGCCAGAACCATCGCATTCCCACCCCAACCAAACCTGCCTGGAACCATCCTTTGCGCCGTGAGTGGGCCGAGAGTTGATCGACCCGCTGGGCCGCTGCCGGCTGCTCGAGGCGGCCTTCGAGACGAAGTTCGTCGAGACGCACGAAGTCACTCATCTCGCGCCCCTGACGATTGACAAAGGTATAGATCAGGCGGATGTACGGAAGCCCGGCATAGGCCACGACGCGCAACTCATAGTCGAGAGCGCGTTCCTGCCGGTTCAACCAGCCATGAGCCCCTGTCCGCTTGATAACGACCTTGAGAGGACTTTGCTCTTCAACCTCGAGCGTGGTTGCCTGCCAGCGGCCGGCGCGGTAGATGCGCTCATCCGAGCGCAAGACGAAGTCGACATCACGCAGCCCCGGCGCCTGGAGCAAGGGACCGAGGCGGCGCACTTCAAACTCCAAGGGACCGGTATCGACCGTAATGCGGTCGCGGTCTTCGCTGACAAGCAGTGTGGACGGCGGCGGCGGTGGGGGCGCATCGGAGAGTCTCAGCCGGTAGACGGCCTCCTCATTTGCCGCGACATCAGCGAACAGGTCAGTGTGAATCCATTGAATCGAGCCGTCATCCCACCAACGGTTGACGGCCCGAAACGAAGCGGCCACCGGACGTCCATCGGGCCCATACAAGCGCAGGCGTTGCGTGTCGTTTACAAGACCCTTGGGAAGCGGCACCCCGAATGTGACCGCTTCGCCCCGCCGCGCAACACCGGCAACTTCCCGCAGCCGAATCGGCACATCGAGGGTTTGCGCCGCCAATGGAGCGGACACAAACGCGAGGCTCGCAAGAATGAGAAGCCGGGCGTGGAGCGGTGTGGCTCGCATGCGGCCTATGTTAGCGAAGGAGTGGACGTTGTTGCGTGGTTGGTGAGTCGGTGAGTCACAAACTGCGGTCGAGGCGCTCGATACCCTCCCTGATGTGGTCGTAGATGCCGGGCAGGGTAGCGGGATCGACACCGGTTAGCACGATCACCGATTCGGATATTGCCCCGACTGCCTGGGACTCGCTCAACCTATTGACCCAAGCCCGGCCAATCCGCGCGCCGATGTGGACAAACCCCACATGCAGGCCGGCGGCGGAATCGATAGCGGGCGAGTCGCAGTCGTCCCAATGGCGCGCGGCCTGGATGAACACGTCAGGAAAGTCCCACGCCCGCAGAAGTGAGGCGCTGGCTTCGAACGAATTCACTCCGAGTATCCGCAGTTCCGTTTCGGCCCGACCGAACCGCGGCGCGAGACCGAGAACGGATTCATAGCCCTCCTGCGCCGCGGCCAGCAAAGCCACCTCGCCGACATTGTGGATCAGACCGGCGACCATCATCTCGTCCGGGTCGGCCGTGTTGTTCAAGCGCGCGACCTCTCTCGCCACGACCGCGGCGGCCAACGCGAAGCTGCGAGCGAGAAGGGCCGGCTCGCCCCTCGATACCAGCGTCTGCAGCAACTTACCCGCCAGCAGATGACGCAACAGCATCGACAGGCGCTGATGGCCGATGAGCGTCACCGCCAGCGAGAGAGTCCTGATCTCGGAGCGAACTCCTTAGTAGGCGGAGTTCGCGAGACGCAAGACGTCGGCTGTCGCGGCCGGGTCCGCCGCAAGAATTTCCTGGAGCCGCTCGCTCGTACAGCGTCTGTCGGCAGTCGCTTCCAAGGCCGCCTGCACGACGCGCCCCGACGCCGGCAGCTCTTCGAGCTTGAGCAGGGTTTGGCGCACTCGCTCCGCCACAGCGCGACGATTCAGTTGGGTCAAAGTATCCTGGGCCTTTCAAGGGTTCAGCCTACGTTTCTCAGCACCTGGCGGTCGAAGTACGCAATAAAGCCGCCATGGCCCGGTTGCGCTTGCTTGCGGTGCCCGCCGCGCCGTTGCCGTACGCTCCCGCGCCAAGGGGGGCTCACGCCTTGCCACATGGAGAGAGATGCAGGCCTAGAATACTCTTCGACAGGATGGGTGCTAAACCCTATCCCAAAATGGCTGTCACAACTGAGCGATTTTACGACCCGGCGGACAGCTCGGAAACAATCTCCCGCGCCGTCCGCCGCGCCCGCTCGATCTCATTCGGTCCGTAACTAATGGCGCCGACCCGTGAGTGGCCCCCGCCTCCGTAGCGTTCGCAAATGGTGGCGAGGTTGTGGCGGGGTTCCTGGCTGACCCAGGGGTTCGAGCCGACGGAAACCTTCGTGCGAAACCCGGCGTCCGACACCGAGACGGTGTAGACGCTATCGGGGAACAAGTAATAGGGGATGAACTTGCTGTAGCCGCCGTGCTGGGAATCCGCCAAGTCGAAGAACACCGTATTGCCGGTACGCTTGCTGCGGCCGCGAATCAGCTCGATCGATTCCAAATGCCGCTGGAACAACTCCTGGAAGCACTCCACGACCCACGGCAAGGCCGCAATCTCATCAAGCGAGTACTTTGTCAGCATCGGGATGATGCGTGCGCTACGGTTCTGTTCGGCTGCTTCCAGCACGAGAGTCAGCTTCATCGCCGCCGCTTTCATCTCCACGGCCTCTCGGGCGCTCTCGTACTGCGCCCCGTCGATGATGTCGGCCCAGCGAATCAGCTCTTCCAGTCCCGCGGGATCGAACCCAAACTTCTCCCGCGCGATCGTGGCAATGAACTTCGTGCAGGACTTGAAGCTTGCGTCGTAGAACTTCCGTCCGCTCGTATCGCGCTCGAAGTGCTCGCCGTCCTGCTCGCAAAGGAAGGCGCTCTGATGATGATCGAACCACCATGTCAACTTGTCAGAAGCACAGTACTTGAAATCGACGATGACGTTCTCATCTCCATCGAATAGCGCTTCGTCGAAGAGTTGATCGGCGCGGTGAAACAGACCTGTCAGCACGAACTCGGCATTGGCATCGAAACGCTGCCGGAAGAAATCCGCGAAGACGGCGGCTGAACAAGCGCCATCGAAGCAACGGTCGTGATGGAAGAGGCGGACGCGCATAGCGGGAAAACCTCATAGAATCTCCTATTTATGGCAAAAGAGCAACCAGCGGTCCGCAAGCCCCGTAATTGAGGGGGGAGAGAGGTGGGGTTCATGAGCCGATTTGCCTGCCCTTCGGGGCGGTGACATAATGAGTGCTGCCCGGGATCGAGCCGGGAAAATGAGGTGTTCTATGCGCGCTGCCTGGGTCGCTAAGCGAACCGACCATCCAAATTGCACTCAAATGTTCTACGCCCGTCAGGGCATCATCACCGAAGAGATGGAGTATGTGGCGCGCCGCGAGAAGCTGTCCGCCGAGTTAATACGCGACGAAGTGGCGCGCGGCAGGATGATCATTCCCGCCAATGTGCGGCACGTGAATCTCGAACCGATGTGCATCGGCGTGGCCTCGATGTGCAAGATCAACTCCAATATCGGCAACTCCGCTGTGACGTCAGAGATCGAGCAGGAACTCGAAAAGCTCGACTACTCGATCAAGTACGGCGCCGATACGGTGATGGATCTATCAACGGGCGGGGACATTCCTCGCATCCGGCGGGCCATCATCGATCACTCGCCGGTGCCGATCGGTACCGTGCCGATCTACGAAGCGCTGACGCGCGTCGGCGGCAAGATCGAAGACCTCTCCTGGCCCGTGATGCGCGACGTGATCACCGAGCAGGCCGAGCAGGGCGTCGATTACATGACGATCCATGCCGGTGTGCTGATCCAATACGTACCGTTGGCCGTGAAGCGCGTTACGGGCATTGTGAGCCGCGGCGGGTCGCTGCTGGCCGAATGGATGGTCCGCCACCATCAGCAAAACCTGCTGTATGAGAACTTCGACGAGATCTGCAAGATTTTTCAAAAGTACGATGTGAGTTTTTCGCTCGGTGACGGTCTGCGTCCCGGTTCGATTGCCGACGCCAGTGATGCCGCCCAGTTCGCCGAACTCGAAACGTTGGGTGAACTGACGACGAAGGCCTGGGAATATGACGTCCAGGTGATGATTGAGGGTCCGGGCCACATCCCGATGGATCAGATCAAGATGCAGGTCGAAAAAGAGAACGAGATCTGTCACGAGGCGCCCTTCTATACTCTGGGGCCCCTTGTGACCGACATCGCGCCCGGCTACGATCACATCACGTCCGCGATTGGCGCCGCCATGATCGGCTGGCACGGCGCGTCGATGCTTTGCTACGTGACGCCCAAAGAACACCTCGGCTTGCCAAACAAAGACGACGTCAAGCAAGGCCTGATCGCCTACAAGATCGCCGCCCACGCCGCCGATATCGCCCGCCACCGTCCGGGCGCCCGCGACCGCGACGACGCACTCTCGAAAGCCCGTTATGAATTCGACTGGAACCGGCAGTTCGAACTTTCGCTCGATCCCGAGACGGCTCGCGCCATGCACGATGAGACGCTGCCGGAAGAGGGCTACAAATCCGCCCATTTTTGCTCAATGTGCGGCCCCAACTACTGCTCGATGAATATCTCATCGCGCGTCGCGGAGTTCACAATGGAAGATGCCGAGCTGGTTCTGAAGAAGCAGGAGTTGGTCTCGATCGCCGGCGACTAGCGGCTGCGCGGCGTACGCGCAGGCAGGCCGCAAACCTGGTCATGGTTCCGCCTCACCTCATCGCCCGGCTGCAGCACGAGGAAAACCTCCGCCAGCAGTTCAACCAGTGGCTGGCTTCCGGGCAAGCGGCGCGGATGGAAGCTTGGCAGCGTCCGGCCGCGGAAAAACTACTGGACCGCATGGACCTCGGCCCCCACGACCGCACGCTCGAAATCGGCTGCGGGGAAGGCTGGGCCGCACGCCTCGTAGCGCAGCGCAGCCCCGACGGAGCAGTGGTCGGCATCGATCTCGCTGACGACCTGATCGCT
Source organism: Acidobacteriota bacterium (assembly GCA_027624045.1). Classification (GTDB taxonomy): domain Bacteria; phylum Acidobacteriota; class Terriglobia; order Bryobacterales; family UBA6623; genus JAPPLB01. The sequence goes on from JAQBUE010000001.1 coordinate 75,446, forward strand.
TCGGCGCGTGCCAAGTCGATCGCCTACCAGAACATTCTCTTCGCCCCCGGTTCCGCCGAAGAGATCCCCTGGGCCGAAGACTACTTCACGCACGTCGTCAGCATTGAAAGCGCGTACTATTGGCACTCACCCGAGCTAGCGTTCCGCGAGATGTTCCGGGTGACGGCTTGGGGCGGCCGCGTTTTCTTGTTGATGTCGTTCTACGCAGAGAACCTGTATTCGCTCCACTGGAAGGAGTACGCTCCGGCTGAGATCCATCTGCGCTCGACCGCCGAGTGGAAAGAAGTCTTCTCACTGCTGGGATTCGTGGACGTCGAGCACGACCGCATCCCCGATGACACTCCGGTCCCGCCCGACTTCGAACCCGACATTCACTGGCGCTCCCGCGACGAGAAAGAAGCCTTCAACCGCGAAGGGGCGTTGCTGATCACCGCGCGCAAACCGCCGATCCCGGAGCCGGGACCTCTGGCGAGCGAGCCGAACCCGCTACGGATACTTAACTGAACCTGCCAGGGACGGCAATGAAGGGCCAGTTTCAGTCGCTAGCTCGCTATAATGTTTGATCCTGGCTCGGGAGACTGCATGCCCTACTTGCAAAACCAATTTGAACGAAATTTCATGACGACGTCGGTTGACTACGTTTTCAACTGGGCGCGCAAATCGGCCATCTGGCCTCTGACGTTTGGGTTGGCGTGCTGCGCGATCGAGATGATCGCCTCATCCACGTCGCGATTCGACATCGCTCGCTTTGGCGCGGAAGTCTTCCGCCCCAGCCCCCGGCAGTCGGACCTGATGATTGTGGCCGGCACGGTGACGCTGAAGATGGCGCCGGTTCTAAAGCGCATCTGGGACCAGATGCCGGAGCCGAAGTGGTGCATCTCGATGGGCGCTTGCTCGTCGGTCGGCGGCCCATTCAATACGTACGCCGTGCTGCAGGGCGTTGACAAGATTGTCCCCGTCGATGTGTATGTGATCGGCTGCCCGCCCCGCCCGGAGAATCTGTTCTACGCTCTACTCAAGCTGCAGGACAAGATCGACCGCATGACCACACTTACGAAGCGGCCGACCCAAATTCGCCTGGATGAATCGATGTTCGAAGACTTCAAGAGCCGCGTCATGATCGCGCAGACACAGAACCCCGCTGCGTGATCGCCCCTCGGGAATGAGGGGCGTGGCTCGCGAATTCACATCAGAAGAAGTACTACAGGCTGGCTAAGGCGAACAGCCGGGCCGGTTTGGCTGCTTGAATTGTTACGATTCGGAGCGGTAGGCTGTGTTCTTGTTTTCACCCAGCGAGAAGAAGAAGTGGGCGCCGGCGCTGCTGCTGTTGCTCGTCCTGGCCGGCTGCGGGATCCGTGGCCGGCATGTGAGGAGTGCTCCGCCGCCGGTGCCGCCTGGAGCGACCGTCGAACCGGCTGAGCCGATCGACCCAGGCGTTCCCGCTCCGCATATTCCCGCCGAATCGGCGCGCGTGGCGGTGCCTGGGCACGCGACTCCGCCAGCCCTGCCGCGCCAGCCCAATCCTGTTCGGGTGATTCCAGCGGCGCCCGAAGACCCCGCCACACTGTTTCGGGAACACGTCTATCAGAGTCCCGGCAGGCAGAAACTGCCCTACCGCCTGCTCGAACCTTGGAACTTCGAACCGGACAAGGACTACCCGCTTGTGATTTTTCTGCACGGGTCAAGAGCTCGGGGATCGGACAACCGGCGGCATCTGAACGGCAGCAGCGAGCCGGGCGTCTCGTTGTGGACGTCGAACGACGTACAGCGCGAATATCCGAGCTTCGTGCTCGCCCCGCAATCACGGACGGAATGGGTGAATAGTTGGGCTCTGGTTGAGCGCCCGGCGCATAGAAAAGAACCGCTCGAGCTGGTACTGGAACTGGTCGAGAGCCTGAAGCAAAAGTACAATATCGATCCGCGCCGAATCTACATAACGGGTGTTTCGATGGGTGGATTCGGAGTGTGGAGCGCGATCACGCGGCATCCGACGTATTTCGCAGGTGCGGTGGCGGTATGCGGCGGCGGGAGCCCGCGGCTGGTCCAGCCGAACCCGACCCCGGTATGGGCGTTTCACGGGGCCAAGGACCGGGTTGTGTCACCGCGCCGCTCGCGGGAGATGGTCGCCGCCGTGCGCCGCGTGGGTGGGGAGCCGAGGTACACCGAATACAAGGATGTGAGGCACGACAGCTGGAAGCGGGCCTTTAGCGAACCGGAGCTTGTCCCCTGGCTGTTTGCGCGACGGCTTTGGTAAGTGGGGCCGCCGGCAGTGCCGGATTCATCCATGGCGGGAAAGTGGAGCAATCCCTGACGGTAACGGTTCTGTTTCGGGTTTCGTGCCCAGTAGCCCACTGTTAACGTAAGCGCGATGCGATCGCTCTGGAACAGGTTTCGCCGCAAACGTCGCCGGCGGCTGCCGCGGTTCGTACGCTGGACTCTTTATCTCATCCTCGGGTTCTACGCCTTCTGCAGCATCGCGCTGATCGGTCTGCGTTGGTTCGTGCCGGTTGCCACGGGGGTCCAGATACAGCGGCGGGTCGAGTCGTTTTTTGAAGAAGGCGCCTACCAGCTCGTACAGGTATTCATCCCGCTTGAGCAGATCCCTCTTGATTTGCAGCGCGCGGTGATTGCCGCTGAAGATGGACGCTTCTACGAGCACAGCGGAATCGACTGGCTCGAACTCGAAAAGGTCTTTGAGGAGGCGGAAACGCGGGGCCGGCTGCGGGGCGGTTCGACGATCTCGCAACAACTCGTCAAGAACCTGTTTTTGACGACCCACCGCTGGCCGGTTCGCAAAGTGCTGGAGGTGTCCCTCGTCCCGATTGAGGAGTTTGTGCTTTCCAAGGATCGCATCCTGGAGCTTTACCTGAACTACATCGAGTGGGGCCCTGGAATCTGGGGTGTGGAGGCGGCATCGCGGTACCACTACGGAATCGCCGCCTCGCAACTCAACCGCGGCCAGTCGGCTCGCCTAGCCGCGTGTATCCCCGATCCGCGGCGGCGGCGGCCGTCTCAGATGGACACCTACAGCGAAATTATTCTGGAGCGGATGCGTAGCAGGGGCTGGTGATGCGGCGGCCGCGGGCCGATTATAGACACGTTCAGCGAAACGCCGGGATGAGCCCGGGGGGTCAGGCATAGGCCTAATGACCGATATCCCCACAGCGCTCGTCTTCGGTATAATTCAGCGATCAGCAATGGCATTCCGAAGCGATAGCGCGAGACGCTTCCGGGGCCGCGTCAGCACCTTGGCGGCGGCCTCGCTGATGTTCACTACAGCCGCCTTCGGCCAGCGCATGATGCGTGGGTCGTTGGAAGACGGCTCGATACGGCTTATCAACTCCGACCGCGCCGTCCTATCTTCGGAGGAGCACCGCGACGACGTTCCCTGCGAAGTGCTGCCGTCCAAACCGAAGCTCGGTTTTGACCTGCAGTTCACCGCGGGATACCTGGTAACGATTCCCCTCAAAGCCCTAGCCGGTGACGGCAACTCACTGCGCATTCTGTTTCGCGTCGAGCCTCTCGACGGCGAGGGTGAGAAATATTACTTCTCGGATAGCTATTCCGTCCCATTCATTGCCGGCGAGGCCGAAGGGGAGACCACGATACCGGGCCGGTTTAAGCTAGGGGCCGGACGCTACCGGGTGGATTGGCTGATGCGCGACCGTGGTGAGAAGGTCTGTTCAGCCCACTGGGAGATCGAATGTTCCGTGCCGGGCATCGTTGAGCAGCAGGCAGGCACGCGGCGGCCTTTCACCGTGGGGCCGAACGAGGTGGAACTATTTCTGGAGGAACCGCCGGTCCAGCGGGAGAACAAGGACAAACTGTTGCATATGAAATTGCTCGTCAACTTCACACCTACCGATTCCGGCGAGGTCAACTTGCGCCCCTACGACCTCCAAAACATCATCTCGATCGTCCGCGCAATCTCCCGTGAGCCACGCATCGGGTCGTTCAGCCTAGTTGGTTTCAACATGCAGGAAGAGCGCGTGATTTTTGAGCAAGAGAACGTGCGGCGTATCGATTTCCCAGCCCTCGGTGACGCGGTCGAGTCGATCGCGGGCGGCATGATTGATTTCGCTCAACTCCAAGACGAAGAAAGCGGCTCACGCTTCCTGACTGAGTTGTTCACTAAACATCTCGGACCGCAAGACCCGCAGCCGGATGCCGTGATGATTATCGGCCCGAAACTGATGATCGAGAAGAAGATCTCGCGGAAAATGCTGGCGGAGAATCCACGCATCCACGCCCCGGTCTTCTACCTCATCTACAACACCGACCCCTACGTGCATCCTTGGCAGGACGCCATCAGCGGAGTCATCAAGATCTATCGCGGCCTGGAGTATACCGTCTCGCTGCCCAAAGACTTTGGCCGGGCCATGAAGGATATGATGGGACGTGTGATAGGGCAGCAACAGGTATCACGCAACGCACTGATCGAACCGGAAGTCACGGCGACGCAGTAGGATTCGCTCGTAAGACTCCGCCTTCCGGCGGAAGTTCATCGAAACAAATCCAGGGGAAAACACATGAAAATCGTCGTCATCATTCTGTTGCTCTGTATCGGCGCCTGCGGAGCCGTGGGCTTCGGCATCTACTATTTCGGAAAACAGGCCGTCGAATCGGTCGCCAGCGAAGTCGAGCAGACCACCGGAGAAGGCGGCAACATGGACAACCCCCTGGGCGCTTTGAGTGCTTTGGGTGGCATGGCGAACGACCTGCAAGGCATGCAGGAAACCTTGGAGAACATGGAGGCGGTCGAGCCTCTCGCTTTCCAAACGATCATTGATGAGGTCTTGCCGGAGCCGCCTCCCACTTGGACCGCCAAGGATCCGCGCGGCTCCTCGCAGAGCATGGGCGACTTCAAATACACCCAAGCCAGCCGAGAGTACGCCAGCGCCGACGGCGCTAAAACGGTCACCGTGACCGTGGCGGATTGGGCGTTCAACCGCGCCATCTACATGCCCTTCCTACTGGCGGCCAACTTCAGCCAGGAAACCACCGAGGGCTACAACAAAGGGATCAAGGTCGGCGAAGACCCCGGGCGCGAAGAGTTCACCTACGCGAGCAATCGCGGCAAGCGGTCGGTACTTTACGGCAAGCGCTTTAACGTCGAGATCGACGGCCGGGGCATTGAGCCGACGGACCTCGAAGAATGGTACGGGCTGGTCCGCAAGAGCAATCTGCCTACCCCGTAGGGAAACCTTTCGCTAGGCCAGGACCGCTCCCTGCCGGTCGCGGCTCGGCTAGAAGATGGTTGCCGAACTGTGGATGATTCAGGCGGGAGAACTGACGTTTCAGGTCAGCGGATTTTCATGAGATGCTCGATCTTGGCGGCATCCTTCGGCAGGGCGCGGCTCAGCAGCCGTGAGCCGTCTGGCGTGATGAGCAGCATGTCTTCGATGCGGACGCCCAGATTCTCTTCTGGCAGATAAAGCCCGGGCTCGATGGTAACGACCATGCCCGGCTCGAGCGGCCGGCTGAGGTCCGCGGGGTCGTGGACTTCGAGCCCGACGTGATGCCCCACGCCGTGGACGAAATACTCGCCCATTGGCTGACCTGCCCTTTCGCGCCCCAGTTCATCGAAGTATTTCTTTGCCATCTCGGTGAGGTCGTTGGGGCCACCGCCGTGGAGAGTCATGCCCGGTTTCAGCCGCGCGATCAGTTTCTTTTGAACATCGAGGACGAGGTTATATATCTCGCGCTGCCTGGCTGTAAATCGGCCGTCCACGGGCACGGTTCGCGTGATATCGGCGGCGTAGTGAGCATACTCGCCGCCAACGTCAATGAGCACCAGTTCACCTTTGGCGAGTCGGCGCGTATTGGTGCTGTAGTGCAGCGCGGTCGAGTTCGGTCCGCTCCCGATAATCAGCGGATACGCCGGCCGGAGACAGCCCCGCGCCGTGATCGCTTGCAGCATTACGGCCATCAATTCGTACTCGAAGGCGCCAGGTCGCACCCTCGTCCACGCCTCACGGTGAGCAGCGGCCGAAGCGTCGACGGCTTTCTGGATCAATCGAACTTCACTCGCCGACTTGATGCCCCTCATGCGCTCGATCTGGGAACGAATGTTTGACAACGGCAACCCGCCGGCCACAGCTTGCACTCTTTCGCGGCGATCCACCTCGGGCTGCAGACTGTGGCTTTCCTGGTAAGGAAACAACGTGTAGACACGGGGCCGATGGCGGGCAGCCGCGGCCACGACTGAGTCGAGTTCAGGCGCGCCGCGCACCTCGCCGACACCGCTGAGGGCCGCGATACCGTCATCCTCGGGCGCGGCGCGTGGGCCGTTCCATCTTTCGTCCGAAGGATTGTCGCGCGGCAGGAAAAGAACCTCGCGATAGTCGTTTCCTACCTGTTCAGCATCATCGGAGTGCCCGGCGCGGGCGGGAACCAATAGCAAGACGGCGCCCGGTTCATTCCAGCCTGTGAGGTAGTAGAAGTTGTTTTCCTGCCGGAAAGACGAACGCGCGCTCTGCGATTCTTTCTCCCCGTAGCCCAGCAGAACGATAACACCGTCGGGATGCGCGGCGGCCAGCGCCTCGCGGCGTTGGCGATAGACATCGAGTCGTTCGCGTTCGATCGCCGGCAGGGGAGCCGCCAGCAACACTATCAGAAGACAGATTGCGGCGCGCAACATGGGCTTCAGTATAGGAGGGCTGCACGTCGTCACGGAGCCTGAACGGTGTATCCTGACCCAACGGCGGGGCGCGGTGATTCTGTTTCAGGTACAATTCGAAGTCGCCTCTCCCAACTCATGAGCTACGTCTTTGGATTATTCCGCCTGCTGGCTGTACTGTTCACCCTGGTCCTTTCCTTATTCCTGGTGGGGGTTGGTGGACTTGCGCTCTGGACGGGTGAGACCCTGCATTTCGAAGTCGTGCCGCTGTTCGAAGGCGATGCACTGGCTCAAGTTTTGCTGGCGATGGGCCTACTCGGTTTGATCGGGCTCGTTCTCCTGTTCCCGGCCAAGCGAGCTGCTTCGTGGCTACTGCTGCCGTGGAACCTGGGAGTCGTTAGTATTTTGATCTGCGCGCTCACCCGCTCCTCGTACCGCTTCAGCGGCATGGATCATTTCGTGAACGGGGTATACTTGTCGCTGCTCGCCTTGGCGGCCCTTGTGGGAAGCTGGTGTCAAGTGCGCGCCGCGCGGCACCGGATCAGCTAACCGGAGTAGCGCCGAGCGAAACGGTTCCTGAACCGTGGAGGACCTACATCAAGCCGTCGGCGCCGGCATTGCGCTGATTGTCATCGTCCTGGCGGCGACCGTCACGATCTTCTCGATCGCCGGGGTCTGGAAGATGCTCGAAAAGGGCGGTCAACCGGGTTGGGGTATCTTCGTCCCGATCTACAACGCGATTCTGCTCGTCCGTATCGTTGGACTTCAGGATTGGTTCTTCCTGCTCTTCCTCGTTCCGGGCGTCAACATAGTCGCGCACATTATCGTGTCATTGGAACTAGGGAAACGGTTCGGGAGAGGCGCGGCGTTTACGATGGGAATCATCCTGGTCCCGGCTCTTTTCTATCCCGTTCTGGGCTTCGGCCGGGCAGTATACACGCCACCTCCGCCGCCCCCGCGGAGCGATGCTGCAGCGGCAATCGAGGGATAGCGAAAAGCATGCGACTCCGTGCCGCCCGAGACCGCTTGAAGGTTGAGCATGCCATCCTTGATGGCTTACGGCGGGTTCTTGAGGATCTACTTGAAGAGAACCTCGCCGTTCGCTTGATCATTCCCGGAACGATCAAGCCGGTTCGCAAGGCTCGCGGCAAGATCAAAATCCGAGTCACGACGCCGACGCAAACGGGATGGAAAGCGATAGCCCTCGCGGCCGGCGCACGCCAGGAACTCTTTATCTCAACGGCCTTAACCAAAGAAGAGCTTGAGTCGTGCATCGCCGCGGCGCTTAACTAGGGCGTACTTCTCATGCCGCGGAATCAAGTTCGGGCAAACCGGTCGAGACGCCCTGCCGGACGCCGCTGGGCCGCTAAGGTTGAGTTCTCAAGCTCAAGATCACGAGGCATATCGATTCCGGCGGCACGGAACATTGCATAGACGGGCAGATCTTCCTCGGTGCGCTCGAAGACCATGCGTTTCTGCTCGACATCGTAGTCCACCTCGATCAAGTCACCCGCTTCAATCTGCTCTGTCGCAACCAGGTTGGCCATTGGGTACACGAGCGACCGCTCGATACTGCGCTTGAGATGGCGCGCCCCATACTTGGCGTCAGTGCCTTCGTCGAGGATCACATCTTTCGCCGCCCCGGACAACTGGAACAGGAAGGGCGTGCCGTTAAACACTCGTTGCTGGACATAGGAAAGTTCCAGCTCGAGAATCTGGCGGAGTTCCGGGTCACCGAGCGTCTTGAACACAACAATCTTGTCGAGACGGTTCATGAACTCCGGCGTGAACTTCCTGCGCGCCGCCGTCAGTCCGGCTTCGACAATGCGTTTACTGATACTTCCGGAGCGAAAATCGACGGCGCGGGAGCGGCTGCCTGCGAAGCCCATCTCCGGATTCATCATCGCGCTCATTTCCGACGCGCCCAGGTTGCTGGTCATAAAGATGAGCGAGCGCGAGAAATCGACGCGGCGATTGTCACCTAACGTGAGGGTCGCTTTGTCGAGGATGCCGAGCAGCAGATTCCACAACGCGTCACTGGCCTTCTCGATTTCGTCGAAAAGCACAAACGAGAGTTTGAGATCGTCGGTGTGGTGCTGGTTGAGGACTTCCTGGCTCAACAGCGGATGCGTTTCGCGGTGACCCAGGTAGCCGGGGGGTGAGCCGATCAGTTTCGCGATCTCGTGACTGTGCTGGAACTCGGCACAGTCAATCTTGAGCACCGCCCGCGGGTCGGCGAGCAGCGACTCGACCGCTGCTTCGACCACTCGCGTCTTGCCGGTCCCGGTGGGGCCGAGAAAGAGAAAGTTCCCGACAGGCCGACCGGGACTATTCATCCCCGCCAGAAACATCTGATAAACATTGACGATCTGCTTGAGCGCCTCGTCCTGACCGATGATCCGCTTGCGCAGATCGCGGGCAAGCTTCTCCGCGTCGCGCCCGGTCAGCCCGGGGTCAAGTTTCTTGCGAACTGTTGCCGTTTGTCCCACGATTTGCTCCTGCTCGTTACACGGATGTTGCACAACATCACCCCTCACATATCGGCCACCGCAGTCGGCTTCTGTAACCACCCGGCTGAGCCAAGCGTTCCGTTGCAGCGCTGCGCCCCCGAGGCGTTGCGCGTATTCCCAGGTCCAGTGTAGGGGGCGGCGCGCGAGCTAACGCCGGGTCCGATTGCTAATTGACTGAAAACAAACGGCAAATATACTTGATTCGCTTGTGACCGGCTCTCGATCAACCCGCCACATCCGTTCAACTGGGCCCATTTGGCTCCGTTACTCACGCCCCTCGGACGGTTCTGTCTTGAATAGTTCCGTTGCGGCAGCCATAGCATTCGTCAGACAATCAGACTCTCACTGTTTCGGCCGGCACACCATGCAAAGCCCTCGTCACACTCGCCTTCGGCGGGCTCTCGCCGTGCTGTCCCTTTTGGTACTTATTGCAGGGAGCATGCGCTACCTGCACGCCCAGAACCTGCAGGGCCGTATTGAAGGCAAGGTGAGCGATTCGTCGGGCGGCGCGATCCCGGATGCGCGGGTCTTCGCCCTGCACGCCGAAACCAACGTTAGCTACGAGACGGGCACGAGCGGTGTCGGGCGCTTCTCACTGCCAAGCGTCCGGCTGGGCCCCTATACGATCGAAGCCGAAGCCGAGGGTTTCCAACGGATTGTTATCAGCGGCGTTGCGGTCGAGCTGGGAGGCGCCTCGACCGTGAATATCGAGCTGCCGCTTGGTGAGCCCTCGTTCAGCGTGACAGTGGAAGCAGCCGCCGCGCAGTCGTCGGTCAACCTTGTGGACAGTGAGATTGGCGCCGTAGTGAACTCCGGCCAGATTCTGGAACTTCCACTCAACGGCCGCAACGCCGCCGAGCTTGCCCTGCAGCAAGCCGGGGTATACTTCGAACGAAACAGCGAAGGCCAGGGCGACAAGCTCTTCATCCACGGCCAGCGGCATCGAGCAATCAACTTCACTCTCGACGGACTCGACATCCAAGATAACCTCAATCGCGCCTCGAGCACGATGATTGATTTTCCTCTCGTCCCGATGGCGGCTGAGAACATTCGCGAGTTTCACGTGATCACGGCGATCTCCTCCGCTGAATTCAGCCGAGGCGGATCACAAATCACAGCTGTCACCCGCTCGGGCTCGAACCAGTTTCACGGTTCGCTCTTTGAGTTTCACCGCAACACGGGCCTCAACGCGAACGACTTTTTCAACAACAGCGCCGGCGTCGAACGTCCGCCGCTGATCCGCAACCAGTTTGGCGGACGTCTCGGCGGACCGATCATCAAAGACCGAACGTTCTTCTATGTCGGCTACCAGCAGACACGGGAAGCGCGCACGATCGCCGTGAATCGCACGGTCTACACGCCCCAGGCGCGGGCGGGCGAATTCCGGTACCTGGACGGGCTACGCACGACGTCCGAGAACGTCGCCGCCAACCCTGGTCTGGTCCGCGCGGTCAATCTGATGGAATGCGGACCGGCCATCTCGTCGGCTTTTGGGCGCGATTGTGTCGACGGCCGTTTCAACGGCGCCCGCCCGGCGTCCCACGACCCCTTTATCGAGAACGAAGTGTTCGGCCTGATTCCGACCCCCAATAATTTCGATTTGGGTGACGGACTCAACACCGGCGGGTTCCGATTCAACACGCCCTCGCGAAACATTGAGCACCTACCCTCGCTGCGCCTCGATCATCGTTTCAACAACACACACAGCTTCTCAGGGGTGGTGAACTACGTTGACCGTGAGATCCAGGGCGACTTCATCAACGGCCGCGAACCGAAGTACCCTGGGCAGGCTCCGCTCGGCAGCCGGGTGACGCACTCGAAGGCCGTGAGTGGCTCCGTGATGTCCACCTTGTCAGCGAACTTGCTCAATGAGTTTCGCTTCGGATTCGTGGGCGGCGAGAACGCCTTTCTGGTGACGCAGCCGTTTTCGACTCCGTTTACTCTGACGCTCAATACGATCACGAACCCGTACGATCCCGACAACGGCGACGAAGTGCGCGACAACGAGGTCTTTCACGTGCGGGACAGCATCAGCTGGGTTCGCGGCCGTCACCAGCTCAAAGCGGGCGCTGAATGGCGGCAGCGTAGCGTGGATACGTACGCCTTCGACCTCGTGAATCCGGCGGGGGAGATCGATCTTGATGACAACGACTACGCGCCCGCTTTCAACAACGCCGAGCTCGGTCTGCTGGGAGGCGGAACGGTCAATACGAGCGATGCCGAGGTCGCGCGCGATCTGATGAATAACCTTGTCGGGGCGATGGAAACGGTGCAGCAGCGTTTCAACGTTAGCTCACTGACTTCGGGTTTCGTGCCGAACATTCCCGAGCGGCGCGGCTATCGCAATCGCGAACTTGATCTTTTCGTCGAAGACCGCTGGCGGCTGCGTTCCGACTTCACGTTGAACCTGGGTTTGCGATGGGAATACTCGTCCGTGCCGATTGAGAGAAACGGCCTCGCACTGGCCCCGGAAGGCGGGCTGGACGCTGTATTCGGGGTCTCCGGCTCGGCAGGCTTCTTCCAGCCCGGCGTCTTCGGCGGAACCCCTTGCAACTCTCTCAACAGCCTGCCGATGGAACCCAGCGCCGCGAACGCAACGGCCTTGATCGAGCAATGTGCTACTCGCTACGTTCCCACGACGGCCGTGAACGGGCGGCCGCTGTGGAACGACGATCTCAACAATTTTGCGCCCGTCATCGGTTTCGCGTGGGATCCCTTCCGCGACGGCAAGACAGCGGTTCGCGGGGGCTTTCGCGTCAGCTATATCCAGGATGCGTTCTCTATCGTTGATGGCAATCTCGACGACAACGAGGGCTTGGTGGTCAGTCAAACCTGTATCCCCAGCAGCGGCAACTGTCTCAACAATCCGTCGCAGGGACCCTTTCTGCTGCGCGATCTCGGGACGGCGTCCGTCGTACCGGCAACTCCCGAGTTCACCCTGCCTGCGTTCCGCAGTATCCTCGACAGCAACGCCGCGGACTTCCGAGTTTTCGATCCTGATCTGGCTACTTCGTACTACAGCGAGTGGACGTTCAGCGTGGCGCGGGAACTCGCCTCAGAGATCACGCTCGAAGTTCGTTATGTAGGGAACCGCGGGGTCAAGCTGCGGCGGATGGCTGATTTCAATGAGATCAACATTGAAGCCTTCGATGCGGTGTCAGGGCAGACGTTTTTGGAATCGTTCAACGTCGCGCGCGCCAATCTCGACTGCAATCGGTCGAGCGGCAATGGCAACCGCTTCGACGATGCGACAGGCGCTGCGTGCATTTCTCCGAACCCTCTGATAGCCGCCTTGATTGCGGGAGAGCCGAGCCGTTTGCGCAGCCGCAGCGGACTGACCGACGCGCTGCAATTCGACGAGGCGGGACACTTTGCCAACCAGCTCACGCAGAGCGAGCTCTCCGACCCGATGATTGGTGAAACAACGCGGCTGCGCGGGGGGAGCTTCTGGGGGCAGGTGCTCAACGGACGTTTCCCGGCCAATTTTTTTATGGCGAACCCGTTTGTCGCGAGCGCCCGCGGAATGGTGAGCGACGGTTTTTCGACCTATCATGCGCTCGAGATCGAGGCGCGCCGCCGGCTCTCGGCGGGCTTCACTTTGCAGGCTAATTACACGTTTGGCAAGGCGCTCACCGATTTCGATGGGGACGATAACACCCTGGTCAACAGCACGCGCCCCAGCTCGATCCGCAACCCGCGCTATACCTTGCAGCAGTTCATGCCGCGTCACCAGGTGAACGCGAATTGGGTTTACGAGTTGCCCTTCGGCGAGGGTAAACCGTTTGCGCCGACGGCACCGTTCGTGCGCGGCTTCGCTTCGGGCTGGCAGGTCGGCGGATTGATGAACTGGCATGGCGGAGCGCCGCTCTCGATCCTTTCCGGCCGGGGTACATTTCACACGCAGTTTGTTTCGGCTGAGAACACCGTCGATCTCTCGCAGCCCCTCGACAACAGCGAGCTGCAAGACTTGGTCGGCCGCCGCAACATCGGCCCGGGCGTCTTCTGGATCGACCCGTGCCTGTCGGCCATCGTCGGAGCAGCCTGCGGCAGTGACGGAATTGAGGGGCTGTTCCAGCAACCCACCGCCGGCCGCCTTGGCGCGCTCGGGCAAACGCCGGTCTTCGGCCCAGCGCATTTCCTCTTCGATTTCAATATCGTCAAGCGCACCGCGCTTACCGAGACGGCGAACGTAGAGTTTCGCTGGGAGGTCTTCAACCTCTTCAATAACGTCAACTTTGCTCCGCCGGCCAATAACATATTCAGCAGCAACTTCGGCCAAATCACTCAGACCCGGTCCAGCCCTCGCCTGATGCAATTCGCGCTTAAGGTAAACTTCTAGCCGCAGGGGACTCCCGACCGTGAGTGTTTCCATGTCGCCGACAGCTTGGAGAAGTTTCTGATGGCTCAACTGCTGTGGCGGCCTTCCGGCGAACAGATCGCGGAGGCCAACATCACGCGGTTCCGCGAGCGGATTGGCGAGAACTCAGGGGCAAGCATCCCTGACTACGCGGCGCTCTACCGCTGGTCGATCGACCATGCGCCCGATTTCTGGCAGGGCGTCTGGGAGTTTTGTGGTGTCATCGCGGAGCGGAGAGGCGACGAAGTTGTCCGCGACTTCAACAAGATGCCCGGGGCACGCTGGTTTCCCGACGCCCGTCTCAACTTCGCGGCGAACCTGCTGCGCTACGACGATGACCGCGAAGCCCTTGTTTCGTGGAACGAGAACGGACGGCAGAGGGCTCTTACGTACTCGGAGCTGAACCGGGAAACCGCTCGGCTCGCCGCCGCCCTCAAAGGGGTGGGCGTCCAAAGAGGCGATCGGGTCGCCGGCTTCATGCCCAACCTGCCCGAGACGGTCATCACGATGCTGGCCGCGACGAGTCTTGGCGCCGTTTGGTCTTCATGTTCTCCTGATTTCGGTCTGCAGGGTGTACTCGATCGCTTTGGACAAATTAAGCCCAAGGTCATTGTTACCGCAGCCGCCTACCAGTACAACGGCAAGACCTTCGACTGCCTCGAACGCGGCGCCGAGATCGCGCGCCGCATTCCGTCGATCGAGAAGGTCATTGTGGTTCCTTACATCGCATCGGAACCCGATATCAGCAGCGTTCGCAATGCGACGCTCTATGCCGATTTTCTCGCCGGTGGCGGCGATGAAACTCCGGACTTTGTCTCGCTGCCCTTCGATCACCCCGTTTACATCATGTACTCATCGGGCACAACGGGTATGCCCAAGTGCATTGTTCACGGCGCGGGCGGCACGCTACTGCAACACCTCAAGGAACTCATCCTGCACAACGACCTGCGGCGGGACGATCGCGTCTTCTATTTCACGACTTGCGGCTGGATGATGTGGAACTGGCTTGTCAGCAGCCTCGCCACTGGCGCGACCGTTGTGTTGTTTGATGGCTCTCCGTTCCATCCCGGCCCGGGGCGGCTCTGGGATATGGCCGAGCAGGAAAAGCTGACGGTCTTTGGCACGAGCGCCAAGTATCTAGCAGCGATCGAACAAGCCGGAGTCGAGCCGAACACGAGTCACGACCTGTCATCGCTCAAGGCGATTCTCTCCACCGGCTCGCCGCTGGTCGAAGAAGGCTTCGACTATGTCTACACGAAGATCAAGCCCAACGTCCGGCTTAGCTCCATCTCGGGCGGCACCGACTTAATCTCCTGCTTCGCGCTAGGCAACCCGGTGGGCCCGGTTTTCCGGGGTCAAATCCAAACGCGCGGGCTCGGCATGAAGGTCGAGGTCTTTGACGGCAGTGGCCGGTCTCTGCCGCCCGGCGAAAAAGGCGAACTGGTATGCACGCAGCCGTTCCCTTCGATGCCGGTTGATTTCTGGAATGATCCGGGAGACGCAAAGTACCGCGCCGCCTACTTTGAGACGTTTCCGAATGTTTGGCATCACGGCGACTACTGTGAAGTGACGCCCGAAGACGGCATGATCATCTGGGGCCGCTCCGATGCCGTACTCAACCCGGGCGGGGTGCGCATCGGCACCGCGGAGATCTATCGTCCCGTCGAGACGATCCCCGATGTCATCGAGGCGGTAGCGGTTGGACAGAACTGGAATGACGACGTCCGCATCATCCTTTTCGTAAAGCTGCGTGAAGGAGTTGAACTTGACGACGAACTGGCTCAAACGATCCGCGGCAAGATCCGCGCCGAAGCAAGCCCCCGCCACGTCCCCGCGAAAGTTATCCAGATCGCCGACATCCCGAGAACTCTTAATGGCAAGATCGCCGAACTCGCCGTGCGGAACGTGATCGAAAACCGGCCCGTCAGGAATCGTCAGGCCCTGGCCAACCCAGAAGCCCTGGATCTCTATAAGGACTTGGCTGAACTCCAGACCTAGGGAAGCGCGAAGGCAACGAGCTTCCCGCTGAAGTCTTCGTTGTACTTATTTCCGCCCCCGGCGGCGATGACGATGTATTGCTTACCATCTTTGCCCTGATACGTGATCGGCGTGGCGTGGCCACTGGCGGGTAAGCGTGCTTCCCAGAGTTCTTCACCGGTGTGTTTGTCGAACGCCCGGATGCGCTTGTCGTTGGTGGCGGCGATGAAAACGAGTCCGCCCCGCGTGACGATCGAGCCGCCGAGATTCGATGTGCCTGTCTTGGGGATGCCGCGTTTGGTCAGTTCATCGATCTCACCAAGTACGGATTGCCAGCGAAACTCGCCGGTGTTGAGGTCAATGGCCGTGAGGCTACCCCAGGGCGGCTTCTGGCAGGGGTACATGTTGGAATCCCAAAAGCGCCCGAACTTGACGCCACGGCTGCGATACGGAACTTTGGCGTCTTCGGGGCGTTCGACCATTTGCTTCGGCCCGCCAACGTCCATCGAGTTGACGAAGAGAACGCCTTCCGTCGGGTCGAAGGAGCCTCCACCCCAGTTGGCTCCTCCATTCGTGCCGGGAAACTGGATGGTGAGCTGCTCCCGAATGGCGCGGAACATGGGTCCATCGAAGTAGGCACCGTCAATCATCTCCATGCACTCTGCGCGGGATTCAGGTGTGACGTCGGTGATCTCGTCGCGGGTCATTGACTGCCGCGCGAAAGGCGGCGGCTTTACAGGGAAGGGTTGCGTCGGCCAGGACTCCTCACCGGGAACTTTGCTGATTTCAACCGGCCGTTCCTCAATGGGGAACAGCGGTTGTCCGGTGACGCGGTCGAGTACGAAGACGAAGCCGGTCTTGGCGATCTGAGCAACAGCGGGGATTTTCCTGCCGTCGCGCACCACCTCGACGAGATTCGGGTAGACGGGCAGATCCCAATCCCAAAGGTCGTGGTGGATCGTTTGGAAGTGCCACTGGCGTTTGCCGCTGTTACAGTCGATCGCGACAATCGAGTCGCCGAACAGGTTCATGCCTTTGCGGTCGCCGCCGTAATAGTCGGTACTGGGTGAAGTGAGCGGCGCGAAAACCCACTCGAGTTCCGGGTCGACGCTCATCGTGGACCAGACGTTGGTGCCGCCGCGGTCGATCCAGGAACCTTCTTCCCAGGTGCTGTGGCCGTACTCGCCGGGCCGCGGAACGGTGTGGAAACGCCAAGCCAACTCGCCCGTGAGGGCGTTGAACGCCCGGATATCTCCGCTCGGGCCTTGCGTCTCACCGTCACTGACCCAGCCACCGACAACGACCTTATCGCCGCAAGGCGCGACCGGAGAGGTATTGCCATAGCGCAGGTGTGGGTACTTGTCGACTCCCATGCCGGCCTGAAGATCGGCCATGCCGTCAACGCCGAAGGCGGGGTCGAGCGCGTGGGTTTCGGTGTCAACGCTGAACAGGCGTCCGAGCTGATCAGCGAGAAAGATGCGTTTGCGCGTACCGTCGGTCCAGTAGGCAAGGCCGCGGCTGTGGTAGAGATTGACGCGCTGCGAGCGGTCGAACTTGGGATCGAACTCCCAGATCGTTTTACCCGTCACAGGGTCGAGCGCGAGCAGACGGTGGAAGACGGTGACTACGTAGAGAACACCCTCGACGAGCAGAGGGGTGGTCTCGAAGGAGGAGCTGGTAGGAAGCGCCGTGCCGTCGGAGAACTCGCCCGTGTCGTGGACCCATGCGACTTTGAGGCGGCCGACATTCGTCGGGTTGATCTGGTCAAGAGTGGAGTAGCGCATGCCTCCAGGGTCATTGCCGTAGGAGGGCCAATCTTGGGCGAAAGATGTGAGGGAGAACGAAAGGAGCAGAGGGATGGTGAGCGAGCGGGCGGTAAACACCTTGTCAGTATTGACGCGTCGTGTACGGCTGTCAAGGCGACGGCACAGCCTGTCCGCCCTGGCACCCGCCTAGTAGGAGGGTTCGAGACGGACGAACTCGAAGTTCAACGGATCAAGGCCCCGTTCCAGTAGCATCCTGACGCAAGCTTCGACGGAATCGCCGAGCGCCTCAATGCGTTGCAGCGGCAGCGTTCTTGGAGTGTACATCTCGCGTGCGACATACGAACCGTAGAGCAACTCGCGCTCTTCGAGGTTGAGCCGGTCCCAGGAACGTCCGGCGAACTTAGCGAGGTCTACTTGCGTCGAGGCCATAACTCACTATTTTGCGCGAAACGGGCCGTATGAATCAAGCCGAGAGTGGGCTAATTCTGTGTTAGACTCCGACCGAATTGCCCGCTCAGTGTTTCGGGGGAGGTCGCATGCCGACAGTTCTGGAGCGTCCATCAACCATTGCTGACGAATCGAAAGAGCCGATGCGACGAGCGGATGTGCCGGAGAATCGCTCGTCGCGGCCCTCACCGCCGGAACGCCTGATCTCACTGGACGCCTTCCGCGGTTTCATCATGATCACGTTGGCCGCGAGCGGGTTCGGGCTGCGCGCGTTTGAAGGCGACCCGACGTGGGGCTGGCTGGCGCGCCAATTCGATCACGTCGAGTGGGAAGGAATCGTGTTTTGGGATCTGATTCAACCCGCCTTCATGTTCATGGTTGGCTTGGCAATGCCTTTTTCGGTGGCGAACCGCCTGAAGAAGGGGGCGAGTGGGGGCGAAGTCGCGGGGCACGTGCTGTGGCGCTTCTTCATGCTGATTTTGTTGAGCCAGGTCTTTATCTCGATCGGACGGGGCGAACTTAGCTTCCAGCTCATCAACGTGCTATCGCAGATCGCGTTCGCCTATCTGATTTGCTACGGAATCATGAAACTTCCGATCCGCGGCCAGGTAATCGCTGGGGGCGCTTTGCTGGCCGGACACTGGGCGTTGTTCGCGTCGTTTCCGGGTTCAGAAGGGGCGTTCTCGAGGGCGGACAATATCGGCGCGGTGATCGACAAGTTCTTCGGTCTCGAATACAGCGGTTACTATGTGACGATCAACTTCGTCAGCAGCGCGGTAACGATGTTGTTTGGCGTCTGGGCGGGTTATCTGATGCTGGAACCTGCTTCGCCTGAACGCCGGATGAAACTTCTTGGCGGCGCCATCGCTGGTTGTTTCATCCTCGGTTACGCGCTCGAACCTTTCAACCCGATGGTCAAACGCATCTGGACAGCGTCATTCACATTCGCAAGCGGTGCCTGGGTGCTGATGATTCTGCTTGGCTTCTACTGGCTTGTCGAAGTGCGCGGCCTGAAGAAATTGGTATTCCCGCTTGTGGTCGTGGGGATGAATTCGATCTTCATCTACGGACTGCACATGATTCTGCACGGCTGGATCAACCGTTCGGTGGGAGTGTTCACCGGAAGCTACGCGTTCCTGGGTGATTGGGGCGCAGTCGCTCAGGCCTGTTCGGTATTTATGGTGATGTGGTACCTGTGCTACTGGCTTTACCAGCGCAAGATTTTTCTTCGTGTTTGAGAAATATAGCCCAGGCAAGACCGGGGCGGGCCGCTGCCTCCACCTCCGGTGACAGCCAGACCGAGAGCCCGACAGGCTTGTGGAATGCCGCGACCAGGAAATGCTAACCTGGACAAACCACACTCGATCTTCAACCCTTACCGGGCAGCTTCTCGTTGGCTGCCCGATTTTTTCGACGTGTTCAGCACGGAGGAAGTTCCGAGATGCCTGATTTGACGCGCAGACAGTTTTCTCAACTCGCAGCCGGAGGCGCGGCGGGATTGCTCTTGCCGGGCTCGGCTACCGCGAGTCCACCGATTAGTTCGACGTTCGCGGGCGTCCGCATCGGCGTTCAAAGCTATAGCTTCCGCGACAGAGATCTCGAAGGGGCCATCGCTGGCATGGTCGAGGTGGGGATCGGCGAGGTGGAACTGTATTCCGGCCACGTCGAGCCTCGCGGCGAGGGGCGTAGGGGATCTCAGCCTGACCGTGAAGACCAGCGCCGCTGGCGTCTGATGGCGCCCTTGTATATTTTCGAGCGCATCGGCAAGCAGGTCCGCGACGCGGGCATCAATCTCTACGCCTACAACTACAGCTTCCGCGAAGACTTTACCGACGACGAGATCGAACGCGGTTTTGAGATGGCCAAGGCCTTGGGCGCGAAAGTCATCACGGCGTCATCGAATGTGACCACCGCGAGACGAATCGATCCATTCGCGAAGAAGCACAAAATGCGCGTTGGAATGCATAATCATTCGCGCATCGTTGAGAACGAGTTCGCGCGCCCTGAAGATTTTGACGCGGCACGCAAGGGCATGTCGGAATATGTCGCGATCAATCTCGACATCGGCCATTTCACGGCTGCGAATTTCGACCCTGTGTCCTATCTCGAGAAAGAGTACGACAACATCGTGACGCTGCACATCAAAGACCGCAAACGCGATCAGGGTGACAACCTGCCCTTCGGCGAGGGTGACACGAAGATCAAAGAAGTACTGCACTTGTTGCGCGAGAAGAAGTACCCCATCCCGGCCAACATCGAGTACGAATACAAGGGCCAGGATACCGTCGCCGAGGTGCGCAAGTGCTTCGAGTACTGTAAGTCGGCGTTGGCGTAGGGCTGGGCCGGCCAAGTGAGCCCAGCGGCGGATCTTGCGAGCCTGCTGCAAATCAGGCGCGGTCATTTTGAACTCGAGTCCGGCCACCACGGCGATCTGTGGCTTGATCTTGAATCCCTCTGCGTCAGACCGCGGGCCGCGCGTGCCCTGGCGATTCAACTGGCAGCAAGGCTCGCCCCTTACAACCCGGAGATCGTTTGCGGACCGCTTGTCGAAGGTGCTTTTGTCAGCCTCCTCGTCGCCGCCGAACTCAACACCGAATTCGTCTACACCCAGCCGCACCGCGATCCGGACGTCGGAAAACTCTTCCCCGTGCAATACCGGCTGCCTACAGTACTACGGCGAATTGAAGGGCGCCGCGTCGCCATCGTCAATGACGTGATCAACGCCGGGTCGGCGGTTCGTGGAACCCTTGCGGATCTCACTGTATGTTCGGCCGAGGTAGTCGCTATCGGCACGCTGCTGGCCTTAGGGTCGGCGCCGACAGAACTTGCGAACCAAGCGGCCGTGCCCCTGGAAGCGCTGGCGTCGGAGCCAAACCGGCTTTGGACGCCGGAGGCCTGTCCGCTATGCGCGAAGGGGCTTCCGCTGGTTTTGTTTCCCGGCCCTTAACCAGCAGCCCGAAATCGCTGAAGCGGATAGGCAGGCCCCCTCAGCCTTGAGTGAAAATCGCGGCGCGCGCACGTGGTAACTTGGGCGAATATGCGAATTGCGCTTACCCAGACTCCAGACGAGATCGCAGCCTGCCACCCCGTAATGCAGCAACTGCGGACGCAGTATGAGCTACAGATGTTTGTCGAGCAAGTTCAGCAGCAACAGCCGCACGGCTACCAGCTTGCGTTCGTGGAAGACGAGGGCGCGGTCAGCGCGGTAGCGGGGTTTCGAGTATCGCTAAACCTGGCCTGGGGCAAGTTTCTGTACGTTGACGACTTGGTTACGCTGCCCTCGGCCCGCTCCCAAGGCTACGGCGGAAAGCTGCTCGATTGGCTGACTGGCTATGCGCGCCAACACGGCTGTGGCGAGTTACACTTGGACTCGGGCGTGCAGCGCTTTGCCGCCCACCGTTTCTATCTCACGAATCGCATGGAGATTACCAGCCATCACTTCGCCATGAAGTTGCAGGGGAAGTTGTAGGGGAAGTTGCAGGGGAAGTTGTAGCGCTTGACCAGGGCTTCTTGGCTTGGCGACCAGGCCGGTACGGCCGCCGATGTCGGTGAGCCGGAAGTCGCGGCCCGGGTGGGGATAGGTGAGCAGCGCCGGTGCGGCGGCTGTCGAAGAAGTGGGCTGCTGAGCAAACAACATCCCGGTTGCCAAGACGAGAACGATCAAGCGGTTGACGAGCGAGAACACGGTGTGCCCTCTCAGTACGCCGCAACGACTGAGACCCTTCGGCGGTCAAAACGCCACGCCCATATCGGCATCAACCCAAGCAACAGAGTGACCGACGCGACCTGCTCGACTTGAGATAGCGGCGGCCCTAAGAAATTGGCGGCATAAACCACGACCAGGAATGCAACGAAGGCCCACCAACCGAGTCGACCAGCGCGCGATGTCGCCCTGATCGATCGGGCATACACCCAAACGCCGGCGCCGAAGACCAAACCTTCCACCACAACCGTTGCGGCGACAGAGTTCCAAAGACCGAGTCCGTACTTCGCCCCCGCGGGGTACAGCGGCAAGTCGGGCGCATGAACGACCCAATCGAGGACCCAGTGACTCAGGACGCAGGCACCAATGACGAGCGCGCCCCGAGCATACCGGCTGATCGTCCAATACGCGATTCCCGCAAGCGTCGCCCAACCGACCGCCGCGAGTAGGCTGTGCGAGATGGGGTAGCTCACAAACTCAAACGGGGTGACGACCGTTGCTCCCGCCTTGATGCGGACAGTCTCCCAGTGCAGCAAAAGAAAAACGGGCCAAAGCAGATCGAGCAGCAGCGGCGCGGCGATCAGCCAGCCGAGAGAAGTTCGCGGCGCGACCCGCTTCGCGGCCAGGCCGACGCCAAAGTGTCCGACAAACACAGGCAGCAGGTTAGCATGGTTTTCCCCAGGCAAGGGGGCGGCGATGCCAACGGTTGTTCTCAATTGAAATCCCGCGGCGGTAGAATTGATGCACCGTGATCAGCGCTGACGATTTCGCGTCACGGCATTTCAAACAAGCTTGGCGAAAGCGGAGTTTCCGTTTGCGGGCGGAACCCTTGTGGAGATCTCAATGTTAACCAAACTATTCGACCTTTCAGGTAGAGTCGCCCTCATCACGGGGGGCAGCAAAGGGCTAGGCAAGGCCATGGCGCGTGGATTCGCCGAAGCAGGCGCGGATATTTTTATCAGCAGCCGGCACGAAGGCGAGCTACAGTCGGCCTTGAAGGAGATCACCGAAGGGACATCCGTGCGAAGCGGGTACTCCGTTGCGGATTTGAGCCGTCGCCAGGAATCAGATCAGTTGGCACAGGCCGCGCTGAAAGCGATGGGCAAGGTCGATATCCTCGTCAACAATGCGGGTTCCAATATTCCGCAATCGATCGACAAGGTGAAGGATGAAGATTGGGACAACATCCTCGAGCTTAACTTCAGCTCGTGCATGGCGCTCAGCCGGGCATTAGTTCCCCAAATGAAGGAGCGTAAATGGGGCCGCATCATCCACATCAGTTCAATCATGGGCCTGGGTTCAAAGGAGCAGCGGCACATCTACTCCGGAACAAAGGCCGCACTGATTGGCATGGCCCGTTCGATGGCGCTGGAGTTGGGCCCGCACGGCATCACGGTGAACTGCTTGGCGCCCGGTCCGTTCTTGACGGATCTTCCCGGGCGTGTCCTCACAGACGAACAGAAGAAAAACTTTGCCACTCGAACCGCCGTCGGCCGCTGGGGCGACCCTCGCGAACTCGCCGGCCCCGCCCTGCTGCTCGCTAGCGATGCCGGCAGCTACATTACCGGCGAAACGTTGGTGGTGGACGGAGGAACATTGTGCAAGACCTTCTAGATCCCGCGAGATGAGCGAATGAACACCGGGACCCGGCAAGGCTAGAGCCTTTGAACGGCGTACGGGCTACCACTTCCACCAGGCGGCTAGCTGGTTCTCCAGGGTGCGGCGGGTGCTGGCGAATTGAGGTTGGTCAGCGATGTTCTGTTTCTCGACGCGGCCTCCATCCATCTTGTAAAGCTCGGCCGGGTGGGACTCGTTGAGGATGAGTTTCCACCCTTGATTGCGGATCATTTTGGAACGGAACTTTGGATCGAAGTGTTTCTCAAGAACCTGAGTGTGGCGGGGATCGGCTTTGGTGTCTTCGGGAGTCAAGGTCAGGTTGAGTTGCTCGTCGTCAAGATCGTCGAAACCAGCTGAGGTGTAGATCACCCGGTCGTCGGCGTCACGCTCGCCGTGGATGAAGGGTTTGAGGGAGCGGCCGGGGAGGTCGCTGGGGATGCTTCCTCCGCTCATGTCGGCGAGCGTCGGGAAGAAATCGATGCCTTGCGCGAGAGCAGTGGTGCGCTGGTTCTTGGGAATGCGGCCGGGCGCCCACCAAATCATGGGGACGTGCAGGAGTGAATCATAGAGAAACATGCCTTTGCGAACCATACCGTGCGTGCCCATGAAGTCGCCGTGGTCGGAACTGAATAGCACGATGGTGTTGTCGGCGAGTCCTTCTTGTTCGAGCGTGTTCAGGATACGGCCGACCTGCTTGTCGACGCCCCACTCGATCTGCGCGTAGTAATAGCGGAGTGTTTCGGTGAGGTCGGCGCGCGTCATACGGTCCTGTCCCATGGCGTGCGAGAACTCTTCGAGCCGTTTACTGAGAGCGCCGGGCGGGACGTACTCGGGCAGCTGCATGTTGGCCGAGATATAGCGGCTGGTGAAGTCCGCCGGGGCCATGTAGGGTGGGTGCGGGTCGAAGTAGCTGACGTGCAGAAAGAAGGGTTCGTCCTTTGATTTGCGCAGGAAGTCTACGGCGTGATCGGAGTTGACTTGCGGGTAGCAATCTTCCTCGGGCCAATAGACATCGGCGTGCCAGTGCGGCGGGACGGTTCCGTTGTAAGCACGGAAGGGCTCGCGGTCACGAATGCTGGCGTAGTCGAGGTTCTTGATCTCGGAACGTTCGTAGGTGTGGTTTTTGCCGACCCAGCCGGTTTTGTAGCCTCGGCGCTGAAAGTACTCACACATGTTTCCGGACCAGGACAGGAAGGGGCGGCCTTGGTTGGTGAGCGAGCCGTGTTCATGCGGGTAGCGGCCGGAGAAGACGGACTTGCGCGAGGGAACGCAGACGGGCCCGTTGACGAAGGAGTTCTCGAAGAGCACGCCTTCGCGCGCCATGCGGTCGAGATTGGGCGTGCGGGCATTGGGATGGCCGAGGCCGCTCATGGCGTCGCCGCGCATCTGGTCGCAAAAAATAAAGACGACGTTGGGTGGCGCGTCGGCGGGGCGGGCGGCCTGGAGCGCGGGCGATGAAGCGGCGAGGGATGCGCCGAAGGTTGTTTTCTTGACGAAGGTGCGGCGAGTAGTGTTCACGAGTTTATGGTTGTAAGAAGTGGGAGTGCATCCGCGCAGGGCGGGCCACGCCAGTCTAGCGCACTCTCTACAATGAGTTCCGGTTCAGGTATGAATCCCCATTTAGCGCGCATTCGGTTGTTTCCTTTGAAGTCCTTTGACGGTCAGGATGTGGCCGAAGCAGCGGTTTTGCGGCCGGGAGCTCTGGCTCATGACCGGGAGTACTGCTTTCAAGAAGATGCCGGGGCGTTCGTCAACGCGAAGCGGGCGGGGGAGCGGCTGTTGCGGATTCGCTCGGTATTTGATTTCGGGTTCGGGCAGATCACGCTATCCGACGGGAGTGGTTCGGTGACGTTCTCGATGCATTGCGACGCGGAGCCGATCGAGGCATGGGTGGGGGAACGTGTTGGGGTGAAGGTGCGGTTGGCGCATAACGCCAACGGCGGGTTTCCGGATGATACGGAAGCGTCGGGCCCAACGATTGTGAGCCGCGCTTCGCTTGAGGCTGTCGGCTCCTGGTTCGATCTGAGCGTCGACGAAGTGCGGTTACGCTTTCGGGCCAATCTGGAAGTAGACGGAGTTCCCGCGTTTTGGGAAGACCGACTTTTTGGACCGGATGGCGAGACAGTACGTTTCCGGATTGGAGATGTATCGCTGGAAGGTGTGAATCCGTGTGCGCGGTGCGCGGTGCCGAGCAGGGACCCGCAAAGCGGTGCGGTTTCGCCGCCGGAGTTCGCAAAGGTGTTCGCGGACAAACGACGGGAGGCGCTACCGGCATGGGCGGAGCCGCAACGGTTCGATCATTACTACCGGCTGGCCGTTAATACCCGCATCCCGGAATCAGAGGCAGGAAAAGTTTTGAAGATTGGTGATTCCGTGGATGTTGTCGGCTGATCTGACAACCTGCCCGCATGGATCGGCCCGCAATCAAACTCACGGTCTGACAGAACTCACGGCCGGATAGCTGAACACGCGCGCCGTTGCGCTAAACTGTCCCTGCGGCCTGTCGAGTTCCGCGACGCGCTGTTCATAGGAGCCTCGCTATGAAGTTACATTTGCTTACGAAAATTTCTGCCGTTCTGGCTTTGGTTTCTTTCTGCTTTTCCTGTTCAACGAGTTCGGCTCCTCAACTCCGGGCCGGCACCGCCGCCGTCGATATCACGCCCGAAGTATGGCCGCTGCCGCTGATCGGAAATTTCAGCTTCCGCCCATCCGAAAGCGCTCACGACCCACTGCATGTGCGTGCCATCGCCCTTGATGATGGCCAGACTCAACTTGCCATCGCCGTAGTGGACAGTTGTTACGTGCAACGCGACGTCCTCGATGACGCGAAGCAGCGCGCTTCCGAGCGCACCGGCATCCCGACCAGCAACATGCTCGTCTCCGCGACGCACACCCACAGCGCGCCTCCCGCCAAGGCTCGCTATGGCACGCGCGGCGACATGACTCAGGACACCAGCGACAACGAAGAGAAGTACTCCGAGCAACTCAGGGCTGGTATCGCCGAGGCTATTTCGAAAGCTTACGAGACCCGCGTGGCGGCCGAGGTCGGGTCGGGCAGAGCCGAATTGGCCGAAGAGCTTTCGAACCGCCGCTGGTTTAAGAAAGAAGGAACGATTCCTCCTGATCCCTTCGGCGGCACGACCGATACGGTCCAGATGAATCCCGGCCGCACTGACCTCGTAAAGCCCGCTGGGCCGGTTGATCCCGAGATCAGCGTTCTCTCGGTTCGGACGGCTGAAGGCAAGCCGCTCGCGCTGCTCGCCAACTATTCGCTGCACTATGTGGGCGGCATCCCGCCGGGCAACCTGGTCTCGGCCGACTACTTCGGAGAATTTGGCCGGTTAATCAAGGAAAAACTCGCCGCCGAGGGCGCTGACCCTGGATTCGTCGGCATCCTCTCGAACGGAACAAGCGGCGACGTCAACAATATCGACTTCACGGGCACGCGGCCTAAGCGCGAACCTTTCGAGCAAATCCGGATCGTCGCCGGCAAGGTTGCCAACAAGTCGCTTGAGGCTTACAAATCCATCGAACACCGTTCCGACCTGACTCTCGCCATGGCCGAACGCATCCTTACGCTCGACCGCCGCAAGCCGACCGCTGAAGGATACGAGCAGGCCAAGAAAGTCCTCACGGTGGCAGATGAATCCACGCTGCCGCGCCGCGCCAAACCCTACGCCGAGCGCGCGATTGAGCTTTATGAGGGCCCCGATACAGTGGACGTGAAACTTCAGGCGATCCGCATCGGCACCCTCGGCATCGCGGCGATCCCGTTCGAGACCTTCACCGAAATCGGTCTTGAAATCAAAGCGAAAAGTGCGCTCAAGCCGGCCTTCACGATTGAACTTGCCAACGGAGGCGAAGGCTACCTGCCGACTCCCGAGCAGCACGAACTGGGCGGGTACGAAACCTGGCTCGGGACGAACCGTGTCGAGAAACAAGCCTCGGTGAAGATCACCAAGACGATACTGGAGCTTCTGAACGAGATCTCAAGGGCTCACTGAGTTTCGATGCCCGCGGCACTGCTAAGACTTTTTGTTGCACCGCTCATCCTCGTCGCATGGATCTTCGGAGGTAGCGCCGTGGCGCAAGACAAACCGCTCATTGCCATCGGCGGCATGCTTCACGAGTCGAACACCTACAGCGAGGCTCGCACGGGCGTAGCCGAATTCACTCGCGACGGGCTGTTTCGCGGTGCCGAGATCCTCGCCGAGTACTCACAAGGCAACAGCGAGATCAGCGGCTACATCGCGGGCGCCCAAGAGTACGGGCTGGATCTGTATCCAACAATCGTCGGCTGGGCCGTTCCGTCGGGCCGCGTGACGGACGGGGTGCTCGACCTCATCAGCGGCGAGATGATTCAACGTCTCAAGGCACAGCCCAAACTCGACGGCCTGCTGCTCGCCTTGCACGGCGCCATGGTCACCGAGTCATACGATTCCGCCGACGCGGAGGTGGTGCGCAGGCTGCGTGAAGCCATGGGCCCTGATTTCCCGATCGTTGTCACCCACGACTTCCACGCCAACGTCAGCCCCGAGATCGTCGAACGCTCGACAGCGCTGCTTACTTACAAAGAGAACCCGCACATCGACCAACGCCCGCGCGGCCTTCACGCTGCCCGCATTATTTCCCGCATCGCGCGCGGAGAAGTGCGGCCGACACAGGCCATCGTCAAGCCTTGGGTCTACATCACCAAGATCCACCAATACACCAAGAGCGCACCTCTGTTGCCAATCGTCGAGGAAACGCGCCGGCTTGAGAAGGATCCCCGCTTCCTCGCCGTCAGCTTCTCCGGCAGCTACCACTATGCAGACGTGCCGAACATGGCCCCGAGCGTCGTTGTCGTAACGGACAACGATCCTGAGCTTGCGCAGCGGGAAGCGGAACGTCTGGCTGACATGATCTGGGACCTTCGCGGGCAATTCAAGCTCGATCTGCCCGACGCCGCGACCGCCGTTGGGCAAGCAATGGACAACGAAGAATTCCCCGTCGTGCTTGTCGAAACCGGGGACAATATCGGCGGCGGGGGGCCGGGCGATGCCACTTTCATCCTCCGCGAGTTGGTACGGCAGAAGGCGAGCGGCTGGGTCGTTGCGATCTATGATCCCGAGGCTGTTGAGCAGGCCGTTCGAGCGGGTATCGGCGGTGAATTCCAGGTCGAAGTCGGGGGCAAATCAAACGACGAACACGGTTCGCCCGTTCCGATTCGCGGTAGCGTCAAACTAATCTACGACGGGCAGTACATTGAGACGGAAGCACGTCACGGCGGCCAGCGCTATCTCGACCAAGGCCTTACCGCTGTCGTCCACGTTGAAGGATCAACGCGCGATCTTCCCAACGTGCTGCTGCTCGTCAGCCGCCGCCACACTCCCTTCAGCATTCATCAACTCACCAGTGCCGGCGTTTATCCGAAGCGGCAGAAGATTCTGGTCGTCAAGGCCGCCGTCGCCTTTCGCGCCGCCTACGAGCCCATCGCGGCCCGTATCATAGAGGTCGACACCCCCGGACACACAACCGTGAATCCGAATAACCGCGTCTACAAGAACATTCATCGCCCCATGTACGGCGTTGAGTAAGAGGGTCGGAGCAGTGCACCTGCAGGTGGGACTTGCAGCGGCAAAACCCCAGGGTCATCAGGCTGAGACAACGGCGGAATCGCGAATACGAAGTGCTAGCATCAGAGAACATTGGTGCGTCGAACTCAGTTTTTGTTTTGGCCGTTACTCGCGGCGACACCTGGCCTATTGACGGCCCAAACATCGACCGGCGACGGCCATACGGCGTTGCGAGAGCAGTTGGAATCACTGTTGATGGTCAAGGACCCGACGGCGGGATTTCTGGTTGTGGCGTTGGGAGTGGCGTTTCTCGCCGGGGCCGCGCACGCCCTGACGCCCGGTCACGGCAAGGCTGTGGTGGCCGCCTATCTGGCGGGCTCGCGCGGGACAATCGGAGACGCAGTCTACTTGGGAACTGTCGTCACGATCACACATACCGCGGGCGTTTTCGCGCTGGGGTTGATTACGCTGTACGCATCGCAGTATTTCCTCGTTGACCGCCTGCTGGTGTGGCTGTCATTCGCGAGTGGGTTGCTGATCGTCGGCATTGGCGGGTGGCTGTTCTGGGACCGTTGGCAGGCGTTACGGGCCACCGACGGCGGTGAGGCTGCCGAGCACAGACATTGGCCGCTGGGGAAGAGTCATTCGCACGTCGGCGAGCATGCCCATGACCATCACGACGCGCATGAGCATGGGGATGAGCATGCCCATTCCCACTCTCATGGCGACCATGAACACACGCATTCCCACGGAGATCACGACCACGCTCATGGCCATGACGATCGTCCCATGCCCAAAGCCGGGCGGGGAAGTCTGCTTTCGATGGGCATTTCGGGCGGTCTCGTGCCGTGTCCGGAGGCGTTGGCGGTCTTACTGATCTCGTTTACGATCAACCGTTTGGCGCTGGGTTTGGTTATTCTGTTGGCCTTCAGTTTGGGACTGGCCGCCGTTCTGATCGCGATCGGCGTGGCAATGGTTTTGGCAGGTCCCGCGCTCAAACGCTTAGCGATCGACGGACCGTGGATGAAGGTGCTTCCTGTCGCTAGTGCTCTCGTTGTGACGCTGCTCGGTGTTGTGATTCTGTACCGCACGGCGGTCGACTCCGGGATGCTCTGAGAGTGAGCGATTTTTTGGCGCCGCGCCGGCGACGCGGGGCGTTCTGCCGCGCTTGGTCGTGTTGTGAAGTCTAACCGGGCTGTCAGTCTAAGAAAGGCCAAGACAAGGCGGTCGGGGTCGTGACAGAATTGTCCGGGACCGTGAAAGCTGAGAGCAAAGAAGCCGGCGATGTGACTCGTCTTCTTCACGCCGCGGGCGGCGGTGAGAAGGCCGCGCTCGAAGACCTGCTGCCCCTCGTCTACAGGGAACTGCGGCGTGTGGCGGAACGGCAGATGCGGCGCGAACGCCCGGGACACAGTTTGGGCGCAAGCGGCCTTGTGAACGAGGCCTACCTGAAGTTGGTGGATCAGGCGCAAGTTGACTGGCAGGGCCGCGAGCACTTCTTCGCGGTGGCCGCGCGGGCGATGCGGCAGATTCTGGTGGATTATGCCCGCAAGCGTAATGCTGAGAAGCGAGGCGGCGACTGGGACCGCACTTCGCTGGACGGCAAGGGCGTCGGCTTCCACACACCGCCTGAAGACCTGTTGGCGCTCGATCAAGCCCTCGACAGGTTGGACCTGATCAGTACTCGCATGCGTCAAGTCGTCGAATACCGCTTCTACTGCGGACTGACGGAAGACGAAACCGCTGAGCTGATGGGGGTCACGAAGCGGACGATTCAGCGCGAATGGGCCAAGGCCCGTGCGTGGCTCTACAAGGAGCTCTACCGGGAGCCCTAGGCTCTCGACTACTAGGTTCGATGTCTTCGAAACCCTCTTGGGAACAGATTTCCCGAATTTTCGACCAGGCGCTCGACAAGCCTTCCGGCGAGCGGGGAGTCTGGGTCGCGCAGCAGTGCGAGGGGAATGCCGTCCTGCTCAAAGAGGTCGAAGAGCTGCTCGCCGCCCATGAAAAAGCGGGCGGCGTACTGGATGAGCACGTCGACAACCTGGCCACTAAAGTTTTTTCGGACACTCACGATGCCGCGGTCGTCGACGAGCGCGTCGGTCCTTACCGCATCCTCAACGAAATAGGGCGCGGCGGCATGGGAGTAGTCTATAGGGCCGAAGACCCCCGTTTGGACCGTCATGTCGCGCTCAAGTTTCTGCCGCCCTACTTGACCGCCAATAAGAGAGCGAAGGAGCGCTTTGTAGCGGAGGCGCGCGCCGCTTCGAACCTCGACCATCCGAATATTTGCACCATTCACGACATCGGCGAAACGGCGGACGGGCGGCTTTACTTCGCGATGGCCTATTACGAAGGTCAGACGCTGGATCAGATGATGCGCAGCGGGCCCTCGCCGCCCGGGTCCGCCTTGGCGATCGTGACGCAGGTGGCCCGCGGGCTGCAGCACGCCCATGACGCTCAGGTCATTCACCGCGACATCAAACCGTCGAACATTTTGGTCTGCCGCAACGGAGACGTAAAGGTTCTCGATTTCGGCCTGGCGAAAAGACAACTCTCCGCGGCCTCCGATCCGGGAATGCGATTGGGGACGATCGCCTACATGTCCCCCGAACAAGCTCTCGGGGAAGCGGTCGACCCGCGCACGGATCTGTGGTCATTGGGCGTCACTCTCTACGAGCTGTTAAAAGGGCACAAACCTTTCACGGGCCAGTACGAACCCGCGGTGCTCTACGAAGTCGTCCACGAAGAGCCGCCGCCTCTGCCGAACGAAGTGCCGCGAGGGCTGGCAGCCATCGTGGTGAAGCTGATGGCCAAGAAGCCGGCGGACCGGTTTGCGTCGGCGAACGAGTTGATCAGCGCTCTGGCGTCGGAGGTTGCTGAAGAGCGCTCGCCTGGTTCGACGGCTCCGTCGGCGGTCGGTTCCAGGGGACAACCGTCGTGCGAGGTGTCAACGGATGAGCTGGAAGAGTCATCCGGACGCAACTTGTCGGGTGGACATAATTTACCGGCGCATCTGACGCGCTGCATTGGACGGCGGGAGGAAGTGGAGCAGATTCAGAAGCTGTTGGAGTCATCGCGGCTGCTGACGCTGACCGGGCCGGGAGGCGCGGGCAAGACGCGCCTGAGCTTGGAAGTGGCGCGCAAGTCGATCGGGCGATTCGCGGACGGCGTATGGTTCATCCGTCTGGTTGCGATCAGCGATCCGGAGTTGGTTCCGTCAGCAATCGCGCGCGTGTTCGATATAGCCGACGCACCGGGAATATCTCTGGCCGATGAACTGAAAAGGGTCCTGCAATCGAAGCGCACTCTGTTGCTGCTCGACAACTTCGAGCAAGTGCTTGGCGCGGCGGGAGTAGTTGAGGGCCTGTTGAGAGCGGCGCCCGAATTGCGCGTCATCGTAACGAGCCGGGCGCCGTTGCACATCACGGGTGAACAGGAGTATCCGGTACCGCCGCTGGCGGTGCCGCGCGCCGGAACGTGGGATTTCCTCCCAGAGATGGGCGAGCATTCGGCGGTTAAGCTATTCGTCGAGCGGGCGCGGGCCGTGCGGCTCGACTTTGAACTCACTGACGAGAACGCGCGGTTCGTCGCTGAGATCTGTATCGCGATGGACGGGTTACCGCTCGGAATTGAGTTGGCGGCTGCCCGAATCAAGCTTTTCGAGCCTCAGGCGCTTGTGCGCCGACTCAGCAAGAGCCTTGATCTGCTGAAAGGCCACACGCACGGCCACCCCACACGCCATCAGACGCTCCGCCAAGCCGTGGCCTGGAGTTTTGAGCTCTTGGACCCGCCGGCTCAGCGGCTCTTTCGTCGATTGAGTGTGTTCGCGGGCGGATGGACCGTGGAGGCAGTCGAGGCGCTGTGCGCCGATGACGCTGAGCTTCAGTCGACGGCTTTCGAGAAGCTGGCGGAGCTCTGTGATCACAGTCTCGTACGGCGGCACGCTGGAAACGACGGCGAGCCGCGCTTCAGCTTGCTTGAAACGATTCGCGCCTATGCGCTTGACCAGCTCGGCGAGGAAGGCGAGCAAGAGTATGTCCGGCGGCGTCACGCCGACTACTACCGGACGCTCGCCGAAGAGGCCGAGCCGCAACTTACGGGCTCGGAGACAGCGAAGTGGCTTGACCGCTTGGACGTAGAGCACGACAACATCCGGGCGGCGCTGCGCTGGGCGCAAGAGACCGGAGCCGCGGAAGTTGGACTGGCTATCGGGGCGGCGCTTTGGCGGTTCTGGATCGCGCGCGGACATACTCAAGAGGGTCTTCAGAAACTGGAGGCGCTGCTGGCCCTGCCGGGGGATGAGAACCTAATTGAGGCCCGCATTCGAGCCTTGAACGGGTTTGGTACTCTTTGCCACTACTACAGCGATTTCGTGAAAGCGCGTTCGGTTTTGGAGGAGTGCGTCACATTGAGCCGCTCACGGGGCAACGAGAAAGGGGTGGCGAAGGCCCTGACGAACCTGGCTTGGGTTCATTCGGAGATGAGCGAGTTTCCTCCCGCTCTCTCGCTGTCGGCCGAGGCGCTTGCCCTGCATGAGAAGCTGGGCGATCGGCGGGGCGCGGCGCTGGCTCTCAACAACCTCGGTTGGGTGGCGAACTACATCGGCGACTACGACCAAGCCCGTTCCTATCACGAAAAGAGTTTGGCGATTCGGCGGGAGATCGGCGATCAACGAGGCATCGCGTTTGCCCTTACAAATCTCGGCTGGGCTGAGCAATATCACGGAAATCTCGACCATGCGGCCGCATTGGTGGACGAAGCGCTAGCGATCCTCAAGCCGGTGAACGACCGGATTCTGATTGGCTGGGCGCACTTCAACCGTGGGCAGATCGCTCGCGACCAAGGACTGCTCGACCGCGCGGCGCGCATTTTCGAAGAATCGCTTGCGGACTGGCCTGCCGGCGGGCACCGCAGCCTGCTGGCTTG
The DNA here is from genome assembly GCA_027624045.1 of Acidobacteriota bacterium. Taxonomy (GTDB): domain Bacteria; phylum Acidobacteriota; class Terriglobia; order Bryobacterales; family UBA6623; genus JAPPLB01. The sequence continues at coordinate 108,926 of JAQBUE010000001.1, forward strand.
GACGACGATGGGGCTGGGCGCCGTGGCGACCGATATTGGTGATCCTGAGCGTGGCGCCGCACTGCTCGATCGCAGCCTCGACGTTTGGAATCAGATTCAAAGCCCCTGGGGCGCGGCCCTGACGCTGTGGGAGCAAGGCAGGGGGCTGCTGCTTCGCGAGGATCATGAGGCCGAGACACGAATTCGCGAAAGCCTGCGAATCAGGGGGGAGATCGCCACTACGCAAGGTGTGGCCGAGTGCCTCGAAGGTCTTGCTGATATCGCGATGCGGCGGCCCAACCGCGCTCGCGCGATCGCCCTGCTGTCGTCAGCGAAAGCTCTGCGGGAAGGGGCCGGCTTGGCCGTGCCACCGGCGGTTCGCGGCGGTCTCGAGAGCCGCCTGCATCAGTGGCTAGCCCAAATTGAGGGAGTTGAACTGAATGCGCACGCCATAGAAGCGGCCGTCCACCTCGGCCTTTCATAGCGCGACCGGCGAGCTGGGAAGCTGGCCGGCATAGCGCCGGAGGCTTGCGAAAAGGACCTCCGTTTTTTTGATGAGCTTATCCCAAATGCCTTCAGGGGAATCGCTGAAAACCACGTCCGCATCGCCGGGAATGACGTGCCAGTCTTCCCGTCTCAGCTCGCCTTCCAGCTGGCCGGAAGCCCACCCCGCGTAGCCGACATAGCTGCGGAATCGCGCTTCGTCTTGCACAATCACTTCATCGAACCGCTCGCGGCTTGAGCTGACATAGACGTCGGCGAAGATACGTTGCGCATCAGCCGGTGGGCTGTCGGAGCGCAAAAGGAACATCATCCCTTTCTTCGCTACAGGACCACCGAGGTAAACGCGATCGCCGCGCTCCTTCAGCTCTTCCACTTCGGGCAGCAGTTCAGTCAATAAGGCGACGGTGGGCTGATTGACGATCAACCCCAACGCGCCTTTCTCTTCGTACCGCACGATAAGGATGACGGACTTCGCAAAACGAGGGTCGCGCATCTTGCGGCTTGCCACTAGAAACCGACCGGGCTCCAGTTTGACTCCAGGCGCGCCCTGAGCGGCCGCCTGCCTTGCGGGCGGAACAACGGCCGTGAGGAGGAAGAGAATCAGAAAGGTCGCGAGCCTTCCTCGTCTGACGGCGGACAAACCAAGCTCCTTATGCAAGCAGTCCCGGGATCATGCCTCCGGTATCGAGGATCCTCTTCGGACGTCCCAAGAAGGTCTGGTACTCATGCCGCGCATCGACGCCTAGGATTCTATAGATGGAGTAGAGCAGATCCTCGGGCTCAACCGGGAAGTCGGTGATCTCGTCGGCATGTTTGTCGGTGGCACCCATGACGCGGCCGCCTGGAATGCCGGCGCCGGCGAGCACGACGGACCAAGCGTTGCCGTGATGGTCCCGTCCGGCGGCGTTATTGATCTTCGGAGTACGGCCAAACTCGCCCATGGCGATGACGAGAGTTGTGTCGAGCATGCCGCGCTGGTCGAGATCCTCGAGTAGTGCCGCGAAAGCGCGATCAAACTCGGGCAACAGCGCCTTCTTCATGCGATTGAAGTTATCACCGTGCGTGTCGTAGTTCAGCCAGCCCTTCGCCACGGTAACAAAGCGCACACCGCCCTCGACGAGACGGCGCGCCAGCAGGCACCCTTGGCCGACCGGGGTCCTCCCGTAGTGTTCGCGCAGAGCCTCCGGTTCCTGTTGGATATCGAAGGCATTCTTCGCCGCGGGCGAGCTAAGCAAACTGTAGGCGCGCTCGTAGAACGAATCCATTGCCTTGAAATCCGGGCTGGACTCAATCGATTCGAACTTGGCGTCCATTTGCTTGAGAAGCCAGCGGCGGTCACCCAAGCGGCTCCAATCGACATCTGACGGCAAGCTCAGATCCCTGGGCCTGTAGTCGGAGACATTCGGGTCACCCGAGATAAACGGGTTGTGCTCACCGCCCAAGTAGCCGGCCCCATACGACGGAAACGTACTCGGAACGGCCACGTAGGGCGGCATTCCGTTGCGCGGCCCGAGCTGCTTGGATACCACCGAGCCCACGCTCGGGAACTCCATCGTCGAGAGTGGCAGGTGACCGGTCAGCAGATAGTTGATGGCGCGCTCGTGGTTCTTCTCCTTCGAGTGCATCGAGCGGAGGATTGTGAACTTATCAGCCTGCTGCGCGATATGCGGCAGATGCTCGCAAATCTGAATGCCGGGGACGTTCGTCGAGATCGGATTGAACTCGCCGCGATATTCCGACGGCGCGTTGGGCTTCATATCGAAGGTATCCTGCTGCCCGCAGCCGCCGCTCTGCCAGACCAAGATGCACGAAATGTCTTTGTTGCCGTTGGCTCGCAGTACGCCGTCGAGGCTGACGCCGAGCGCCCCCAGCGAACCGATCCGCAGGAAATCCCGCCGGCCGAACAGGTCCGTATGGTTGGTGACCTTCATCGCGTCTCTCCCCGTTCGCTAGTGATTATAGAGGACTCCATCGCATTCAGCAGCGCCCAAAACAGGTTCCAGGCCGCGGCGGCGCGCCGCCTGACGGCTATATTCGCTTGTTAACCAGTCTTGCGTTCAGGCGCTCAACGCCTCAAGCGAGGGCGTCGGGGTTCGTGGCAGCCACCTTCAGCAGCGCGCGGGCGCGGCCCGATCTTGCCGCGCCTTCTTGTTGGGCCGCCCGGTCATCACGCTGTACACTTGGTTCATGACCCGAGCGCTCGACGCAGTGATCGCGAAGTTAGCGATTCTCCCGCCCGAGGAGCAAGACCGGGTCGCCTGCTGGCTGCGCGACGAACTTCGCGATGAGGAGCACTGGACCAACCAGTTCAAGACCTCACAGAACGCGCTGAGCAAGCTTGCGGCTGAAGCCCGAGCCGAGCGCGCGACTGGCCGAACCACCACCCTCGATCCCGAAAAGCTGTGAAGTCGCGCGCTACGCCGCGCTTCTGGGCAGCGTATTACGAGTTGCCTTCGGAAGTCCGGGTCGCTGCTCGGAAAGCCTACCGACTAGTACTTAGTTGCGTAAGTCAGAATACGTATCTTTGAGCCCCTTCTGGTGGACGACGCTCTTGGTCCACTCGAACGGAGCGGCCTTCTCGTTGTGCGCCACAATGAAGCGATCGATGGCGAAGCGCACCTCCCAGGGGCTCGTGAAACTCGCGCCCTGCAAGGCCCTCCGGCTCAAGATGCTGAACCAGATCTCAACTTGGTTCAACCAGGACGAGTACGTCGGCGTGTAGTGGAAATGGACCTGCGGATGGCGCTTCAACCAGCGGTCGCGCTTGGGCTTGTGCGTGTTGAGGTTGTCGAGCACCACATGCAACTCGCGGTCGGGGTAGAGCGCGACGAGACGGTTCATGAAGTCAAGGAAGTCGCGCCGCCGGCGGCGCCAGTAGTGGCCGCCGACGACCTGTCCGGTGGCGACTTCGAGGGCCGCGAACAATGTTGTCGTGCCGTGGCGCTTGTAGCCGTGAGAAAACCCCGTCAGCGCCTTGCCGTCGGGCAGCCGCAGCCATCCCTGGGCGCGTTCGAGCGCCTGGATGTGGGGCTTTTCGTCGACCGCAAGCACGACCGCGTTCTCGGGCGGATCCAGATACAGCCCGACGACATCGGCGGCTTTGCGGGCGAATTCCGGATCGGTCGAGATGCACCAACTACGCCGCCGGCGCAGGCTGATTTGATGGGCGCGGAGCACGCGCCAGACTTGATGTTTACTGATGTCGCCGAGGGCCTCGGCAAGCAGCTCACCGGTCCAGGTGGCGTGCCCGGAAGGCGGCGGCTCGTCGAGCGAGGCGAGAATACGTTTGCGTGTTTGCACGTCGTAACGCGCCGGCGCACCCGAGCGCGGCCGGTCGCTCAGGGCGGCGAGGCGTTCGACGGCAAAGCGGGTACGCCACTTCGACACGCGCGCCGCCGTGGTATCGAGCCGTACGGCGATTGCGTCCGTGCGCTCACCCGCAGCCGCCAGCAAGACGATACGGGCGCGTTCGAGCCGCCGGCGCTCGGTTTTGTGGCTGCGCACCCAGCGCTCCAGCGTCTCCCGTTCCTCGTTGCTGAGCAGAATCGGCGTCGCTTGCTTGGGCATGCCCAAGTCTATCCTGCTACGCTATACTTACGCAACTAAGTACTAGTGCGAACCCTCGAAGGCATCAGAAGTTCCGAAGAAGATCTCCGTGCCGGAACCACCACTGGGACGGTAAGCGGGATCGTGGCGAATATACAGATCATACGCCCCGCCTCCCGGCGCGATCTTGCCCTCGCAGTTAACGCTGTATTCGGCTCCGCCCACTTCGAACGTCAGAGTGCTGCCCCGAACTTCACCGGCTTTCGCGAAGCCCTTTTCAGGATGCGGCGCGAGAGAAAGCACAAATCGCCCATGGGGCGGCAAGTAGAAGATCACGAAATGGCCCCTCATTTGACCAGACGATTCCGACGCGGCCTCCAGCGTTTCGCCGTTGCGCGTGAACAGCGGCGCGCGCAATGCGAGTTCCACGTCGTGAACGGTAAACTCGCGGGCAGGTCCTATGGCTGTTGCCATTCGGTGGGCATCGCCAAAAAGAACGTACTCTACGACTTTTTGTCCCGTGGTTTGGTTCACGAACAGGTCGAAAGCTAGCGTGTCTCCGATTTGGACGATCTGGGGAGGTGGGTAGCGGGGTGGCCCGCCGCTCGTCCATTTCACCGATTCGGGTAGATGGATAACCTCCGGGCCCACCGAAAGGGGCTGGATCGTAACTCGTAGCGTCGAGGCATCTTCCAGGGGCTCCACGAGAATGTCGTACCCATAGTAGACGCCACGGTCCTTGTCACCAAGGTAACGATGAATCGCCGGATTCGCTGATATAACTCCACCGAGTAGTCCGCGAATTTGAGAGCGGTCACCGCCCGGCTCCAGTTTTGTTTGGAACTGCAATGGGATCTTCGCAGCGTTCGTCGCGCCGGAGGTCATGATTGGGAGCGATTGACCTTGCGCCCAACCGCAGGTAAGCAAGCTAAACACCAACAACACGCTCCTAGTTTGCATATCCACCTCGAATGATTCGCGGGTTGAGTTCTTCGACAAGTTCGAATCCCGCCAGGGTCGGACCGGTATCCAACTCCGCATCTGAGAAAGTCGCCGGTCCCCCTATCGCTCCCCAGATCAGTAAGACCAGCACCACTGCCGCCGCCAGCGGCACCGGAACCTGAATCCGGCCTCGCACTATCCACTGCCACCAACCCATCCCCCGTTCGCCCGGCACACGGGCATCCAGAGAAGCCGGGGCGCGAGGCACACGCCATTCGGAAAGCACTCTCGTCAATTCCTCGTCATTTAGTGGTCGCATGTTGCTTCACTCCTGCCACCGGCGCCAGCGGGGCCAGCGCATGCCGCAAGTTCTCCCGAGCACGGTGTAGCCGCGCCTTGACTGTCCCTACTTCCGCTTCAACCGTCTTCGCAATCTCGCTCAGCGTGAAGCCCTCGTATTCGGCCAGGATCAGGGCCTCGCGCTGCAATGGAGGCAAAGCGCCCACTGCCTGCGCCACCAGTTCCGACGTTTCGCGGCTGGATGGGTCCACGGGCTCGACCAGTGCTTCGTGATCCTCGATAGGGTCGAAACGCCCTTCCGACCGCCAGCGCTTCAAAACCAGATTGCGCGTCACCCCTATCAGAAAGCACCGCAATGTCCCGCGCCGCGGGTCGAACCTGGCTGTTTCTCCGAGCAGTGCCAGAAAGCAATCCTGGCAAACCTCTTCCGCATCAAACGCCGATCCCGTCATGCGATAGGCGAACCCATACACCGCATCCTTGTGCTCCTTGAAGACGGTGTTGAATTCCGATTGCTTCACACATCAACTCTCGCGGGAAACCGCGACTCTATCACCTATTACCGCCGCACACCCCAAAGGATACGGTCTTGCAAAACTTTGAGAAATCCGACCGCAACATAGCCCCACTCTCCTTGTCATCCCCCAGCCCGTCCGCTAAGCTGACCGATTGACGCTGGGCCCGGCCCGTCACCCTTCATGCCGCAACATATCTCCGAACTCGACACACCCGCGCTGCTCATCGATCTCGACCGCACCGTAGTCTCGCATCGTGAACACCTTGCGATCAATCGGCCTGTCGGGGCCGTAGGTTTCGACCGTCACCTCCGAAGGCTTCTGCTCGAATCGCCCGACGTGAATCTGTCCCTTCTCGCCGAAGATCCATGTCTCGACGCGATAGCCGGAGACATGATTCCGGCTGACCTCGATTTGACCGATCAGGCCGTCAAACCAGAGCCGCAAAAAACCGTCGTCGTAGTCCTCTTTGACGGCAGAGAATTCTTGCGTGTAGAGCACCGAGCCGACACTGCCCGCCGCGTACGGGTACTTGCCCGTTAGCCACAAAATCTCGTCGACGTTGTGGACCGACATGTCGACGAGTAGGCCGCTGCTTTGATATCCCGCAGGCGGGGGACCGGAGTCCTCGAGCGCTGAGACGATCTTGAACGCGCGCCCAGTCGCTCCGGCGTCGAGAAGCTGCTTGGCGTATTGCAGCGGTGCGTCGAAGCGGCGCTGAAAGGCCAGCATCAGCGCGTGGGGATTGTCAGCGTTGAGTTCGGCGACGAACCGGCGGTCCTCGGCTAGGGATTCGGTGAGCGGCTTTTCGAGTAGTACGCGAAGACCGCGCTGTATCAGCGCTCCCGCCGTCTCACGATGCGCGTCCGTGGGAGTGCAGGCGACGGCCGCGTCACAGCAATCGGCTGCAATCAACTTGTCGACGTCGGCAAACGTCCTGACTTCAGATCTGCCGGCGTTTGCAAACTGACTCGCGAGCACGGCGGTTCGTTCTATATCGATGTCCACAAGCGCCGTCAGCTCGCAGCGGTCTTGTTCAGAAGCAAGTTCGTGAACGTGCTGCGCGTGAATGCGTCCGATGCGTCCGAGTCCGACCACAGCTATTCGAAGCGGTTTCATCATCTGTTGTTGCGTAACTTTCGACCCTTCAGGTAGCTCCAGCGCCACGAACCTATCACGAACCGTGCACGAGCCACGACATGTAATCTAGCCTAAGTGAAGCTCCGGTGGCATTCGCTGCCGCCGGGAGTTCGGCAATGGCAATCTACGCGATCGGTGATATCCAGGGGTGCTATCTCACCTTGCAGCGGCTGCTTCGCCGCATCGACTTCGATACGGCGAACGACCGGCTGTGGTTGGCGGGCGACTTGGTCAACCGCGGCCCTCGGTCGTTAGAGGTCTTGAGGTGGGCTTACGAGCACCAAGAGTCAATTCAAGTCGTTCTCGGCAACCATGACTTGAAACTACTGGCGTGCGCGGCCGGAGTGGCCCCGCTCAAGCCCAAGGATACTCTTGATGACATCCTCGCCGCGCCGGACCGCGCCGAACTTCTTGAGTGGCTGAGGCGCCGGCCGTTCCTTTGCGAAGATGGCCCGGTGGTGCTGGTCCATGCCGGTTTGCTGCCGGCTTGGAAGATGAATCAGGCACGCCGTTACGCCCGCGAGATCGAGTCGCTGCTTCGTGCTGACGATTACGCCTTGCTGCTCGAAGAGGCTCTCGCTCTCAAGACCGTCTGGGATCCCAAACTGACGGGGGCGGCGCGCTGGCGCGGGTTGGCTGACATCTTTACGCGCATGCGGGTTTGCAGCGGCGACGGCCAGCCTGACTACAGCTTCACGGGTCCGCCCGAGGGCGCACCTAAGGGACTGAAACCGTGGTTCGATGTGCCGGGCCCAGATCGCGACGCGCACACCATCGTCTTCGGACACTGGTCCGCCTTAAATCTGCACATTCGTCCCGGATTAATCGCACTCGACTCGGGTTGTGTGTGGGGCGGTTCGCTGAGCGCTGTCCGCCTCCCCAACATTGCCGTCTTCCAAGAACCTTACGCCGACTAAGCGCGACTGCGCCAGTGAGGAATTATACTATCGTGCGAGATAGCATTCCTCGCTCACTCATGACACGGCTGGTCGCCCTCATGTTGCTGTCGCTGCCGGGCCTTCAAGGACAGGCCGGGCGTGGAAGTGCTGACACCCCGATTCCGTGTTCGTGGAGAACTCGTCGCGGTCGTCTTCTAATGTAGTTAGCGCTAGCCTTGACCGGCGGGTGTTCAGCGCATTACTTGAAGTTCGTGTACGGCCCCGCGTTGGTGTACTCGGTGGCGGAAAGGCCCTCGGTATCCCAGACGATCTTGCCCTTGCGGATCGTCATCGCGCAGAAGATTTTCTTATCCCCGATCATCTTCTCCAAACCGGAATCGAGGAAGCCGAACTTGCCTTTCGTGATGCGGAAGACGGCGATGTCGGCTTCGGCGCCCTCGGTCAGGGTACCGAGATCGGTTCGCCGAATCAGGCGGGCTGGATTCAGCGTCGTCCGATCGATGACCTGCTCGAAGGTCAGGCCGAGGTTTAGGAACTTCGACATCGTGGTCGTCATGTTCGCTCGCGGCAGCATAATACTGCGCTTGTGAATATCCGTCGAGATCGTATCCGGCAGGAAGCCCTGTTTTAGGGCCGGCACGGCCTTGCCGAAGTAGAAGCTGCCATTGCCGTGACCTACATCGAAAAGAATGCCGCGCCGGCGGGCTTCCCACATGTAAGACTTGACCTTGTCGTTTTCATCGAGCCAATCGAAACGCCGGCTGTACATGTGCGTGTGAATATCGCCGGGGCGCATGTGCTCGAGCAGCAACTCACGGTAGCCGCGGCCGGGTTTCGGACGGAAGTCGACCATCATGACGGTGTTGCTTTCCTCAGCAGCCTCGCGGGCGCGGTCGACGGCTTCCCAATCGGCGGGTTCGTAATGGGCGGTCTTGATGCCGACGATGATCTCGGGATATTTTTTCACCATCTTGACGGCCGCTTCGACATCCATCTGTTTGGGATCGTCTTCAACCTCGGGGCCGTACATGCCCGCACCGACGACATTGAGAAACGCCAGTACGCGCGTGTCGGCGTGATCGATCGTTGTCTGCTTGAACTTCTCGAAACCCTTGTAGCCCGAACTGCCGGCATCGACCGCCGTTGTCACACCGTTGGTGAGCGTGTGATGGTCCGGCTGGAGATTGAGCGAGGCGCCCTGGGCGTCGAAGTGGGTGTGAATGTCGATCAGCCCCGGCGTCACGTAGAACTCACTCACGTCTAGAACTTGCTTGGCGCGCGAAGCGGGAATGTCCTTCGCGACTTTGACGATGCGACCGTCTTCGACCGCCACGTCCATCACAGCGTCGATCTCGTTGTCGGGGTCGATCACATGACCGCCCTTGAGCAGCAGATCATACGTTTGCGCGGTGGCGGGGGCGCTGAGAGCAGCCGTGAGGAGACCCGCCATCACTGCCGTGGCGCGCAGACGACCCAGCATGTCCCAGCGCGGCGCCTCCTTCGTCACGGAATGTTGTTGTAATCCGCCGCGTCTTGCGCGAGAAACTCCATTGGGTTGCGGCATCGCCACAGTCTACACCTGCACTGCCGCGAATACCACTTCTTCCTTTCACCTGGCGCAGCCCGATCATCCGATACCGCTGGATCGGCGGCCGGCATCGCTTGTTGTCGCCTGGGTGATAATAGGATGGTGCGCGTCAGTTCGACCTTGGCCGCCGTTCTCTTGCTTGCCTTGGACCCGCTCTCCGTGCCGGTTGAAGCTCAGCAGAACTACATATTCAGGGATATCGACATCGTGGCGAAAGACCTGTGAGAGCGGTCCAGCGCTTCACGGAGTGGTTATTGATTGATCTACGCGAATTCGTATGCATGTCTCCTGAGGAATCTGAGGATGGCCGGAGAGGCTGCCAAGGTCGATCCGGAAAAGTGCATTTTTCTGCTCCAAGCACCTGCCTAAGGCGGCGGAAGCGATCGAGTTCAATGGTACGTTTTTCCGTGTATCTGTGCTTGGCGCTCCTGGCGGGTGGCGTCGGTGCCCCGGCGGCGGAGAAGGAAGAAGCAGACCGGCCTTCCAAACTGACCTTCAACAAGGACATCGCGCCCATCATTTTCGATAACTGTGCCTCGTGCCACCGGCCCGGCGAAGCGGCCCCCTTTCCGCTGACGAACTATCTAGAGGTGAAAGAGCGCGGGCGGCTGATCGCGACGGTCACCGACAGCCGCTACATGCCACCCTGGCATGCGGCCCCGGCTGACGTAGAGTATCGTGATGAGCGGCGCTTGAGCGACGAGCAGATCACCCGTATCCAGTCCTGGGTCGGGCAGTCCATGCCGGAAGGCGATCCCCGGGACCTACCCGCTTTGCCGGACTTCCCACAGGGCTGGCAGTTAGGCGAGCCGGATCTGATTCTCGAGATGCCGGAACCCTTCGAAGTCCCAGCGGATGGTCCGGACATCTATCGCACCTTCGCGATTCCTGTTGACATTCCCGAGGACAAATGGGTGCGGGCCGCCGAGTTCCACCCGCGGGCTCGTCGTTCCTCTCACCATGCATTCTTCGTTATCGATCCCAGTGGCCAAGCCATGGCGGCTGAGCGGGCC
>JAQBUE010000247.1 GCA_027624045.1 Acidobacteriota bacterium
GCGCGCCGCTGGCCACCCCGCTGCTTCTCGCCGCCTGAAAACAGGGTATTCTGCCACAGGCTGATAACTTATCGGATGCGCTTGTGCATCGCCGCCAGGGTCGGGCGAATGGTTTTGTTCCCGCCGGCGAGATCACCTCCAGCGGCATCACGGCGGCGGACGACGGTGCGAACGTCACCTGGCAGTGGCTTTGCGATCAGCTCAAGTCGGGCGAGGATGTCGAGTTGGCGTTCTCGTGGCCGGGCGGGGGGCACGCCGTGCGCGTTACTGGCTGTGGCAAGACGGCAGGCCGTGAGTGGATCAAGTATGACCACGATCTAAAGCAAGGCTTCGACAACGGCGTTGGTTTGGAAACCGTCGAGGTTTTCATCGATCAGGACCTTGATATGGACGGTCGCCTGAACATCGGAGCGATGGATAAAAACATCGTCTATGCCATCTCGGAGTCCGCGAACGACGAACGGAAGCAGAACTCGGAAACGCCGTGGACGATCGGTGAGTTCTTCCGAAACGCGGCTGACTTCACAGAACGGCACGCACGGGGAGGAATTGCGGCGCTGGCGGGTGTTTTTAACTCTATCTTCGCTTCCGAAAAGTTTCTCCTCACTCCTCCGGGGGGAGCGCCGCTCACGCTGCCGACCACGCTCCAGGGCGTGACCGTTTACATCAACGGGCGGGAAGCTCCGATGTATTCGGCGGACACGTTCCAGCTCAACTTCCAGATCCCCTATGAGACCGAAGCCGGCCTGGCGGACGTAGTGGTCGAGGTCGATGGCGCAACGACCGCCGCTTTCACGATCACTGTGGACGAGGTAGCGCCGGCAATCATTATTCTGCCCGCAGACTTCGCGGGGCCGGACCGAGCCATCGCCCAGAACTTCCCCAGCTTTACGTTGAACACGCCCGACAACCCGGTTGAGGCCGGCGGCGTGGTCATCGTGTACATGGTGGGTATCGGCGAAACGACAAACCCGGTTCCGACAGGCCAGGCGGCGCTCGGAGGCCCCGACGTCTCCTTTGCGATTGCTCCCTACACCGCCACCGTCGGCGGCATGGAAGCGGCGATTCCGTTTCTCGGACTGACGGCAGGGGCAGTCGGGCTGGGGCAGGCGAACATCGTCGTTCCCGCCGATCTGCCGAGCGGCAACTACCTGGTCGTCGTCACGGTAGATGGTGTTCAAAGCAACGCGTTGCTGATTTCAGTCGTCAATAACGGATAAGACCGCGGGCGGGCTCGCTGCCCGCCGCTTTCGAACAGGCGACACTACGTTCGCCTGTTCGAACTGCTTTCGGTTCGGCTTAGAATGAGTCTTGCCGTTTCAGCGCGTGTGTCCGCTCTGGGTCAGCCCGCCGCTAGGCCATGGGACTTTTCTGCCCGCGGCAAGGAACGACGGACGGGCCACGCACGTCAAGAGGGCTACCCGCGCCCAACCTCGATACAGGACCGACCATACAGGAGAGGCTTGTGACTAGTACCGCTATTAGAATTTCGAGAATTCTGCTGTGCCTCACGCTGCTGACGGGGATCGCAGCCGCCCAGGACCGTATCAAGGCAGGCTGGAATCTTTTCTCGCCCGAACAGGACGTTCAACTCGGCAAGGAGGCAGCCGCTGAGATTGAGAAAGAAGTCACGGTCGTCAACGACAAACAACTAACCGACTATGTCGCGCGAATCGGCAAGCGTCTCGCCGACGCTTCTCCCGCACCGGACTATCCCTACACGTTCAAAGTAGTCGCTGACCCGAACATCAACGCCTTCGCGCTGCCCGGCGGACCGATCTACATCCACACGGGTCTCATCACCTCTGCTGACAACGAAGCGCAGGTGGCCGGAGTGGTGGCGCATGAGGTGGGACACGTCGCGCTGCGGCATTCGACGAATCAAGCGTCCAAGGCGCAGATCTTTCAGATCCCGCTGCTACTCGCCGGTGGCATGCTCGATCAGAAGGGCGGCTTACTGGGTTCTCTCAGCCAAATCGGTATCGGCTTCGGTCTTAACTCGGTGTTCATGAAGTACTCGCGCAGCGCCGAGAAGGACGCCGACATCCTCGGTGCGCGGATGATGGCCGACGTTGGATACGACCCGGCCGAGATGGCGACGTTTTTTCAGAAGCTCGAGGCGGCCGGAGGAGGGCAGGGAACTCCGCAGTTTTTCTCCGATCACCCCAATCCCGGCAACCGCGTCAAATATGTCAACGACGAAATCGGGTACTTGCCGAAAAAGGACTACACCAAAGGAGATCAGGGTCAGTTCAACTCCATGAAGGCCCGCGCCGGACGGGTCAAGATCCCGGAAAAGCCCAAGCAGGCGGCCGAGGCCGCACCTAGCAGCGGCGCAAGTGCTTCCGGCGGAGCGAGCGCTTCCGGCGGTAATCAGCGCTTCAGCGGCGCTGGGTTCGAGGTCGTTCATCCTAGCTCCTGGAAGGTTCACAATGCGAATCAAGGCACCATGGTGACCGTCCTACCTGAAGGCGGTTTGGTTCAGACCTCGAACGGCCAGAGCGCCATGGCTCGCGGCATGATGGCCGGTTCTTCGAGCCGTCCGCGAAGGGCCTGAGCCGGCGCACCGACGAACTCATCACATCGCTGCGGCAGACCAATTCCGAGTTGCGTCCGATGGACAAGCAACGCACGAATACCAACCTGCGCGGACAACTTGCGCAGAGCTTACTCCTGGAAGGGCAGTCACCTTTAGGGAATCAACGGGAGATAGTCTGGCTCGTCGCCAGCGAGCGCCCCCAGGGCTTGTTCTATGTGCTTTTCGTCTCCCCGGAAGACGAATACGATGCGCAGCGCGCGACGTTTCAGAGCATTCTGAGTTCGGTGACGTTCCCGTAGAGCAGTCGACAACAGCATTGCGTCCGGCGGCAGCCCGCTACAATACGACGTGGCAGCCTCCAATCAGCCTGTTCGCGCCGTGTTCCTCGACTTTGACGGGACATTGGTCGAAAGCGAACCGCTTCACTACGAGGCTTGGCTTGCTGCCGTTCGCCCCTTCGGCGCAAGTATCGAGTGGGAGGAGTACAAGAGCCGGCTCAGCGGCCGCAGCGACCGTGAAGCGGGCGTGCTGCTGCTGACGAGCGTCGGTGTCGCGCCCACGGACGCGCTCGTCACGCAAGTCTGCCGCGACAAAACAGTCTCCTACAAATCGCGCTTTCTGGAAGAGCTCAGCATCGAGGCGAGTGTCAGGACATGGATTATTAACGCGCCTGATAACTTACATATAGCCGTCGTTAGCTCAAGCGGTACCCACGAGGTTGAGCCGGTACTCATCAAGGAAGAAGTGCGGGCATCGCTGAGCTTCCTTGTGTGTGGCGAAGAAGTACAGCGCCTCAAACCGGATCCCGAACCATACCTGCTGGCGGTCAAACGGGCACAGGCGGCAGCCGGTAGCAATGGAGATCCCGCGCTGATGCACGAGGACTGCCTGGTGTTTGAGGACTCGGAAGCCGGACTGACGGCCGCACGTGCGGCGGGTCTGCGAGTGATCGAGGTGAGATCGCCCGCTGCGGTACCCGGACTCTTGCGGCAAGAGGGTCTTTTGTAGGGGTGGCAACCCTGGAGGGTCCTATTTTTGGCTGATCGTTGCCTGGCTGCCGCAGCGTATCTAATGTCGTATAAGATATATTATGTCAAGTACTATATCTAGGTCGCTCGTAACCTCCGCCCACGGTACTCCCTGCCTCCGGTAGCGCGCCGCGTCCGAATCGCCTTACAAATCGAAGAACACTGGTATCATGGAGTGGAACGTTTGGTATACCGTGGACACGGCGGAAGGGTCAAGGGTGCTGCATGTTTGAACGCTACACGGAGAAAGCGCGTCGGGTGATTTTTTTCGCCCGTTACGAAGCCAGTCAGTTCGGCAGCCCGTACATCGAAACCGAGCATCTTCTGCTCGGCCTCATTCGCGAAGACAAGGCGCTAGCCAACCGCTTCCTGCGATCGCACGCGGCCGTTGAATCGATCCGCAAACAAATCGAAGCCCATACGACCGTCCGCGAAAAAGTTTCGACGTCGGTTGACCTGCCACTCAGCCATGAATGCAAGCGCGTGCTGGCCTACGCCGCCGAAGAAGCCGAGCGGCTTTCGCACAAGCACATCGGAACGGAACATCTGTTGCTCGGCTTGCTGCGCGAAGAAAAGTGCTTTGCCGCCGAGATCCTGCACGAGCGCGGACTCCGTCTTGCAACCATCCGCGAAGAACTCGCGCGCTCGCAATCGGAGAAGCTGCTCTCCAGCCGTCCCAAAGAGAGTTCCCTGCTCTCCGAGTTCAGCCGCGACCTGACGCAAGCCGCTGTAGACAGCACGCTCGACCTGTTGATCGGACGCGGCAGCGAACTCGAACGCCTCATTCAGATCCTCTGCAGAAGGACGAAGAACAATCCCGTCCTGATCGGCGAGCCGGGAGTCGGCAAGACGGCCATCGTCGAGGGGCTCGCCCAGAAAATCGCCGATGGTGACGTACCTTCTTTTCTCGCCGAGAAGCGCATCCTCGCACTTGACCTCTCGCTGATCGTTGCCGGCACGAAGTACCGCGGTCAATTTGAAGAGCGCCTCAAGATCATCATGAAGGAGCTGATGGAGAATCAGAACGCCATCATCTTCATTGATGAACTGCACACGCTCGTCGGCGCCGGATCGGCCGAAGGGTCGCTCGATGCGGCCAATATCCTCAAACCAGCGCTATCACGGGGTGAAATCCAGTGCATCGGCGCCACGACACCGAGTGAGTTCCGCAAGTCCATCGAGAAAGATCGTTCGCTGGAACGCCGTTTCCAGGCCGTAAAGGTTAGCCCGCCGACGGAAGAAGAAGCCGTTCGAGTGGTCTTCGGTATCAAGGACCGCTACGAGAAGTTCCACGCTGTCGGGTATACCGACGACGCCATCGAGACATCGGTGTACGCATCGAGCCGCTACATTCCCGATCGCTTTCTACCGGATAAGGCGATCGATTTGATCGACGAAGCCGGAGCCCGGGTGAAGCTGCGCCAGACCACGATGCCCGAGGAAATCGCCGAGGTCCACAAGCGCATCAAGTTCATCGTGCATCGCATGGAGAACGCGATCGCCAACCACGAATTTGAAAAGGCGCGCTTCTACTCCGATGAGGAGCGCAAAGAGCGCGAGAACCTGCGAACCCTGCGCGACAAGTACAACCTTGACGAGACCGTCACGGCCACCGTTACGAAAGACGATATCGAAGACGTTGTCGCGCGCTGGACGGGCGTCCCGATGACCTCGATCAAGGAGGAGGAGATGGCGAAGCTCCTCCGCATCGAAGAAGAACTGCATACCCGTGTGGTCAGTCAGAACTCAGCGATTTCCGCGCTCGCCCGCGCTATTCGCCGTTCCCGCGCCGGACTCAAGTCGGCGAACCGGCCTGCTGGATCGTTCCTCTTCCTGGGACCGACCGGCGTCGGCAAGACCGAAGTTGCCCGTGCGCTCGCCGAGTTCCTGTTCGCCAGCGAGAAGGCGCTGATCCGTTTCGACATGTCGGAGTTCATGGAGAAGCACTCCGTTTCGAAGCTGATTGGTTCGCCTCCGGGCTACGTCGGCTATGAAGAGGGTGGACAGCTCACCGAACGCGTCAAGCGCGCGCCGTATTCGATCATCCTGCTCGACGAGGTCGAGAAAGCGCACCCTGACCTGTTTAACATCCTGTTACAGGTCTTCGAAGACGGTCAGCTCACCGACGGACTCGGGAACACGGTCGACTTTAAGAACACCATCATCATCATGACCTCGAACATCGGAGCCCGCTACCTGCAGAAAGAAAAGCGGATGGGCTTCGCCGGTGGATCGGGGGAAACCGAGAACACCAAGGCCGAGTCAGAGGTGATGAACGAGGTGAAGCGGGTCTTCAACCCCGAGTTCCTCAACCGCATTGATGAGACCATCATCTTCGACGCTCTCTCGGATGTTGATCTGCTTGAGATCATCGGACTGATGGTCAACCAGATGAACGTGAACCTCGCCCGCAAGCAGATCCACATTCACTTGTCGGATGACGCTGCCCAGTACATTCTCGAGAAGACCTGTGGCGACCGCAGTTACGGCGCCCGGCCGCTACGCCGCGCCCTCCAGAAATACATTGAGGACCCGCTATCGGAGACCCTCATTCAAGGCGGTCTCGAACGCCCGGCCGACCTTGAGATTTTCCTGGGCGACAACGGCCTGTATTACCGCTACGCCAAGAAAGACGGCGAGGACGACGGCGAGGGCGGCGTAGCCGTCACCACTGCCGCCGAACCACTCTACATGTTCACCTAGCTGTGCGCCAGCTCGGGTGGTGCGCTTCAAGAAGTATTCCGCGCAAGGCGGTTGTTTCAGCCTTGTACTCCGACGGGCACGCGGAGGCTCCCGCCTCGCATAAGAGTCGCGCCCTGAGCGCGGAAACCGTAACAGCGAACACCCCTCCCGGGGGGCGCCTTCCCTGCCCTTGATCCGCGCAGACTGGCGGACCGTTGCCTCCAGCCG
>JAQBUE010000248.1 GCA_027624045.1 Acidobacteriota bacterium
CTGCGATGAGTGAACTCGGTGATGACGGCCGCAACGCGCGGACGCTTCGCCTCCGCGCTGCTGCCTCGAACAATCCGTGCGCCAGCGGCGAGCGACAACGCGCCCGCCGTCACGCCAAACCATTCGCGTCGATTGATCCTGTGGTCGGTCATTTTTGTTTCGCCTTGCCTTTCGAGTGGGATAGGCTTCCAGTCTGTCGTTTTCATTGGGAAATAACAATCATTGGGAAATGACAGGCTGGAAGCGGACTGTCCGCGGCCGTTTCTCCGCCTTTGTCGCCTGGCACTTCGACATCAGCAGGGTCTCCTTCACCTGACCTCCAGCAGCCGATAGTTGAGCGGCGGAACGTCAAGCGTGACGGCCTTCCCGCTCACCGCGACGGGCGTCTGCGTATAGGCGTCGAAAACCTCGAGCGGGGCGTCCGACTTCAATTGATCCCAGGCGACGCTGAGCGTCGCGGTCCTGGCCTCTCTGGCCGTATTGAAGACGACAACGAGCGCCCCGCCCCTGGGCTTCCGGTAGGCGCTCGCCTTGATCTCGTTGGTCTGTCCGCCGATGAGGTCCGCGTTGTTCCAGTAGCCGGAGAACCGCACATCCGCGATGCCGAACCTATCCTGGACGGCATACAACTGTCTGGCCGCCTCGGGGTTCGTCCCGGTTATCGGCCAGACGGCGATATCCAGGAGCAGGCCGATGCCGAGCATATGGTGGGTCTTTTCGACGCTGACCGTGCCCACCGAGCCGTCGCTGCGGCGGACGGCCACGTCCTTATCCTCTAGGGCTGCTGCCCTCTGCCATGCGGGAATCCACCAAGGGACGCCGCCGAAATGCTGCGCTCGCCACTCCGCCCGCAGTTCGTCGAGCGGCAGCACGTCCAGGTAATTATCCTTCAACTGCCCGAACCAGTTGCCTTCGCCGTTGATCCAGACATCGCAGAAGGACAGGATGGGGGCACACGCATTTTCGGAAGTGTGACCGACGATGAGCGGTCTTCTGACCTTAACTTCTTTGTGCAACATTGTGTACATCCGCTTCCAGGTCTCGCGTGTGGCCACAATCGGGAACTCGGCGGGATGCTGCGTGCCGCCGCGTTCGTATCCCAGGCCGTGCTCCACGTCGAGCGCCGGCTGGCAAATCCCGGCAAAATCGATGTAGAGCCCGTCGTGCCCGTACTCCCGGATCAGTTCCCGGTGCTTCCAGACCATGAAGTCGATGTACGAGGGAACCGGGCGCACGGCGGCGTACTGGTACAATCCGTCGCCGAGACTGGAGAACCCGACGGGATTGAACCATTCCTTCCAGTGGAAGTCACACTCGGGCATCCCGGGCGCCATGAAGCCGAACATGCTATATGGAAGAACCTTGTTGCGCGCAGACTTCGTTTCTGCGTCAGGCGCCGCGCCCTCTTGCACCGTCTCGTGCAAGTTCTTCACGTGATCGCGATACCAGTTCGGATCCTTCACAACGGGCAACGCGAAGTACTGATGCGCTGCCTCATGTGGCCAGGGATACGCGATCCACAGGTTCACGGCGCCCCGCCATGCCTGCCGATCCGCCTCCGCAAACGGCGAGGCATCCCGCCATGTCCGCCAGTCCGCCGGCAGCGGCTTCGTGGGCGTGGCCTGCAGGACAAGCCGTAGTTTCCATGGCTCGGCGAGCGCGGTTTGCTTGCCGGCAAACCGATAGATTACGGTGACGTCGCCGTTCGGCTCCCGCACGATCGGCGAGGACCCGCCCGCGCCGTCGATGAATGCTCCGCCGTGCTCCATGGCTCCGCAGAGGCCCACATCGTCGGTGCCGATCCACCAGTATCCGGCGCCGGCTCCGGCGATTTCGCCGGTGCCCGGCGGGAGAGACCCTCGCTTCCTCCCGCCTTGAGAGTAGAGCCCGGCAAATTCCTTGCGGATCGGCACGCGCAGCTCCATCAGCTCGACCGCCGCGCCTGCGGTCGGCACGAGTGTGAAATCATGGAGCAGAAAACCATCATACTCCGCCTGCGTGCGCCAGCTCAGCTCGCCTAGAGCGCTGCGCGATGTCCCCTCCCAGACAACCTTCGCGGCTGTCCGGCTGCTGACCGCAGGCGCGTCCTGTGTCCAGGTCACATCCGCGCCGCCGGAAACCGCCCGGAAGCCGACCGGCCCCGCCAGCATCGAGGCGCCCAGCGTCTCCACCTTGGCCGGCAGTCCGAACGCCCCCAGGCCGTATTCTCGCCCCCAAACCCTGACGAGGTCTCCCTCGACTTCGATCGGCGTCCATGGTGGCGGGGGCGTGTCGGAAACGCCCACCTTCTCTTTCAGCCAGACCGGCGGCCCGGGGACGACAAGTTTCGAGGTAACCGACGCGATGGGCTTGCCGTCTTTGGTCGTGATGTCCGAGATGACGTTGTACTCACCTTTCGGCAGGTCGGTGTATGGAATCACCGCCTGGCCGAACCGGCCCTCGGTCGGCGCGATGGGCGCGGGCGAGGTCCCCGTGGGTGGCTCCAGCCGCGCCGTGCCCGCGAACTCGCCGCTACGGTCGCCGCTGTCGACCTCCACCACCAACGCGTTCTTCGCCGGATCCGGCACCACCTTGGCCTTTGGCTGCATGAAGTTCGCCGGGATGTCCATGCCCGGCTTGCGCGTCAGGGCGTTTCCCGCCGCCCAGTCGACCTCCTCGCGCGTGAGCGCGCGGTCGTAGATGTAGACCTCGTCGATGAGCGTATGGGCCTGGCGCGCCGGTATGCCCCCGAAATCCCCGATGAGGATCCAGAGTAGTGCCTCAGGCTCCGGTGTCGGCCCCGACCGCCCCGCGCTATGGGTCCATGATTTCCCTGACGCCTTGATGCCGCCGATGTAGATCGCCGCGGGGTGGCCCTCTTGCCACGTCAGGGCGTACCAACTCCACCTGCCTTGGAGTGGGTTGCACCCGTAGGCCGTGTTCGCAAGGCTGCCGGTGGCGCGTACGACAAGCTCCTGCACGCCGGGCGGCCTTATGTAAAAGTATATTTGCCCCTTGCCAACGACATCGATCAACCGGTGAACGTGGCCGTCCGTGTGATCCCAATCCTGCGCATACATCCAGAACTCGATCGTGCCTTGCTTGGCATTGAGATTGCCTTCCGCGGAATACTCGACATATCCCTCCCCATCCCCGGTGCGCAGCGCGGCGCCGCGGAAACCGAGCCCGTCCGCACAAAGCGACCCGCCACCCTCGTGAAACTGCGCTTTGGGACTCCCGGCCGCGAAGTCGGCATCTTTGCTTTTGTCAAATCCGGCGTAGAAAAGGATGCCTCCTCTTTCAGCCCCGGCTTCCTCGCCCCGAGAGACGCGCCCCCAGCCGAGGACACACGCACACGCCATGGCAGCAGCCAGGATCAAGGGTCTTCCGTATCGCGGCATTGTCTTGCTCCTTGTGAGTATTCCGGTGATCCATCATACATGAGCGGTGACCAGATCGACGGACTGTCCGGCCGTGACAACGCATCGCATTTGCGATCGAGTGCGAAGGTCACGGCGACTTTTTCGGAAACTGAAACGCATACATTTTGCAGTCCCGCATGACCAACCGCATCCGAACGGGCTTGCCGGCAAGTTCCGACACGTTGGATTGCCCCTTCCAGGTGACGACCTTGCTGATGTTGTTGTGGTAAACCCGATCACACTCAGCCAGCGAGTATCCTGGCAGTGGCTCGCCCTCCGCGGATTGCAACTCGACGTTCAAATGCCCGCCCGCACTGCAATCGACATTCAGCTCTAAATGGTCGCCCGAGAACACTAGGGGCTTGGTCACAAGTTCGCCGCCCGAGTGCCCTGCGGTGGCCGACACAAAACCGTCCAGACGCAGTGTTGCTCGTGTGATCGCTCCCAAATACTTGGAAAACGGGTCTTTCCCATCGAGCGATTCGATATGCGTGCAGTTGTACGCCGAGTAATACAGCCAGATCTCCGAACCGACCACGGCATAACCAACACCCGGATAAAGCGAACGGCTATCGAACTGGCCGTCCAGCCCCAGTCCAAGAAACGGCACATGGTCACCCCGCCGCTGCCATTCAAGCGAGTCGTTGCTGGTGAACAAGTGAAGGTCGAGCGTGTCGGGCGCAACCGCCGTGACTGGGTTTTTCACATAGGTAAACGTCAACGGTGGATTGCCGTCCGCGGGATTTCCCCGTTCGTCACCAGGATGAAAGAAAATCGGCACGAGTCCGAAATAGGCGTTTGCCGCTTCCTCGTACTTCGTGACACCGGCCTGGTAGTAGTCGGCCTTGACCGGCTCGTCGGGCCGCATGACGTTCTTGGGCGCGGGAAACGCAAACGGGTCGGTCGACTCGGAACGCCCTACTTGACGCCACGGACCCATTCGCGTGTACAGAACATACGAATTTCGGTCGCGATCCCAAAACGCCTGGCTTTGTGTGTCGAGCGCGAAGTCCCCTTCGCGGACGACATTGTTTGTCGGCGGGCTCCAGACCAGACCGTCTGGTGAACTGAGCAGCGTGAGATACCGCCTCGGATCACCATCCTTCGTCGGGAAAATCGCGGCCAGCATCTTGTACTCTTCGCCGGCCTTGGCGTGCGGATCGACAAACACCTGCCCGATCACGCTGCTGTAAGCAACGACCAGGTTGTTCTTCTTGGAACCCGCATAATCGACCAAGCCCAGTTCGGGTTTCGTCCAGCGAATTCCGTCATCGGACTCCGCATAGGCGACGGCATACTCCTCACCATGTCGAATGCCATGACTCACGCCGTACCAAAGGCGAAACTTGCCGTTTTCGTGTAGCAAGCTCGACATTCCGCCGAGTTGCCACGACTCCCACGGTTTGTCACCGACCAGATTCCGTTCGCCGGTCCGACGCGGCTGATGCATCTCGAAACGGATGCCCTCCAACTTGTCCAACAGCGAATCGTCCCAAGTCAGCCGCTTCGCGGTCGTGATGTTGATTGGCGGCGCGGCATCGTCACCGACCGCCAACCCCGAAACGAGTGTCAGACTCACGATCAAGAAGAGTTGAGTAGCCGCCGTTGCGATCCGCATGGTTGTGGTTCCTTGGCTTTGTGAAAGTGAAGCCGTGTTTCGGCACGCGACGAAGTTCTGATTCATGCCATCGCCGCTCAGGGGCAGTCAATCCGCACTTCGTCGAGCATCACATAACCTTCTGGCAGACGGCTGCGCCAGACCGGGTAATCCTTCTCGGGTCTCAGAAGGTGGGGATCACTATTCAGCGGACCCATGGGTGCGACATCCAGCGCAAATAACACTAGCAGTATCTCTGCGTTTATGGAAACTGAATTGCGTACAGGTCGGCGTCTTTCATGACGAAGCGCAAGCGAACCGGCTGCCCAGCAAGTTTGCTTACGTCGTTCCCCTGCTTCCATGCAACCACCTGTCTGATCCTGTCGCCGTAGATCTCCGGGCAGTCTTCCAGTGCGAAACCGGAAATTGGCTTGCCGGCGGCATCCTGAATCTCGACTTGGATCGATCCGACGGCACTGGTCGAGAAATTCATCTCCAGCTGCTTCCCGGAGAAGATCAGCGGTCGAGTGAGCATCTCGCCGCCTTGGCTATCCGCCCGAATTGACACAAATCCGTCCATGCGCACCGTGAACCTCCGCAGCCGGGTTGCGTTGTTGAAATAGCTTTCGGTGGCATAGATCGAGAGTTCGGGGATGCCCTCCGCCGTGTCGGACTTCGTTTCGACGATCCCCCAGGCTGGCGCGTTGTTTCGTGAAATCCAGCAGTCGCTTCCCAAACCCGGCCGAATGAAGGCTTCGCTACGGCGATGGAACTTCACGCCGTCCCGACTCGTCATGAAGACAGCGTCGGTGAGCCCCAAACTGCCCGGCTCGGGATTGGTGAAACCGACAATCGGGGGAATGCCCTCCATCGTTTGCGAAGTCCGCGACCTGACGTAGCGCATCGGGAAACCCAGAAACAAATGCGGTGCCCGCTGATAGGGAATCACCGCGTTTGTATAAAGTTCCTCTTCCATTGCCCCGGGGAATTCCAACCAAACGGGATCGGTCCAGTGCACAAAATCCGTCGAAGTGCAGGTTACGATCGCGCGGCGACCGTCGCGAGTGTCGCGGTGAAAGTCCACATATCGTTGCCGCGTCGTATCCCAAAAGGCTAAGTTCAAGGAATCAAATGCACCCTTGGTGATGACAGGGGTCTCTTGCACAGGTGACCAATGGATCCCGTCAGGCGACTGAAATGCCCCCAGCCCGCCCTGTTTCTGCGGCGTTCCCATGATGGGTCCCACTGCCTTGTATTGCTGCTCGGGCTTGCAGGCCGGATTTGGATCCTTGAACGGTGCAAAGGCATGAGTCCCCTCGCCCTTCCAAACGATGTTGTTCTGTTTCGAGCCCTCGAACTCGTAAAGGTCCAAATTGGGTTTCGTCCAGCGGATGCCGTCGCTGCTCTCCGCATAGCAGGTGTGGTCGCTGGAAAACTGGCCGCTCTGGGGGTCGAGTTTCCAGCCGCGGTAGTACA
>JAQBUE010000029.1 GCA_027624045.1 Acidobacteriota bacterium
CCAAGGGGATCGTTCTACTTTGCTCAGTAGGGGATCTTTTCACATTGCGCCGACAAGTCGGAAAACTCCGTTGACAACAGCGTCAGAGCTCTCTCGAACGCGTTCTGAAACTCGCTGCCCGCGTAGATCTCGGCATGGACGTTCGAGCCCACCATTTCGAGCCGGCGGTCCGCAAAGATCACCTCGCCTTGACGTGAGAGCAGGAAGAAATCGTCATAGGCGCCGGTCTCGCCATACGATTGCAGGAACGTGCGCAGCGCCTGATCCTCTCCCGCGCCGCCGCTCCCCCGCTGGTTGAGGAGGGCGGCAACAGCCGGCGCGTAGGCGAGGGTGGTCATATCGTTCTGGCGCTCTTCGCCATACTTCTCGATCTGCCGCGCCTGACGCCGGGCTATGGCCAGCAAGCTTCGGGTGACCTCGTCCCGCAATAGATTCACGGAGTGGCGATAGGTCAACACCGTGATGACAAGCAGCGGCGTCAGCGCCAGCAGCAGGAACCAGAATACAAGTTGGTCCGACAGATTGAGCCGCCGATACCATTTACGGATTCGCATCACTGTGTTCCTGGATTGGCCCAGTTTCCGCCCCATCCCTTATACATGTCGTCGAGAAGGCTTTGCCATTCCGCGCGGTGGCGATAACGAGGAAACGGCACCGGCCGGACAGGCACGCCGGAGTTCCAAACGATGTCGAACTGACCGTCAGGGCGGACGCGTCCGATCCGAACAAACTTCCACGTATGCCGCGTATCGCGGTCGATGTACACCAGCCCCTCCGGGGCTGTCCGGCTCTGGTCTTCGATGGCGAGCCGTATGGCCGCCGGCTCGGCCGAAGCGGCTTCTCTGACAGCCTGAGCCCACAGCAGAACGCCGAAGTAAGCCGCTTCCATCGGGTCTGAGATAACCCGCTCCTGACCATAGCGCTCCTGAAAGCGCCGGACGAAGCCGGCATTTTCCGCACTTTCAATGCTCTGAAAGTAGTTCCACGCAGCGTAATCCCCCGCCATGCTCTCAGAATCGAGCGAAGCCATATCTGTTTCCGTAACACTGAACGACATTGTCGGAATTCGAGCGGGAGTAATCCCGGCGCGGCGCAACGCCTGAAAGAAGGCAATGTTACTACTGCCATTGACGGTATTGACGATTACATCGGGCTGTGTGCGAACGATGCTTTCGACAGCGGCATCCACATTCGCGCTCCCGAGCAATATGTACTGTTCTCCGACAATCTCGCCCTGAAGCGCCGCCACCTGGTCCTTGATGATGGCGTTGGCCGTGCGAGGAAACACGTAGTCCGAACCAATCAGGAAAAACTTGTGTCCCAGCGTGTCGAAGCACCACTTGATGGCGGGAATGATCTGTTGATTCGGGGCTGCCCCCGTGTAGACGATATTCGGCGACTCCTCCAGACCCTCATACTGCAAGGGGTAGAACAGTAAGTTGTCGAGTCTTTCGACGACGTTCTTGACGCTCTTGCGGCTGGCCGATGTCCAGCATCCGAAAATGGTGCAGACGCCCTCTTCGGTAATCAGCCGCTCGGCTTCCCGCCCGAACTCGGCGGCATCGGAACGGCCGTCCGCAACAACCGGCTCTACGCTGCGGCCCAGCAGGCCGCCTTGCTCGTTGATTTCGGCAATGGCCAGCAGCGCCGCGTCCATGACTGGCTTTTCGTTCAGGCTGAGCGAGCCCGTGGCGGAGTGCAGAATCCCGACCTTGATGGGAGTTGAGCCCCGCGTCGCGTCACACGACCAGAGCCCCAGCAGCAGGCTCAGCGAAGTCAGAATAGTCAGCCTCAACGACACCGGAATAGAACCCTTCACGCGTAGTATGCGGCGGCCGCCCGGGCTGTAGAAGATTGACGCCAATCCGTCGAAGGAGACACTCGGGCCGGTGCCCCAGGATAACAAGCGGCGGGCGACTCGGCGGTCGATTCAAGCGCAGCCGCGGATTGTGCGCCCGTCAGCATTGATCCAGATCCAGGCGCGAAGGGTTTGCGGGGGGCTTAGTTCAGGGGTGCCGAGAGCAGGCTGGATCGATCTATCGCGACGACTTTCGCCTCCGGCAACAGGAGCCGCCAGAAGCGACGGCCGCTGAAGTAGGTTGCAAGGCGGCGGTTCGATGTGGGGTCCATCTCGCTCGCCCAGACGATTGCGGCTTGATCGATGTCCGCACGATTGTAGACCCACTCCTCGTGACTGCTGTGGCCCGGCGGGTAGCGAACCAAGACCAGATGCTTGCCGCCCTGTTGCTCCAGTTGCTCGACGATCTTCGTGCGAGGGGTGGCGCTGCGCCCGGGTCCGATCAGTGTCAGGCATAGCGGCACGAGAAAGTACATCAGGGAAACGACCACGATTGAGCAGGTGATCGCGGCGCCAACCGGGCGGCCCTTGGGCTTCCACAAGCGGAGGCGCCTCATCCCTTGAACCGCGAACAGGATCATCGCGCATGCCACGGGAGCGACGTAGTGGGTGTGCAGGTTGTTTGCCTGGGTGAGGGCCAAGAGAACCGCGACAACGGCGGCGCCGGGAAAAGCCATCCCCGATCGCCGCCCCCATCGCAACATGAGCAGGATGGGGATCAGAAGCGCCGGTCCGATGTAGAAGCGAGAGAACTTGTAGATCTTCGTTACCAAGGAGGCGTTGACGCCGAGGAACTCGCGTCTGCGGAGATACCGCGGGCGCTCCCACGACACCCAGAAGTCGCGGATGATTTGGTGGCGATACTCCGGGATCGGGTCCACGTCCGGTTGCCAGAAGAATAGTGGGGTGGCGGCATAGGTTGCATCGTGCAGCTGATAGGACATGAGCAACGGGTCGCCGGTGACTCGTTGGTTGTAGTAGCCCATCCATGCCACAGCCGGCAACAGCACGAGCAGCGCGGGAGCGACGATGCGCACGAGCGCAGGCTTTACGGCGGGCCGCGATGACGCGAGAAAGGCGCCGCAGACGACGGCGACCACGAGCCCCTCGTACGGCCGAGTGTTCGCCAGGATGACCGCGCCGGCGGCAGCGAGTATCGCGTATCCGGGGCGCGGGGATCTGGTCAAGCGACGGATCCCGCCTATTGTCAGGGCGCCGCCACACGCCGCCATGGCGCCTCCGGTGTACATCTGGCCCCAACTCGGGCAGAAACGACAGGCCGCGATCACGGCGCCGAGCAGCGCCCAGTAGGGCGGCAGCCAGCCGCGCAACATCCACGCGATCGCGGCGGCAGCTAGTCCCATCGAGAGCCACACGCCGACGATCGGCTCACCGAAGAGCGCCTGTCCCAGAGCCAGCATGAGACCGTTGCCGGGCGGATACTTCGACATGTAGGTCGGCTGCTGGATGATGTGCATGGCTTCGAAGTGCTGCCACAGCGGATGCGGGGAGTTCGTCAGCCGACCGCTCGCGAACGTATCGGAAGCGAGCAAATTACTGAAATCGTCGTGAATCACCGGCTGCGGCAAATGGCCGCGCGAGCACAGAAGCGCGGAGGCAAGCAACCCGAAGACGAACATCCCCAGTACGACCCGTAGGCCGCCGCGGGCTAACTTGCGGCAGGCCGCGAGGCAGAATCGCAGGAAGCGCAACGAGGTATTCGCGGGAGCAAGGGCGGCGGCGGCGAGTACGCCAGCCATCCATAGGGCTTCACTGAGGGTGTCCATCAGCGGGCGCCGCCCTTTGCAAGTTTTGCGTGCTTTCGGAAGACCCCGTGTGAAGTTCGCGGGTGGCTGCTAGCAGGATGTTTCCGAGTTAAATACATGTAGCTGTTGATCTATGCGTGTCCCGCCGGCGATCGGAGCGACACGCGACTTCCGAGATGTCCACTAAGACTGCCGGGCCTACAAGCCCAAAGCCTTTTTCGCGAGCAGCGGATGGTCGGTGCAGATGGCGTCGGCCCCGGCGGCTTTGGCGGCTTCCCAGCGGTCGGGCTCGTTTGCTCGGATGTAGACCAGGACGTTTTGGCGGCCTGCGTGGGCGGTGGCAATGTCCTGGGCGCTTGGCATGTAGGACTGTTGAGGCGAAATCCAGATGTAGTCGAGATAGGTGGTTCGCAAGGCCGAGTCGTAATGGTACTTCGAGTCGCCCGAGCGGGCGATGGGGAAGAGGGGGTTGGCGATTTTGAAGCGCTCCATCGAGGGCGCGTCCATGCCGAAGCTGAAGACGCGGTCGAGCATGTCGAAGCGCTCCACAATTCGCACGATCTTCTCTTCGATCTTCGGCGAAAGCAGCTTCATGTTGATGGCGACGAAGGTGTCTTTATCGGTGTCGCGGCTGCTGATCATATCGAACACTTCGCCGAACGTGGGCACCTTCTCAGACTTGAACTTGGGGTCATACCACGACCCGGCGTCGAGCGCCTTGATCTCGCTCAGCGTCATGTTTGCGACCGCGCCGTGGCCATTCGTCGTGCGGTCAACCGTGGCGTCGTGAATGACGACGGGGACGCCGTCTTTCGTCAGGTAAACATCGAGCTCGATGCTGACGCCCGCGTCCACGCAGGCCTGGAACGCGGCCATGGTGTTTTCGGGATAGTGATTCACCATCCCGCGGTGGCCATAGACCTTGAATGCGGCATCGGCCGCGAGCGAGGCCGAGGACAGCAATACAAGCAGGGCGGTGAGCGCGAGGATCGAGCGGGACAGTTTGAACATGCGAACATTATATTCGTGGCGCGATCATCCAGGCTGGCCAGGGTTGGCGAGAATCGAGCGGCACCCGGCGTGCAGGCTATCCGGCTGCCCGAATTGCAAGATATCCCGGCAGGCGTTTACATGATGGGCCAGGCCGACGGCAGGGATGAAGAACGTCCGCCGCATGAAGTGCGTGTCGCGGCGTTTCGGCTGGGGTCGTATCAGGTGACGAACGAAGAGTACGACTGCTTCTGTGAGGCGACGGGGCACGCTGCCACTCGCTTCCGGCAACAGGAACACCACAACGATCCGCGCCATCCCGTGACCGGCCCGAGTTGGTTCGACGCCGTCGCGTATTGCGAATGGCTCAGCGCGGAAACGGGATTGCACTACTGTCTGCCCAGCGAGGCGCAGTGGGAATGGGCAGCGCGAGGCGGTCTGACGGGAAAACTGTATCCCTGGGGTGATGAGCCGTTCACCGCGCGAACCGACTACGCGACCCGCTGGCTGCGCGGACCTGAGCTTGTGGGCACGTCAGACGCCAACGGCTATGGGCTGTACGACATATGTGAGAACGTTCACGAGTGGTGCTCGGATTGGTACGACCCTGAATACTACGCCGTCTCGCCGGCGGACAACCCGAGGGGGCCGGCGAAGACCACACGTAAAGCATCGCGCGGCGGCGCTTGGCGTCACCAGATCAAGATTGTGCGTTGCGCCGCGCGGAGCAGTATCCCGCCTCAATTTGAGTATGCCGATTACGGTTTTCGGGTGGCGTGCTTGTAGATAGCAGGCTCGAAGCCGGGCACATCGCGATCCTTCGGGAAGTACGGACGCTTCACTGCTTGGTAGTCGATGTTCTCGATGATCGCTGTGGTCGGGCCGGGTGTGTCTAACACGAATGCTTCGACAAAGCGCCCGCCATACCCGATCCGGTAGTTCATTGGATTCTTCACGACGATGAACTTCGCTGCGCCTGTATCCATGCCGAGTGACAGATATTGTTCATCGGCCCAGTCGTAGGTCGGATGCGTGGACACAAGAATCCGCACTGCGCCGACCCGCAATATTGCTGAAGGACCCATCTCACCGTATTGCCCTTCCCAGATGCCGCCCGTGTAGGTGAAGCGTCCGTCGGCAAGGCTCTCGACGACGCCCGAAAGTTCGATGGGTTTGCCCCAACGCGGATCGACCTTGTGCCCGAGAGTTAGAGTGACCGCAGTTCCCTTCCCGGCTCGGTGACAAGCGGCGGCGGCCTCCGGATCGACCACCATCGCCAGCGACGTTCCGCTCAGGTCGGCATGCAGTAGCGCCCGCAGCGCCGCTATGCTATCTCCGGCCGCCCCGCCGCCTACGCAATCGGACAGCTCCAGCAACAGGACGGGACCGCCATCGAGCCGCAGCCCCCGTTCTACCGCGTCCGCCGGAGTTAGGCCTGTGGTTTCGAGTTCAGTGCGGCGGTCCCACAACATTGAGGCCAGCTCCGCCGCCATGGATGCGGCGCTGTCGGGATCACCGTCGGTGATGACCAAGCCGCCCCCGCCCATGTCAGGAAGATCGAGGTGCGGGTGCACCAGAAAGGCGCTCGTCGAAAGAACGCCGGGCCGCTGCTCCAGCGATTTCGCAAACGCCATAATCTCAGCGAACGGCCCTGGCGGATCCGTCGCGCCTTTGAATCCACTGACGAGCAGCGGCGCTTTCGCCATGGCCATCGCGGGGCGGACCTTGCCGTCGAGAATGTCCGCCAGCAAGCGCGCGCCACGCTCGCCGGTCGTGAAAGTGTCGCGATGCGGATAGGTCTCCCAAGCGAGCATTGCGTCACAGTTCTCAACCATGGCGCGGGTTACGTGCGCATGGCAGTCAAGCGTCACGACAACGGGAATATCCGGCCCGACGATTTCGCGGATGGCCTTGAGCAGGTCACCCTCCAGATCGCCAATACGCTCCACGCCCGCCGCCCCGTGCAGGGGCGCCAGGACCCCATCCAGCGGCAGGGCGGAACGCAGCCTATCGAGGAGATCGTTTTTCAAGGCGAGGTAGCAGTCTTCGGTGAGAATCCCGCCGGGAAAGGCGCTCGCCACCAGCAACGGGACTACCTCGATGCCGCGCTGCGCGAGGACGCGCAAAGCTCCCCCAACGACGCCGTCGCGTACCTCGAGTACCTCAGTGCCGCGGCGCAGTTCCGTGCGTTCGAAATCCGCCAGCGTCGTGTTCGACCCGGCAAGGTGATTCGATTCGGTGAAGATGTTCCCGAGTGCGACGCGATGTTTCATGGCTGGTCAGTAAGGGCCTGCTGGAGCATAGTTCTCGCGGCCGAAAACCATGTCAGAGTAATTGCCGGCCGGCACAGGCTCCCCCGGTGGAATCGCATACCGCTCGACAACATCTTCATTCAGTGCAATCCCCAAGCCCGGCCCCTGAGGCAGCGCGATCTCGCCATCCACGACCTTCAGTTTTTCGGTGAGCAACTCATCAATGAACGGGTTCCCCGTCTGATCGACTTCGACGCAAACGCCGTTTTTGAGTGACGCGACGACGTGCATATTCCCGGCGAGCGCCACGGCATCGCTCCAGGTATGCGGTGCGACACGAAGCCCCGCCTTGGCGGCCATCTCGCCAACGCGGCGTGATTCGGTGATGCCTCCGACGCGGCAGCAGTCAGGTTGCACGATGTCGACCATGCCCCGATCGACTAACTCCCGAAACCCCTGGACGCCGAACTCGTTTTCGCCCGCCGCCATGGGTATCCCGTCGAGGTCCGGCTTCAGCGCCAGATAGTTGTCGACATCCTCGGGCATGAACGGTTCTTCGAGCCAGAAGATGTCGGTCTGCCTGAATTCGGGAATCATGAGCCGCGCCTGCTCGAGCGAATAGCGGCCATTGCCGTCAACGTGCAGGCGAGCCTTGCCGGTCAACACCTCGCGAAAGATGCGCAAGGCTTCTGAGTCGTATTGATAGTTACGTCCCAGCCGCGTCTTCATCGCGCGGAAGCCGTTGGCGATATGCCGCCGCGCTTCGTCGCCCAACTCGCGCGGGTCATCCTTCCAAAGCAGTCCACTGGCGTAAGCGGGAACCGAATCGCGCACGGCCCCGAGCAACTGATAGACCGGTTTGCCGGCCGCCTTGCCGCGCAGATCCCACAACGCCATGTCGACACCGCCCAGTGCCGACATGGCGGCGCCTTTGCGGCCGTACCAGCGCGTCACCGAATACATGCGCGCCCAGAGTGATTCGACTTCGCAGGGGTCTTCACCGACGAGAAAGTCGCGCAACTGCCCTTCGACAATCTCTCGAATCAGATCCGGGTGCGAATACACAGAGCCGAGGCCGACCTCGCCTGTATCGCTGTCAACCCGAATCAGGCAGGTCAGCCGGCCGGTGCAACGCCCACCCGCAAAGTCAAAACCCTGTCCATCGGGATAAACAAACCGCAGAGGCGTCACTCGAACATTACGAATTTTCATACGCGAAAAGGAGTCTAGCAAACCAGAGCAACGTGGTTCGCCGGCGGCGGCCAACCCGGACATTGAATGTGGGGGCTGCAAGCGCTTCGCGCGGACGCCGCCGGAAGGCAGCCTGAAGGCGGCTAGGGCACGGCACGCCGTGCCCCTAGATTTTGCTTGCGGCGACTGGATACCGGGCTTGCCGTGATAGACTGTCGAAAAATCACTGCCATGATAACTTGGCGCCTCTTACTCACTGCCTTAGTCGCGATCGTCGTTGCGCTTCCGCTCGTCTCGGAGGCCGCCGAGACCCTTCCGCAACAGGCCGTAGAAATCCTCCACACGCGTTGTTCGCAATGCCACGGCGCGAACGTTGCGATGTCAGACCTTCGCGTCAGCACTCGCGAAGCCCTACTCAAGGGCGGTAAAGGCGGACCGGCCATCGTTGTGGGCGATGCCCAATCCAGCCGGGTCATCCAGGCTTTGACGCACCTCATTCAACCCGCGATGCCGCCAGCGGGTGACATCCCGGCCGACGAGATCGCTACGCTGCGCGAGTGGATCGACAGCGGCGCCGAGTGGCCGCAAGCCGACGCGAGCGCGGCCAGAGATCCAAAGAAGACTTGGTGGGCCTTCCAGAAACCCATGCGGCCCAAGGTCCCTCAGGTCGACGGAGCACGCAACCCGATTGATGCTTTCATCCTGCAAAAGCTTGCGGAGACGAAGATTCCCGCAGCCGGCGAAGCCGAACCTTTGGCGCTGGTCCGACGAGCGTATTTCGACCTTCATGGACTGCCGCCCACCCCGCGGCAAGTCAAACAATTTCTCGCCGATCCTTCGCGCGACGCTTGGGAGTGCCTGATCGATGAACTGCTGAGTTCGCCCCGCTATGGGGAAAAATGGGCTCAATTCTGGCTCGATCTCGTCCGCTACGGCGATACTTCCGGGTTCGAGCAAGACCCCTACAATCTTGATGCGTGGCGCTACCGTGATTACGTCATCAAGTCGTTCAACGACGACAAACCGTACGACCGTTTCGTCAAGGAGCAAATCGCCGGCGATGAGATTTATCCCGAAGACGCCTTCGCCGCCGCCGGCACCGGGTATTACACCGTCGGCACGCATCGCGACCTGCTCTTTAAGGTTGAGGATCTCAATCGCACCGAGACACTCACCGATTATGTGGGCACCACGTCCTCGGTCTTTCTCGGGCTCACGGTCGGTTGCGCCCGCTGTCACGACCACAAATTCGACCCTATACCGCAGCGGGACTTCTATCGCATGCAGGCCGTCTTCGCTCCGATCACGAAAACGGATGTATTTCTCGACTACAACCCGGCTCGGTTCTTCGGAGTAGCGGAGAACAGCCGCACCTTCCGGCTGCGGCAAATCGGCGACGAGATCTCGCGGATTCAGAAGCCGTACAAAGGAACGATTCGCGAACGCAAGCTCGCCACCCTCCCCAAGGAAGTGCAAGTCGCTTTCGACAAGGAGCCGGAAGAACGCACGCCGCGCGAAGCCGGTTTGGTTCAGGAGTACTCGGATCGACTCAAGATCGAGCAGGAAGAGATTCGCGCCGAGCTGTCACAAGCTGACCTTGAACGCATTGAGGCTGTCGAACGCCGCCTGCTCGGAATGTTTTCGGGCTATGGAGCACCGCCGATTGCACGCGGCGTGACCGACATCTCGCGCGAGGCGCCGAAAACATTTATCGCCCTGCGCGGCAATCCCGATACGCCCGGGGAGGAAGTCGGTCCCGGCTACCTGACATCCCTCGGCGGCGGAGACATTTCCGAGCCGCCACTACACGCCAACACGACCGGCCGCCGCAAAGCTCTCGCCGAATGGATTGCGGACCCCGACAATCCCCTCACGGCGCGCGTGATGGTCAACCGCATCTGGCAAGGCCATTTCGGCACTGGACTTGTCAAGACCACGAGCGACTTCGGCATCCGCGCCGGTGAGGCATCGCACCCCGAACTGCTCGATTGGCTCGCGACGGAATTCGTGCGGCAGGGCTGGTCAGTGAAAGACCTGCACAGGCTGATCATGACGTCCGACACGTACCGCCGCGGGGCGAATCCGGCCGCGGGCGTCGCCGAACGTGATCCGCAAAACCTGTTCCTCTCGCACATGAACCGCAGGAGGCTGCGCGCTGAAGAAATTCGCGACGCCGTTCTCACCGTTACCGGCAGCCTCAACGCCGAGATGGGCGGCATCCCCGTCGTGCCGCCTCTTGAAAAAGAGGAACTCTACGGCATGATCGGCAACCCTGACAACGCCTGGCCTGTCTCGCCGAACCGCGATGAATACAATCGCCGCAGCATCTACCTACTGTCGAAACGCACGTTCCCGCACCCGATGCTCGAAGCCTTCGACCGCCAGGATGGCGTTCTCTCGTGCTCGCGCCGCGACGAAAGCACGACCGCTCCGCAGTCGCTCACATTGCTCAACAGCCGCTTCATGATGGAGCAGGCGCAAGCGTTCGCCGCCGAAGTGAAAACCGTCGATGAGGCCTTCTCGAAAGTCTTTGGACGCGGCCCAACCGCCGACGAGCAAGCATCGGTATCGAGCTTCATCGAAAGCCAAACCGAAAACCGGGGCTCGCGTGAAGCCGCCTTCACGGAATTAGCCAGAGCCTTACTAAACGCGAACGAATTTCTCTATGTGGATTAGGGACACAACATCATGACGCGACGCGAACTCCTGCACAAGACGGGTGGCGGCTTCGGCGCACTCGCTCTCAGCGGCATGCTCGAAGGGGCGGCCGGCAGCGACCCGCTCGCTCCCAAGCAACCTCACGCTCCGGCGCGAGCCAAGAGTGTCATTTCCCTTTTCATGCACGGCGGCACAAGCCATGTCGATACCTTCGACCCGAAGCCTGAGCTGACCAAACGCAGCGGCGAACATCTTTCCGCCGAACTCGCCAAGACCATCAAGACAAGCTTCATTCACGACCCGACCAAGGCCGTTCTGCGGGGCAGTCCGTGGGAGTTCCGCCCTGGCGGCAAATCCGGATTGCTGATCTCTGATCTGTATGCCAACGTCCGCGAACACGCTGATGAGATCGCCGTCATCCGAAGCTGCCACTCGAACGTCTTTGACCACGCCCCGGCCATCTACTTGGTCAACAGCGGCTCGCAGTTTCCCGGCCGCCCCAGTCTCGGTTCCTGGGTGACGTACGGACTGGGCAGCGAGAACTCGAATCTGCCGGCGTTCGTTGTGATGAGCGACGGCTCGACCAAATCAGGCCCGCCTGCATACGGTTCGGGATTCCTGCCCGCCGTCCACCAAGGTACTGTATTTCGCGGCGGAGAGAACCCGATCCTACACCTTGCCACCCCTGCCGGCGTTTCAGCCGACGCGCAAAAGGAAACACTCTCGCTGATCGGCCAGCTTGATCGCCGTCACCTAGCTTCGCGCGCCGGTGATACGACCCTTGAAGCGCGCATCGCCTCGTACGAGCTTGCCTTCCGCATGCAAGCCGAAGCGCCCGACGCCATCGACATCAGCAGCGAATCGGAAGCGACCAAGAAACTCTATGGAATCGGCGACCCGCTGACCGACGACTTCGGCCGCAAGTGTTTACTGGCTCGCAGACTCGTCGAGCGCGGTGTGCGCTTCATCCAACTCTATTCCGGCACCAACGTCGGCGACGATTGGGACGACGCCCACACGGACCTCGTCGGCTCGCACACCCGCATGGCCGGCAAGAGCGACCGCCCCATTGCCGGCCTTCTGGCGGACCTCAAGGGGCTGGGCCTGCTCGACTCCACGCTTGTCACATGGGGCGGTGAGTTCGGGCGCACGCCCTTGGCGCAAGGGAAGAACGGCCGCGACCACCACCCCTACGGCTCTAGCATGTGGATGGCTGGTGCGGGCATCAAGGGAGGGCAAGCCATCGGCGCCACCGACGACTTCGGAGTCCATGCGACGGAATCACCGTTTGATGCCCACGACGTGAATGCCACAATCCTGCGGCTGCTGGGCATCGATCACACCCGCCTCACTTATTCTTATGAAAGCCGCGACCAACGCCTAACTGATGTTCACGGGCAGAATGAGTTTACTGACCGGCTGGTGTAGGGCGAAACCACACAGGGCGGCGTAAGAGAACCAGCCGCGTCAAACAGAATCGCGATCCCGTCTACGGTGCAGTGCCACTCAACCTGCCAATACCCGAGAACAATTGCAAGAGCGCCGGGCCCGCCGTTACGAGGAACATCGACGGCATGATGAGGAAGAAAATTGGGAATACCAGTTTGACGCCGACCTTGTGGGCTTTCTCTTCGGCGCCTTGCCGTCTGCGGAGCCGCATGTATCGCGCTTGCGTCCGCAGGACTTTCGAAACACTCGTTCCGAAGCGGTCGGCCTGAATCAACAGCGACGTCAGCTTGCGCATGTCAGGATCGCCAACGCGCTTGCCGAGATTCCGGAGAGCCTCGGCGCGGCCCGCGCCGGCCCGCACTTCGTACTGAAAGAAGTTCAACTCGTCAGTGAGAACCGGATGAACCAACTCCAAGTCCTCCGCCGTACTGAGAATGGCCGAATCGAGTGACAATCCGCTCTCAATCGAAATCACCAGCAAGTCGAGCACATCCGGGAGGCCCAGCTTAACTTTCTCAGCGCGTTTCTTCGCGCGGCGTTCAACGAACCAATCAGGTAGCCGCGTGCCGACGTAGCCCATCAAGAGTATCCAAACGAAGATGGTAAACAGGTCCTGCCCGAGGTACAGCATCGCGAGCACGGTCAGAGCAGGCAGCCCAACGGTCAGCGCGAGTTGGGCCCCGTGCAAGACCACGGGAATCCAGTCCTCGCGAAAGCCCGCCGCGACAAGCCGTGCGCGCGCCTGTGATCCGCCTTCCTTTTTCGGCGCGAAGGCAGCGCCCAGGCGATAGAGTGCCTCGAGCCACTGCGGCGCGTCATCCGGCAGCGCCGCGCTTGATTGCATATCAGCCGTCGAACCTTCCGGCATTACGGCCAGAGGCGCGGGGGCGCGCATCGCGATCCAGTATCCCGTGCCCACGACCAGGGCCATTACCGCCAAAAAGAAGGAAATCGATAGCGCCGCGATCATTACCTAAACCTTGATGTCCACAATCTTGTTGATCACAAAGTAAGCGGTGACTTGCGCGCAAATCGCGGCGAAGATCAACGTCTTACCAAGCGGGTGATCCGCCAAAACCATGAAGTAAGCCGGATTCACAAACCACATCGTCGCCGCGATAAGGATGGGCAGCGCCGTGAGAATCAAGGCGGTCAGCCGCCCGTTCGCCGTCAGTGCGCGCACTTGACCCTTGAGGGCGGCTCGTTCCCGAATAGTTTCCGAAAGCGTGTCGAGCAGTTCATGCAGGTTGCCGCCCGTGCGTGACTGCGTCAAGACCGCCGAAACGAAGAAGCGCACGTCCACCAACGGCAAACGCTCGGCGAAACCGTGCAGGGCCTCGTCCATCGGAGACCCGAGGTTGTATTCGTCGACGATCTTGCGAACTTCGGTCGAAAGTGGCGGACCAACTTCATCGGCCATCAACTCCATCGACATCGGCAACGAGTTGCCTGCGATGACAGCGCGAGACAGGTAATCCAAAGCCTCGGGGAGCTGTTCTTCGACTGCGCGGTAACGCTTTGTACGCAGGTTTATCAGATAGAAGATTGGTGACGCGGCGGCAACTCCCGCCAGCATGAACGATCCAAGAAGAGGCAGAAGGTTGCTCCGTATGGCTACGTTCAGCACCACAACGCCCGCCAGCAGCATCATCAAACTGACGCGTCCGACCGACCATTCCACGTTGGCGTGCTCGAGCAGTTCTTTCAGCTTGGGAACGAAGCGAACCCTGGAAAGGATCACGTTATAGGTCGACATCGTGCTGAGAGCCTCGCTCCGCAGCAGCGAGTAACGGACGAGACGGCCTGGCGGCTCATTCTCGGCGGACGCTCGCCGCTCGACGAAAGTCCAAGCGATCGCCGCCGACAGGCTGGTGATCACGAACGTAAACAAAAAGGCAAGGGTGTAGATAGTCAGCTCCGCCATCCGTTACACCTCGACCACGGAATCGAAATCCGCTTCGGACATCTGCTGATTACTTCGGCGCAAGCGATCGAGGAATTGCGGTTTCACACCCAAGCCGCGGAAGCGGCCCTCGACCTTACCGCTGGGGGCGACCCCGAGCTTCTCGAAAACGAAAAGCTCCTGGATTTCGATCTCGCCATCCTTCAACCCTCGCGACTCAGAGATCTGCGTGACCTTCCTGGTGCCGTCGCTCAAACGTTCCAGTTGGACAAAGACCTGAATGGCGGCGGCAATATGCTTGCGAATCGACGCGACGGAGATGTTCGAGTTCGCGAGGCCGACCATTAACTCCAGGCGATTCACGGCATCCTGTCCGCTGTTGGCATGAATCGTGGCAAGCGAGCCGTCATGTCCCGTATTCATTGCTTGCAACATGTCCATCGCTTCCTCGCCGCGCACCTCGCCGAGGATGATGCGGTCGGGACGCATCCGCAAACTATTCACCAACAACCGGCGCTGATCGATCGCGCCCTCGCCTTCCAGATTTGGCGGCCGCGTTTCCATCCGCGCGACGTGCTCCTGGCGCAGTTGCAGTTCGGCGGTATCTTCAATCGTGACGATGCGCTCATCCGCCGGAATGCAGCTCGACAGGATATTCAGCATGGTCGTCTTGCCCGATCCCGTGCCGCCCGCGATCAAGACGTTAAGGCGGGCTCGCACACAGGCGGCCAGCAGGTTCATCATCGGCTGTGTGAGGGTCTTCATCGCGACAAGATCCTCGGCTAGCAGAGGGTCCTTCGAAAACCGCCGGATTGACAGCAGCGGCCCATCCACCGCCACGGGCGCAATCACAGCGTTGACGCGCGAGCCATCGGGCAGCCGCGCATCCACCATCGGAGACGATTCATCAATCCGCCTCCCAGCGTGGGACACGATCTTTTGAATGATTCTTTGCAGGTGGGCGTTATCTTTGAACTTGACCTGCGTCTTTATCAACTTACCCGCCCGCTCGACGTAAACCAGGTTGGGTGTCGTTACGAGAATGTCGGAGACCGTGGGATCTTGCATCAGCGGCTCCAACGGACCCAGGCCGAAGACCTCGTTCAACACTTGGTCGATCAGTTCTTCCCGGTGCTCTTCGGAAAGTCCGAACTCGTTCTCTTCGACCAGCGCCGACAGCGCGTTGCGAACCTCGCGTCGGACGCGCGGCGCATCAATTTCGGCCAAGCGGTCGAGATTGATGCGCTCCAACAGTTTGCGATGCAGCGCGTGCTTGAGTTCGAGATCCGATTCAGGGACCGCACCCGGCACGGCAGCCGCGCCATTCGTGGCGGGTGTTGGCATAGCAGGGGTGGACATGGTGTGGAGCCGGCGGGAGCGAGCGAGATCAGTCGTGGCTCAGCGCGTGGCAACCTCCTGACTGGAAGTCCGCGAACCGTCCGCCGACGCGGCTTGGCGGCGCGTGTTGCGGTCCGCGTCATCACGGGCACTGAGCAGATCCCTCAGGCGGGTACCCTGACTATCAACGGTGCCGTCATCCAAAGGATTCCTCAATGCGAGCCGGATCGCGCCGCTCTGATCGGCAAGGCTCAGATCCTGTGAGTCGCGCGCATCCACCAACAGCGTCACGACCGGAGTCTCATTGCGCCCGCCCGAAGATGCCTCACGCCCCGTATCCACAACTTCAATATTTTGAAGCAGCGTCTTCAGCCGCATGTCGAGCGTGCCAGGCGACCGATCACCCTCAGCGACCATCACATCCACACGGTCTCCGACCTGCAGGTGCGCGGTCACACCGGCGAACTCACCCACATGGACCGTCACACCACGCATTCCCTTGGGGACCGAGGCCGCAAGCCAATCGCTCGATGTCGTTGCCAGTATGTCGGCGCGGATCGCCTGTCCCTCGCGGAGGCCCTCGCTCACGGTGCGCCCAACCACTGCCACGGGATCGGAGAACACACCTTCGGGCAATTCGCCACCGCTGTAAGGCTGAGTCTTGAGATCGGCCGCTTCGAGGCGCTTGCCCCGCGGAAGCTCACCCGCCGCTACGGTGATCGTCCGCTCTTCGCCGGCGGCGGCCGCGCCACCGTCGAGCCGGCCTGAAATCATGCGGTAGAAGAGAAACGTGCAGACGGTAGCCGCGACGAATCCCACACCGATGACGATCAAAAGTTTGCGCCGATTTTGGTCTTGCAAGGCGCCGGTTACACCCATGGCATACGTCTCCCGTTCGATGAGAGTAAGCCTCTCAATACTACCTTATCGGTGCCGCGGAGCAGCCCTAGCCTGTATCGTATGCAGAATCGGCCGTGGCGGTTATCCTCGATTCGCACTAGGGCCTGAGCGATTTTCCCCTACCGACCGGGCGCGGGAAGTGATATCGGCATGGCAAATAACTCATTTAGCATGAGATATTTAGACTCGATTTCTCAGCGGCATTCCGGGGCATCCTTGTGCGGCAAGGCGTATCCCTGAGAATGACGACAGTCAACGGGCCACGACGAACTACTTAGCCCATCCAGGCCCTCGACCCCGCGCGCGTCCGGTACCATCAACAAATCATGTCCTCCGTCCGCGCCGAATACCGATTTGACGAACTCACCTGGCCTGAGATCAACGAAGCCGTTGCGATGGGCAAGATCCCGATCATCCCGACCGGAGCGGTCGAGCAACACGGCCCGCATCTACCGCTGAAAGTCGACCATGTCTGCGCCAACGCCGTCGCTACCGAGGCCGCGCGCCTGCGGCCGGAGATGAGCCTCGTGCTGCCACCCGTTAGCTACGGCTACGTGCATCACGTGATGGACTTCCCCGGGTCGATCAATATCCACTTCGAGCATTTCATCCAATTCGTTCTCGACATCTGCAAGAGCCTTGCCTACCA
This sequence comes from Acidobacteriota bacterium, assembly GCA_027624045.1. Lineage (GTDB taxonomy): Bacteria > Acidobacteriota > Terriglobia > Bryobacterales > UBA6623 > JAPPLB01. The sequence goes on from JAQBUE010000029.1 coordinate 16,955, forward strand.
CGGCTTTAAGAAAATGGTGATCGTCAACGGACATGGCTCGAACGGTCCGCTGGTCGAGATGGTTGGCCGCCGGCTGATCCTCGAAACCGACGCGCACTGTGTTTTCTGCAATTGGTGGCAACTGCTGCAGGTCGATCCGGAGTTTAATAAGAAGTGGCGGGAGAGCGTTTTCCCGGGCGGTTGTGCTCACGCCGGGGAGCTGGAAACGTCCATGCTCCTGCACCTCGCCCCTGAAAGCGTCCGCAAAGACAAGATCAAGAGCGAAATCTCGAAAACCAACAAGCGAGGCTCGAAGTTCAACTACGCCGACCTGTTCGGTCGTGGCGCGATCGGCGAAGTCGAATGGACGAGTCAGTTCAGCGACACTGGCGTCATGGGCGAGGCCGAAAAGGCCACTGCCGAGAAGGGCAAGCTATGCCTAGAAGAGGCGGCGCGTCAGCTGAGCGACTTTATTGCGGAATACCAGGCGCGCGTGATCGAGCCGCGGGTGCGTCACCAGGGGAGTGAGCCTACGTTTCCGCTGGCGTTCCCGACTGATTGAGAGTTTCGCTCCGGGGAACGCGGCCGGCCCAATTCGTCTGGTAATCTGTTGGCAACGATGGGCGTTCTGTTGACCTCCGCTATCGAAACCCTCCGAGCGCACGAAACCGAGTTACGCCGCCGGGGGGTGCTGCACGCCGCCATATTCGGCTCCGTCGCGCGGGGCTCTCAGCATGGGGATAGCGACCTCGATGTACTCGTGGAGTTAGCCCCCGAGAGGCCCATGGGGCTTTTCGAATACACGCGACTTAAACTGGACCTCGCGGACATCCTTGGCGGCTCCGCCGACATCGTCAATCGTGAGACGCTCAAACCGCTCCTGCGCGATCAGATTCGCCGCGATGCCGTCGATGCCTTCTAAGGTGAACCAGTCTCATCCGCGGTCGTCGTCACGCTCGTCTCGACGTTGGCCCGTTCGAGGCGATACTTGTCGAGCATTCTGGAAAACGCACTCATCATCCTGCTCCCCCCCCCCCCGCGCGTTTGATGGAAGCAGTGATCGCCTGCGAGAATGAGGTCAGCGGTGCAATTCCGGTTCAACAAACGAAACAGCGGGAAGCTGAACACGACAGTCGCCGTGGCGGGTGCGTCGTTATTCATCTGCCTTTGCGCGCTGCTGCTGCTTTGGCGGCAAGCGGCGCGCCTGGAAGACCGGCTTCAGGAAACCGAGGCACGCGCGGCGACCTTGGAGGGGCGGCTCGACGAGTCGCGCGAGCAGGCCGAGCAGTTTCGCCTTCAGGGCGAGCGGGCGCAGTCGGAAGTCGAAGCGGCCGCCGCGGAAACCCGTGAGCTAACCAACGCCCGGCGTCAAGCCGAACTCGATCGCGAGCTGGCTCGCGAGGACGCCGACTTGTCGCGAGAAGAGTCGGAACACGCCAAGCAGGAAACGACCCGGCTGCTGGCCGAAGCCGAGCGCATGCGGCAGCAGCGCGAGAACGAACTCGACCGCATGAAGGATGCACTGGGCCGCATTGCCGACACACGCCGCACACCGATGGGCATGGTCGTCAACCTTGGCGAAGACTCATTCCTGTTCGATTTCAACGAAGACACGCTGCGCCCCGAGAATCGCGAGCTATTGAGCCGCATCGCGGGTGTGCTGCTGGCTTCCCACGGCTACCGGCTCCAGATTTACGGCCACACCGATGATCAGGGGCCGGCGGCGTATAACCAGGATCTGTCAGAGAGGCGTGCCCAATCCGTCACCCATTACCTGATCGAGGCGGGTATCCCGCGGGAACTGGTTGATGTGCGCGGTTTTGGCGAATCGAGTCCGCGGGCAAAGACCGCAAATCGCCAAAGTCACCAAAAGAATCGGCGCGTGGAAATCGGCGTGATCGACACCATCATCAACTACGGCGGCGAGGTTGCCGAAACTCCGTAGGATCTGAGCCGCAGCGGGGGACGACTCAACGATTGCCGGAGCCTCCCGCACGGCTTCTTGCCAGCGCACGTTTGGCCAACTCGAAGTTTTGCTGGATACGGGCTTCGCCCGGCATGTACCGGGCGGCCAGTTCCAGTTGCTGCACCGCTTCGGCGTAGCGCCCGGTCTTGAGCGCCAGAGTTCCCATGTCGTTTCGGATGATCGCTTCCTCGCGGTTGAATCGCGGACCCGCGGGCAGGAAAGCCCGGGCAACGGGGCTCCACGTAACGAACGTGCGCATGATATTGATGTCGGGCGGATCCCAATTGAATGGCTGCGTAAAGGACAGGTGGAAGTGCAAGAGAACGCTTGCGGCGAGGACAGCCCAACTCGCCGGTTTGACGACGGCCGACGGGAGCCGGGGCGGACGCCACAGGCCAAATCCAATGAAAGCTAAGACCACCCAGACCGGGAAGAAATCCTGCGTGTAACGGCGAGCCGCGGACGCGAACGTGAGCAGCATCACAAACGCGATGGCGGAACCGAGAGCCGCCGCCCCGACGAAAATCCTCAAATCCAGCGGTCCTGAGGCGGGCCGAGCGAGCTTCCCTGTGATCAGCGCCAGCAGCACAAAGGGCGAAGCGAGCAGTAAGGACGAGGCGTCTTCGGCCCGCAGGGTCTCGACAAGAGGCGTCCAACCGACGTGCTCGATCCAGGGAAAATCGCTCACGACGTCAGGCAGAGCAAGCAGGTAGTGCTTCAGGTTCTCCGGGATGCGGCTCAAGCCGAAGGGCGCCTTGCCCGTGGCGTCGGCCAGGTAATTATTGCCGTAGTCCCACGGTGAGCCGAAGCGCGCCGCGTTGTAGATCATCTGGATCCCGCCGGCGGCGAAGACGGGGAGCGAGAAGGCGGCGAGCGTCCCGCCGAGTTTCAGGAACGAACTAGCGCGCGCATAAAGGGCGATCCCCAGAAAAAGAAACAGGGCCGGCGCGTAAACAACCAGCGTCACGCGGCTCAACATGGCAAGGCCGATGAAGGCCCCCGCGGCGGCTGCCCATCGAACCATGTTCCCCTCGAGTGACCGCAGAAACGCGTACAGGGAGGCGACGATGAACAGCACGCCGATCCCGATGCTTTCGTGGTAGACCGTGCCGCGCAAAGCGATGATGGCCGTGGGAGTCGCCAGCGCGAAAGCGAAAAAGAACCAGCGGCAGGCGGCTTTCGAGATCTCGGGAAAGAAGTCCGCGCGGAGTCTGATCATGATGCCCAGAAAGACCAGGGACGTCAGCCAGCCAGCAAGTATGCAGGCGAGCCTGTCGGTGAGGGCAAGGCCAACGAGTTTGGCGCCCGCGTGAAAGATGCCCGGAAGCGGCCCCCACTGAAGGTAGTAGCGGCCCTCGAAAGGGATCATGTCGTGGATGTATCCCTGCTCGGGCCGGATGTTGATATGGAGCTGACCGGCAAGCAGCGTGTCGGCGAACAGATCGTAATAGCCCATCAAGTTTCTGAAATCGAAGTTGCCCCAGGTGCCGACGGTGGCGTAGATGGTGAGTAGAACAACCGACCAGATGATCAGGTCGATCGTACGAATCGCTTCAGGTAAGGAGGGTGGCTGCTCGCCCAATGACCGGGACGCGCCGCCCCCGACAGCCTGGCTTCCAAAAGAAGGGGCCGGAAACCTGCCTGCAAGTGACGATTCGCGAGACTTGGCGGTCTTGTTTTTCGACCTGCGGCTCATGCTGGAGATCCCGGCGAAACCGTGCCGACAAGCTTCGCGGGAACGTCCATTCTAGCAGTGCGGATTGGGTGTTCCCGGCCAGCGTGACGATCGACCGAGACAACTGATCGGCGCCACCGAAGCGCCAGGACTCGGCAGTGCTCTGCCTCGATCATGGTTTTCGGACATGCCTTGCGTACCGCATCGGATGACGGCTGTCAAAGCTATAATCGGGAACTTGCCGTCGCCTCCGGGCGGCCTAGTCATCCGATGGCCACCGAGTCAGGAAAACCCGCCACCATTCTCGTCGTCGACGACGATGAACTGATCCTGTCGACCCTCAGGGGTCTATTCCTGTTAGAGACGGACTACGAAGTCGTAACGCATTCCGACCCGGCGGCGGCACTCAGCGAGGCGGAAGGGCGGCCGGTCGAGATCGTCATCTCGGATTTCCTCATGCCGCGTATGAACGGCGTCGAATTCCTCACACGGCTAAAGAAGGTCCAGCCCGAGGCAATTCGGATCCTTCTCACCGGCTTCGCCGACAAAGAAAACGCCATCCGGGCCATCAACGAAGTCGGCCTCTACCAATACATCGAAAAGCCCTGGAAGAACGAAGACCTGCTGCTGACCGTGCGCAACGGGCTGTCTGAACACGGCCTGCGGCGGCAACTGCGGGATAAGGTCGGCGAACTCGATGGTTTGATTCGCGACCACCGCGACCTCTCAGACCGCCACCGCTCGCTTGAGCAAGAACTGGACATGGCCGCGAAGATTCAAAGGAGCCTACTGCCCGAGGAGTTGCCCGCGTCGTACGGTTACCGATGCACGGGCTTTTATCACCCCAGCACGGCCGTTGGAGGAGACTATTATGACTGCGTGCGCCGTCCCGACGCCGACATCGTACTCGTCGCCGACACCAGCGGCCACGGAGTGCAAGCGGCGCTCACATCGATGCTCCTCAAAGCAATATTTCAGGAGCAGGCTGTTCAGGCCGAAAACGCCGAAAGTCTACTCAAGGAAATGAATCTGCGCCTGCACCAGTTCCTGCCCTCGAGCATGTTCGCGTGCGCGGCTATCGCATGGATCTCCGCCGATTCCAGCTTGCACGTCACCAATGCCGGACTCCCCTACCCGTACCTGCTCCGCAAAGGAAACGAAAAGCCGGACGAGTTGCCCCTCAGTGGCATGCCTCTGGGCCTTTTCCCCGGCGCACTGCCTAATGGCTACGACTCGCGCGCCTTGGATATGGAGCCCGGGGATTTGCTGCTGCTCGCCACGGACGGGCTGGGCGAAATTCGCGGTAGCGATGACCGCTTCTTTCAGGACAGCGATCTAGCGGCGGCGCTCAGCGAAATCGGGGGATCGAGCGGAGAAGAGTTGCTTCAACACATCATGAAACGGGCCGAAGCGTTCGCCATAGGCAGTTCTTACGACGATGACGTCACGATCGTTGCGATTACACGGGAATGAAGAGTGTGGCGTGATGAGAGAATGGTGGCGTTGGCGCGGGTTTGACGGGTTCGTAGCAGGCGGATAGGATGAGAACATTCCTTCCGTTGGCTTGTTTTTCCTTTGAGGCGGGTTTATGCGTGCAGCCGAACTGACGATTCTTGACCAGATCGTAGTGCGTAAGCGCGCCGAGCTCTTGATGGAGCAGGCCAGTACGCCGATCGAGGAACTGGAGGAGCTGCCGCGGCCAGCGCGGCGCTCGTTTCGCGAGGCCCTCGAAATGGCGCGGCCCGCCATCATCTCCGAGATCAAGAAGGCGTCCCCGTCGGCCGGCATCATCGCCCAATCGTTTAATCCGGCGGCTATTGCCATGGGCTATGAGGGAGGCGGCGCGGCCGCTCTTTCGGTATTGACGGATCAGCAATTTTTCCAGGGCTCGCTCGACGATCTGGATGCGGCCCGTAGCGCAACCGGGCTCCCCGTTCTACGCAAGGATTTCACGCTCGATCGTTATCACCTCGTGCAGGCCTCGGCGGCCGGTGCGGACGCGATCCTGCTGATCGTCGCCGCGCTCTCAGACTATGAACTTGTCGAGTTGCTCAACCAGGCGCGCGAACTCGAACTAGATGCGCTCGTCGAGGTGCATGACGAGCCCGAACTCGACCGCGCATTGGCGGCGGGAGCGGATCTGATCGGTGTCAACAACCGCAACCTCAAGACACTGGAAGTGACTCTCGAAACCTCGTTCCGACTCGCCCCGCTGATTCCTGATGACATCTTGTCCATCAGCGAAAGTGGAATCCGCTCGGCGGCTGACATCCGGCGCTTGATGGAGTTGGGGTATGGCGGATTTCTGATCGGCGAAAGTTTAATGAAGCACAACAAGCCGGGCCTGGCGCTGGCGGGGTTGATCGAGGGGGTACGGCACGGTGACTCCTGAGATCATTAAGGTTTGTGGCCTTACCAACATCGGCGATGCGCGCTTTGCGGCCGAGCAGGGTGCGACCGCGCTCGGATTCATCTTCTTTGAAGGCAGCCCGCGATACGTGACGCCTCAGGCGGCGGCCATAATCACGGCAACGCTTCCCCATGACGTGTTGCGCGTAGGCGTGTTCGTGGATGAAGAGCCCGCGAAAGTGCGGATGGTTGCCGCGTTGGCGGGATTGAACGTGGTGCAGCTGCACGGGAATGAGTCGCCCGCTGTTTGCGAACAGTTACGGGATCTCACGGTCTGGAAAGTGTTTCGTGTTGGCGAAGGGTTCAGCGCCGAGCGGCTTGCCAAGTACGAGTGCGCTGCTTATTTTCTCGACACCGCCTCTGACGGCCTTTACGGCGGAACCGGGCGAACCTTTCCCTGGCCCTTGGCCGTCGAAGCCAAGCAGTTCGGCCCCGTGATCATGGCGGGCGGTCTCGATGCCGCGAACGTGGGCGAAGCGATTCGACACGTGGCGCCCTACGGCGTCGACGCCAGTTCGAAGCTCGAACGCAAGCCGGGATTAAAGGATCACGACAAAGTGAAGGCGTACCTGGAGGCGGCTCGATCCGCGAAGGAGTAGAGATGGCTACGACAACAGCGGCACTGCCTGATGCTCTGGGACACTTCGGCCCCTATGGCGGCCGCTACGTGCCCGAGATCCTGGTGGCGCCGCTAGACCAGTTGGAAGCCGCCTACCGGCAGGCGCAAGCTGATCCTGCGTTTCAGGCCGAGCTCGACGACTTGTCCCAGCGCTTCGCCGGACGCCCGACACCGCTTTATCACGCCAAGCGGCTCAGCAGGCATCTGGGCGGCGCCGATATCTATCTGAAACGGGAAGACCTACTGCACACCGGCGCGCACAAGATCAACAATTGCCTCGGCCAGGGGCTGCTCGTCAGCCGCATGGGCAAGAAACGCATCATCGCGGAAACCGGTGCCGGCCAGCACGGCGTTGCGACGGCCGCGGCCTGCGCGCTGTTCGGCTTCGAGTGCATCGTCTACATGGGCGAAGAGGATATGCGCCGTCAGAGCCCCAACGTCTTTCGCATGCGCTTGATGGGCGCGGAAGTCGTCGGCGTCGATGCCGGCAGCCGCACCCTGAAGGACGCCATCAGCGAGGCCATGCGAGATTGGGTCGCCAACTTCGAAACGACGCACTACCTGCTGGGCTCGGCTCTGGGGCCGCATCCGTATCCGATGATGGTGCGGGATTTTCATGCGGTGATCGGCCGTGAAGCGCGCCAGCAATTCCAAGAGCTGACCGGCGGACTGCCGGACATCCTGCTGGCCTGCGTTGGCGGCGGCAGCAACTCGATCGGCCTGTTTCATCGGTTTCTCGGGGACGAGAGCGTCAAGATGGTCGGTGTCGAGGCGGGCGGCCGCGGACAGGCGCTGGGCGACCACGCAGCACGCTTTTCAGGCGGCAGCCCCGGTGTACTGCACGGCACCTACAGCTACCTACTGCAGGACGATGACGGGCAGATCGCCCTGACACATTCCGTCTCGGCGGGACTCGACTACGCCACCGTTGGGCCCGAGCATTCCTGGCTACACGACCAGGGGCGCGCCGAGTATGTGTCGTGCTCCGATGAGGATGCCGTCGAGGCAGTGAAGTTGCTCTCGCGGATGGAGGGCATCATCCCGGCACTCGAGTCGGCGCACGCGGTGGCCGAAGCCGTCCGACGGGCGCCCGCAGCCAAGGGGCAGAAGTTCCTGGTCAACTTGTCCGGGCGTGGCGACAAGGATATCGGGATCTTTCGGGAGACCCTGCCCGATCTGGGTTGAGGATTTAACACTTGTATCGGTGCCGCGTGAAAAAATTGGGTCAGTCCACGGCGCGCCGCTTGTGACTGAAGCAAACAAGGGAGTTTCGTGGGCGGCGCTTGGTACAGTCCCCATTTTTTCAGAGCCCCACGTTCAGGCCGCACAACCGAATATCTCGTTATGAACCGAATTGATGCCACTTTCGCGCGCCTGAAGCAGCAGCAGACGCGCGGACTGATCGCCTACATCACAGCCGGAGACCCTTCGCCGGACCGGACGGTTGAGCTGATCCTCGCCCTCGAGGCCGGCGGCGCGGACTTGATCGAGCTGGGCGTCCCGTTTTCAGACCCCATCGCCGACGGTCCGGTCATCCAGAAAGCAGGCGAGCGTGCCTTGCGCGCGGGCACGACTGTCGCCAAGATTCTGGATATGATTCGCGAGCTTCGGCGCAGCTCCGAAATCGCGCTGATCGTCTTTAGCTACCTGAATCCCATCCTGCGCTACGGGTTCGAGCGTTTTGCGAAGGATGCCGCCCAAGCCGGTGCGGATGGGGCTTTGCTGACTGACCTGAACGTCGAAGAAGCCGGCCCTTATTTGGAGCAGATGCGCAAGTACAGCCTGCACCCGGTCTTCCTGGTTTCGCAGACAACCCCGCCGGATCGGTTGCGCGTGTTGTCGCAATCGAGTGCGGGTTTCGTTTATCTTGTTTCAAGAGCAGGGGTAACCGGCGAGCGGGATCGCGTTTCCGATCAGGCGGTTCGCTTGATTGAGAAGGCGCGCCGCGTGACGGATCTGCCGCTGGCGGTTGGCTTCGGATTGTCAAGACCCGAGCACATGCGCGCACTGGCGCCCTACGCGGATGGGGTGGTCGTAGGCAGCGCGTTCATGCGTGTCGTGGAACAGAACCTGCAAGCGCCGGACTTGGCGGACAAGATGAGGGATCTGGCCGCCGCGTTGAAGGCCGGGCTCAAGGTTTCCGAATAGGCTAGGATTTATCTGATGGATGTCTCGGACTGGCGGGCGCGAATCGATGAGATTGACCAGCGCCTACTCGAATTGCTGAACGAACGCGTGAGTTGCGTTCTCAAACTCTCGCCGCTCAAGCTGCGAGCCGCTATTCCTGTGTATTCGCCCGAACGGGAGCGCGAAGTGATCAGCAAGCTCCAGGAACGCAATGATGGGCCGCTGGACGATGAGGCTGTGCAGCGAATTTTCGCGTTGATCATGAAAGAGATGCGCGCCGTCCAGGAACGCGAGCGCGCCAAGGACGCGGTTTCCTCCCCTAGCGACTAGCTGTGCGGGCTAGCACTGTCCGCGGCGGCCGCGGGTTCTCACCGCCTCGGTCTGATTTCGATGGCTATTGAAACCGTTAGTATTGTCGGCGTCGGGTTGATCGGCGGCTCGTTTGGCCTCGCGTTACGAGCCGCCGGATTCACCGGACGCATCATCGGCGTGAGTTCGCCTCGCACAATCGAGGCAGCGCTACGGCGCGGTGCGATCGACAAAGGCGGGCCGCTTGAGGAAGCCATCCCCGAGTCCGATCTGGTTTATCTCGCACAGCCGATTTCCCGGATTCTCGAAGTGCTTCCCGAAGTAAGCCGGCTCGCTCGCGCGGGGGCGCTCGTCACCGATGCCGGCAGCACAAAGCGTGAGATCTTGGAGCGAGCAGGCGGTTGCTTTGCCGAGGGGCCATTCTTTGTTGGCGGACATCCCATGGCCGGCAAGGAACAACGAGGGGTGGAGCGCGCGGAAGCTGATCTGTTCGCCGCCGCCACATATGTGCTGTGTCCGCTCGGTTCCGATTTGCCAGTCACGCCTATCGTCGACGAGTTCGTATCATGGATCGGCAAGATCGGAGCACATGTGGTTTTGCTGCCAGCCGAGGTCCATGACAAGGTCGTTTCGTGGACATCACACCTGCCGCAGTTGCTCTCGACAACATTGGCGGCGTCTGTCGGGAAGCAGGTCGCGGGAGAGGATCTGCTGCGAGTCGCCGGGCCGGGGCTTCGTGACATGACGCGGCTCGCCGAGAGTCCATACGAGATGTGGAAAGATATTCTCGCCACGAACAGAGGCGCCGTCGAGCAAGCGCTCGACCGATACATCGCGGATCTCCAGGCGCTCCGCAGCGACCTCGGCAGCGACGAGGTCGAACAGAAGTTTCGTAGCGCAGGCCAAGTGCGCCTCGCACTCACGACCAAACCATAAGCGAAGAAGCGGTGCCGGATGTTGGCCGCGGCCGGGCGACATTCCAGCTACTTCACAACAAAGTCCGAGAAGAAAACCTCCTTCAAATCGCCGTTTACGATCAGCGGCTTGAGACGGCTGTAGATCTGTTTGCGAAAGGCCTCTTTACCATCTGGCGTCGCCAGTTCGGCGGGCGTTTTCGAGTTCACCAGAGTGAGCACTTGGTCCCGAAGACGGGCGACAAGCATGGTGTCGGCCTCGAGTTCCGGGATGACGGTTTCGGGTGCGATTCCCAGCTTGACCTGAAGCCTGGCGTGGCGGCTGCCGGATGGATCATTCAGGTTAGTCAGGAATGTCTCCAGTTCGAGTACGCCCGCGGGCTCCTCGATTTCCTCCGCCACTTCCGCCTCGCCCTCGCCCCCGGCGAAAAAGAAATAGGCAGCGGCGCCCCCGCCAATGAGAACGGCGGCGGCGACAATACCGATGATGACCATCTTATTCATTGCTGATTGCTCCACTGGAAGAATCGGCGGTTCGCGGCAGACTCTCCAGATCAGCCGAGTCAGGCGCTTTCGTTTCGGTCATGAAAATAAACTCGACACGGCGATTGGCAGCGCGGCCCTCGGCGCTGCCGTTGTCGGCGACCGGCACCGTGTGGGCTTGGCCGATGGCCCTCATGCCGCGAGGATCGACTCCTCTTTCGGCGAGATATCGCACCGCTTGTCCGGCGCGGGCGGCGGACAGTTCCCAGTTGCTGGGATAGATCGCGGTCGCGATAGGAACGTCGTCGGTGTGGCCGATCACGTCAAGGAACCGCGATTGCTGGGAAGCGTACCCGGCAAGGGCGTCAAGCACGGCCAGGGCGCTCTTGCTAATCACGGCCTGTCCGGACTCGAACAGCACATCGCCTTCGAGCTGTAGCATGACACCGCGCTGGTCGATCCTGGCGGTACCTCTCTCCTTGAGGCCGGCATCATCAAGGATTTTTTCGAGTTCCTTAACGATCTGTTCTTCTATTTTGCCTTCGCCCTCTTTTTGACTCAATTGCTCCAAAAGTTCCGGGCCGGTAGGCACGTCGGATAGTTCGAATTCCGACTTGAGGCCGAGGGCGTTCTGGATCGACCCCATCGCGGTTTGAAACTTGACCACTTCCATGTTGGCGAACGAGAGCAGTAGCACAAAGAACGTCAGCAGCAGCGACATCAAGTCCGCGAACGTAACGATCCATTCCGGCGCGCCGGCTGGGCCACTATCTTCCGGTTCCTCAAGCATCTGACTCCGCCACGGCCTCGGGCTCGGCCGGTGCCTCGGCCTGCGCCTTCGGCGGAGCATCACGCAATTTCGGGGCAATAAACGCCTTGAGCCGCTGGTCGATCGAGTTGGGATTATCTCCCTGCACCATGCCGACCACGCCCTCAAGACAAATGATCATCGTGATCACTTCCTCCTTGGAGCGGACCTTGAGCTTGTCCGCCAGCGGCAGGCAGACGACGTTCGCGATCAACGCTCCGTAAAGGATCGTCAGCAGTGCAACGGCCATCGCCGGGCCAATCGAAGAGGGATCCGAGAGGGAAGCAAGCATTTGAACCAGGCCGATCAGCGTACCGATCATCCCGAACGCCGGCGCGGCCGCTCCCATGTCCATAAGAATCTGCTGCCCTTGTTTGTGCCGCGCGGCGGTGGAGTTGATCTCGGTTTCCAGGATCGAGCGAATGCGATCCAGCTCAACACCGTCGACTCCTAATGACACGGCTTTCTTCAGAAAACCGTACTCCAGTTCCGCGTTCTCCAGGGCCAGCATGCCGTTCTTGCGGGCGTTTTTCGCGAGCTCGATGATCTCTTGAATCAGCCCACCCGCGGCCGGCATCTTCGTCGTGAACGCCTTGCTCACAACGCCGAGCATTCCGATCACTTCCGCCAACGGGTTCCGCATCAGTGTCACGCCGATCGTTCCGCCGACGACAATGAGCGCTGACGGAATATTCACGAACATGATCGGTGAGCCCCCAAGCACGATCGCGCTCAAAACGAGCACAATCGAAAGCACAATTCCGATGACCGTTGCGATGTCCATGAAGCGTGGGCGAACCTCCCCCCTCATGAGTCGTATCGGCGCTCTGATGTGAAACCTGAACCGCCGGGGAAGGGCGGAAGTCAATCCTAGCCTGGAGATGAAAAGGGGAATCTCCGCCCAGGTGCCTAGACCCGTTGCGACTCGGTTCAGGCTAGGCTATGCTATCCGTGCCGGGAAGGACAAACAGCAGATCCCGGCACAGGAGGACCCAGTCATGATTATTGTTCGCAACAGCTTCACCGCTATCCCTGGGCAGGCAAGCAAGATGGCCGCTCATCTGAAGGAGATGGCCGCGGCCGGAAATCTTCGTAATCCCCGCGTACTCACCGACCTGGTCGGAGGATTTAATCAGGTCGTCATGGAGCACGAAATCGAATCGCTCGCCGAATTCGAAGAGACCTACAAGAAGTACGCGTCGGACCCCCAGATCCGCGAAAAGGCGAAAGAGTATCTCCAGATTTGGACAAGCGGCAAGCGGGAGATGTTCCGGGTCGTTTGACGTAAGCATGTAAAGCAAGACTTTAAAACAGAATGGGGCGTGGGACAGCAAGTTCCCTACGCCCTTTTCAGTTTCTTGGAGTTGATTGATCCAGCCGAGAGCCGATCGCGCTGGGCAGTGGTCCGGTCGGCTCCTGGCGGGGCTCTGATTCAGATGCTCGGCGTTTGCTTTGTTTTGGGGCGGGGGTCGCAAAACAGCAGCGGTTGGGGATAAAGTATAGGGGCGAATCCGCGCGAGGATCCGCATGGATTTCTTGAGAGAAGGGGAAAATCATGTCAGAGAAACGACCTGGAAGCATCGCTGGAAAACCGCCGCTCGACGCAACGCGGCGTGAACTTTTGCAGATAGGGAATGCGCTCGCTCTGCCGCTGCTATTCGGCGCGGCGAGTGCCAAGGCGGCGCCGGGTCCACTCACTCCCGGACCGGAGATCTTCCAGTCGATCGGCGTTGAGCCGGTTATCAATTGCCGCGGCACGTTCACGATCATCGGCGGATCGTCGGAGCTGCCCGAAGTGCGGGCGGCGATGGACGCTGCCACACGGTACTTCGCGCAACTGGACGAAATAGCGGATGCCGTCGGACAGCGGCTTCACGAGCTGACGGGCGCGGAGTGGGGTATGGTGTCATCGGGCTGCGCGGCGGGCCTTAAGCACGTCACGGCGGCCTGCGTGACGGGCGGGAACCCCGAGAAGCTCATCCGCATACCCAATCTGGCCGGCATGGAGAAGACGGAAGTCGTCGTGCCAAGGTCGTCGCGAACGTCTTATGACCACGCGATCCGCAACATCGGCGTCACGATCGTCATGGTGGATTCGCCCCAGGAAATGGAGAACGCGTTGGGTCCGCGCACGGCGATGATCTATATGATGTCCGACAGCCCGGGGTCGTCGAGCCCGTTCAACCTCGAAACGGTGGCGAAGATTGCCGCGGCGAAGAATATTCCCATTCTTGTTGACGCGGCCGCCGAGATCCTGACGATTCCGTGCGTCCACCTGGAGCGCGGCGCGACGGTTGTGGCGTATAGCGGAGGCAAGGCGATTCGCGGGCCGCAGTGCGCCGGACTGTTACTGGGCCGCAAGGACATTCTCATGTCGGCCTGGCAAGCCAGCGCGCCGCACCACGGACCAGGGCGCGACAACAAAGTCGGCCGCGAAGAGACGCTGGGCATGCTGGCGGCCGTCGAGGCCTGGGTGAAGCGCGATCATGACGCCGAGTGGAAGACCTGGCTCTCATGGCTTGACACGATTAACAAACGCGTATCGGCGATCGACGGCATTAAGACCGAAGTGCGCGAGCCGACCGGGCTTGGGAATAAGAGCCCCTCGCTGACGATCAGTTGGGACCCGTCAAAACTGCACATTACGGGAGCGGATGTAGCTGAGGATCTGGCCACCAATAAACCCAGGATTGCGCTTGCCAGCGGTGGCGGGGGGCGCAGACGTGGCGGCAACGAAGAGTCCGAGTCCGAGACATCGATTACCGTCACCGCCTGGATGATGCAGCCGGGCGACGACAAGGTCGCGGCGGACCGCATTCATGGCGTGCTGGCGCAAAAGCGCAGCCCGAAACCGGATATGAGAAAGCCCACCGTCGACGTTAGCGGGCATTGGGACTTCAACATCGAGTTCTTCAGCGGCAAGAGTCAGCACTCGCTGTTTCTTGAGCAGGATGGCAATTGGATCCGGGGAACGCACCGGACGGATTTCGAGACGCGCGAAATGTTCGGCATGATCGAAGGCAATAAGGTGACGCTGCGGAGCGACACACCCGGCCGCAATGTCGGCGATTCTGTCCCGTTCATTTTCTCGGGCGATGTTTCCGGTGACAAAATTGCGGGGCCTATTCACATGGGCGAGTACCTGAACGCCAAGTTCACGGGGCAGAAGCACAGCTATCCGACGCGGCGCGAGCGGATCCGTGTCCCCAAGGGGCAGCCGCTGGCGACTTAGGACGGACCGCTCAGCGGGCCGCATTTACTCCGCTTCGCCGACGATCTCTTTCTTCTGTTTCGGGTCCCAGCCGCGAACCGTTACACCGGCTGTATCCGTTTCCGAGTCCATCCCGGATACGCTCTTGAATCCTCCGATGATGGTTTTCGTCTCCCCCGTGGCACCGCCACTGGATTGATCTAGAGCCTCATCGGTGAGTTCGGCGTTGTCGCCCGTTGCCGCACCATCTTTGGCCTGGGGTTCCTTGTCTGTTTTCATTGTTCAGTTCTCCGTATCTGCCTGAGACTGCCTAACGGCCCCCTCTCAAGTTTACGCCATCAAGCAGCAGCGAGCGACATGGCTAAACCAAATGACCAGGCCGGCGCACTTTGCGCGGAGATCGCCTGCCGGCGGTTGGCCTCGGCCCGCCCTGACGCCCCTTGGTAACGTACCCGCTTCTTGCCGTTCCCTCACAATCTTCGCTGTTCCGAACCGCTACGCACCCAGTTCTTGACTGCGATTTTCCCGCTGTGATAACTTGATGATTCCAAAGGCTCCTTCGTTCCACCAACACGGCGTGCGATCCCGCTTTCCTCTGTAGTCGAAAACCGCGAAGTTAACGCGAGCGCGATGCGTTGCCGCGGTGGAGAAGGTCTTTCCGAAAGCCCAAAATGGCGCTTGCAATTGCGAACCGTTACGCGAGGGCGTTGTCCGACGTTCTCGGCCAAGCCAACTCCGTCCTTTCCCCCGAGGATGCGCTCGAACAGCTGCGATCGTTTCGCGGGTTGCTGACCGAATCGGCGGAGTTGAGGAACGCGCTACTCTCGCCCGCTGTCGATGCGGCCAAGAAGCGAGCCCTTGTCGGTGTTCTTGGAGAACGCATCGGCTTGTCGGAACCTATCATCAACTTCCTCTACCTCGTCATCGATCACAAACGCGTCGAGTTGCTTGACTCGATGATCGCTTCGTATCGTGCGTGGCTTGATGACAGCATGGGCATAGCGCGTCTCGACGTGACGTCCGCGCAACGAATGGACGATAGCCTGCAAAAAGCTCTGCTCGACACCTTCGGCCGCGTGACGGGCTTGCAGGTCCGCGCACAATTTCATGAAGACCCGGAACTCCTCGGAGGAGCAGTCGTGCGGCACGGATCGACCCTCTACGATGGTTCGCTGCGGGCGCAACTCCATGCGCTCGATCAGGTTCTCGCCGGAAATCGGTAAAAGCATATGGCTCAAATCAGCGCACAAGAGATCTCGAAGCTCCTTCGCGAGCAGATCGAGAACTATGAGGGTACGGTCGAGGTCGCCGAAGTCGGCTCGATCATCTCGCTCGGTGACGGTATTGCCCGCCTCCACGGCCTCGAGAAGGTGATGGCGGGCGAGATGCTTGCGTTTCCGCACAATGTGGCCGGCATCGCGATGAACCTTGAAGAGGATCAGGTCGGCGCGGTGTTGCTCGGTGAGTACACGAACCTGCAGGAAGGCGATGAGGTCCGCCGCACGGGCCGCATCATCTCGGTACCGGTAGGCGAGGCGCTCATCGGGCGTGCTGTTGATGCGCTGGGCCGTCCGCTCGACGGCAAGGGCCCGATCGAGACCAAAGAATACCTTCCCGTGGAACGCATCGCTCCCGGCGTCATCGAACGGCAGCCCGTAAAAGAGCCGATGCAGACCGGTATCAAGGCCATCGACAGCATGATTCCTATCGGCCGCGGCCAGCGCGAGTTGATTATTGGCGACCGCCAGACAGGCAAGACCGCCATCGCTATCGACACCATCATCAACCAGAAGGGGAACGGCGTCATTTGTATTTACGTCGCCATCGGTCAGAAGCGCTCGACAGTCGCCCAAGTCATTAAGACGCTGGAGGACAGAGGAGCGATGGCTTACACGATCGTCGTGGTTGCTTCGGCTTCCGATCCCGCGCCGATGCAGTATCTTTCACCATTCTCCGGTTGCGCCATGGGCGAGTATTTCCGGGATAAGGGTGAACACGCGCTCTGCATTTACGACGATCTTTCCAAGCACGCGGCCGCCTATCGCGAGATTTCTCTACTGCTGCGCCGCCCGCCGGGTCGCGAAGCCTTCCCGGGCGACGTATTCTATCTCCACAGCCGGCTGCTCGAACGCGCCGCCAAGCTGAGTGCGGCCAAAGGCGGCGGTTCGCTAACCGCGCTGCCATTCATCGAGACGCAGGCCGGTGACGTGTCGGCTTACATTCCGACGAACGTCATCTCGATTACCGACGGCCAGATCTACCTCGAAGCCGATCTATTCAACGCGAACGTGCGGCCGGCGGTAAATGTCGGTCTCTCGGTCAGCCGTGTCGGCGGCAACGCCCAGACCAAGGCGATGAAAGCCATCGCCGGCACGCTACGGCTGGAGCTCGCGCAGTATCGCGCTCTGGCAGCGTTCGCGCAGTTCGGCTCCGATCTGGACAAGGCGTCCCAGCAGCAGCTCCATCGCGGCGAACGCCTCACTGAGATCCTTAAGCAGAGCCAGTATCAGCCGTTGCCCGTCGAAAAGCAGATCGCCATCATTTACGCCGGCACGAACGGCTATCTGGATGACTTGCCGATCGCGCAGTGCCGGCCTTTCGAGAAAGAGCTCTACGACTATCTCGAAGCGCAAGGCGATGGCGGGGTGCTCGATCAACTACGCGACAAGCCGAAAATCGACGACGAGCTCAAGGCCGCCTTCAAAACCGCGCTCACCGAATTTAAGACGGCGTTCGTGGCGCGGCACAAGCGAGGAGCCGCGGTCAGCTAGGATGCCGAATCTGATCGACCTGCGCCGGCGCATCCGCTCGGTGAAGAATACGCAGCAGATCACCAGCGCCATGAAGATGGTGTCGGCCGCGAAGCTGCGCCGCGCTCAGGATCGTGTCGTCGCCGCGCGCCCCTACGCCTCGCTGATGCGCGACATGCTGGGCAGCATCCTGGCGCAGTTGCCCGAAGGCTCCCCGGTACTCGAACACGAACTCCTGCAACGCCGCGAGGAGAAAAAGATATCCATTCTTCTCGTCAGCGGCGACAAGGGACTCTGTGGCGCCTTCAATAGCAACGTCACCCGCTTCGCGACCCGCTTTATCAGCGAGCACCCGGGCAACGAGATCACACTCGAATGCATCGGCCGCCGAGGGCGCGATTTCTTCCGGCGCAAGCATGTGCCCATCAACCGTGAATGGGTCAACCTGTTCGTCAAGCCGATCGAATTTTCGCAGGCTAAAGAGATCGCTGCCGACCTCATGCGAAGCTTTCGTGAGGGCGAAACCGACGTTATCTACCTGCTGCACAACGAGTTCAAGAGCGCATTAGCGCAGACGGTGATCTTCCGCCGGCTGCTGCCAATCCAACCCGCCGAGGGCGACAACAGCAGCGATATCGATTACATCTACGAGCAGCCGCCGGAAACTATCTTTGAAACCCTACTACCGCGCTTTGTCGAGACCAACATCTATCAGGCAATGATTGAGTCCGCGGCCGCCGAGCACGCCGCCCGGATGGCGGCCATGGAGGCCGCAACGCGCAACGCGGGAGAAATGATCGACAAGCTCACTCTGCACCTCAACCGCGTGCGGCAGGCGAGCATCACAAGAGAATTGATCGAGGTTGTCAGCGGCGCGGCCGCGCTGTAGCGCCGGTCCCCGGCGACGGTCTCGGGAAGCAAGAGGATTCTATGGGCACCAATATTGGCAAAGTCATTCAAGTAGCGGGTCCCGCCGTGGACGTGCAGTTCGGCGAGGGCAATCTGCCCCAGATTCACGACGCGGTGCGGATCACGAGTGAGGGCTTCGATGCCCCTGAGCCGATCAGCATCATCTGCGAGGTCCAGCAGCACCTTGGCGAGGGGCGTGTCCGCACCATTGCCATGCAACCCACCGAGGGTCTGGTACGCGGTATGCCCGCCGAAGACATGGAGGGTCCGATTAGCGTCCCTGTCGGTCCACAAACGCTCGGCCGCGTGATGAACGTACTCGGCGACCCGGTCGACCTGCGCGGTCCGATCGTGACGGCGCAGCGGTTCCCCATCCACCGAGCGGCGCCACCGCTCGATGAGCAGTCCACCGAACTTGAGATGTTCGAGACGGGAATCAAGGTCATCGATCTACTCGAGCCCTACGTGCGAGGCGGCAAGATCGGCCTATTCGGCGGCGCCGGCGTCGGCAAGACCGTCATCATCATGGAGCTGATCAACAACATCGCCCTGAAACACGGTGGTGTGTCGGTATTCGCGGGCGTGGGTGAACGTACCCGTGAGGGCAACGACCTGTGGCTCGAAATGCAGGAGTCCGGCGTGGTCGATCCCGACAACTGGGAGAAGTCCAAAGCGGCTCTGATCTATGGCCAGATGACCGAGCCGCCGGGAGCGCGTCTGCGCGTCGGCCTGACGGGCGTCACCGTTGCCGAATACTTCCGCGACGTCGAAGGCCAGGATGTGCTGCTCTTCATCGACAATATTTTCCGCTTCACACAGGCCGGCTCGGAAGTTTCGGCGTTGCTTGGCCGCATGCCGTCGGCCGTCGGCTACCAGCCAAACCTGGCTACGGAAATGGGCGAGCTTGAGGAGCGCATCACATCGACCAAGAAGGGTTCGATCACCTCGGTGCAGGCCATCTACGTCCCCGCCGACGACTACACCGACCCAGCCCCGGCGACCACCTTCGCTCACCTGGATGCGACCACGAACCTTTCCCGCGAAATCGCATCCCTTGGGATCTACCCGGCCGTCGATCCGCTCACTTCGACATCGCGCATTCTCGATCCCATTATTCTGGGCGAGGAGCACTACAACACGGCGCAGTCGGTCAAGCAGGTTCTGCAGCGCTACAAGGAACTGCAGGACATCATCGCCATCCTCGGCGTGGAAGAACTTTCCGAGGAAGACAAACTCGTCGTGGCGCGTGCCCGCAAGTTGCAGCGATTCTTGTCGCAGCCCTTCTTCGTGGCGGCCCAGTTCACGGGCCTCGAAGGCAAATACGTCACTCTCTCAGACACCATCCGCGGGTTCAAGGAAATCATCGAAGGCAAGCATGACGAGCTGCCCGAGCAGGCGTTCTACCTTGTCGGCACGATCGAAGAGGCCATCGAGAAAGCCAAGCAGCTCGAGAAGGCGGCGTAACCATGGCGGCGACTATGGCGGACAAGCTCACACTGGAAGTCGCCGTCCCTGAACGGCAGCTCGTCAATGAAGAAGTCGACGAGGTCCAGGCGCCCGCCGCGACGGGTTATCTTGGCGTGTTGCCGCATCACGCGCCGCTTATGACCCAGCTCCAAGTCGGCGTCCTCTCGTTTCGCGTGGCCGGCAAAACGCGTGCCATGGCGATCGACGGCGGAGTGATGGAAGTCCTCCCCGACCACGTCCGCGTACTGGCTGACGGGGCTCAATGGGGTGAAGAAGTCAACGTCGAGCAAGCGAAGAAAGCCAAGGACGAGGCCACGAAGCGCTTGCGAGATCGCGCTGAAGGTGTCGACTTTGACCGCGAACGCGCCGCGCTTGCTCAGGCTCAAGCACGGCTGGAGGCGCACGCCCGCGCCACCTGATCGAGCCTGTCGCCCCCCCCCCCACCTGACGGCGGAAG
>JAQBUE010000249.1 GCA_027624045.1 Acidobacteriota bacterium
CGTTCGCGGTGAGGCCGGCAGGCGGAGTTCGGCGAGCGCAGCGACCGCGCGCCCCAGGGCGTGGACGGGGTTGGCACGACCGTAGTCGTTCCAGCTGTGCCCGCCGGCGCCTTCGATGACAATCTCAAACCGGCGGCTGCCCAGCGCTTCGGCCGTGATATGCCCGACCGACGCGCCGTCGAGGACAAGGTAGGCGTCGACCAGGGAAGCGAACCGCGAATGATGGCAGAAAAACTGCATGCCCTGCAGATTGCCTTCACCCTCTTCGGCGACATTGGCCACGAGCACGACATTGCGCCGCGGCCGAGCCAGGGGCGCACCGTCCTTCAGCACGCGCGCCAGTGCCATTAGAGCCGCCAGCCCGGAGCCGTTATCGGTTACGCCGGGACCTTCAAACGTGCCGTCGCCGCGGACCCGGATGTCATCTTCACTGCGCGGCGCCAATACCGTATCCATGTGGGCGGTAACCGCGACAAAGCGCTGGCCGGGCTCGTAGGAAATAGGGAGAACGACATTGCCGGCTTCGTCGATTTTCGGACGATAATCCAGCCCGCGAAACAGCTTCAGGAGGTGCTCGGCGCGAGCCTGTTCGCGAAACGTCGGAGCAGCCACGCGGCACACACGCAAGTGCTGTTCATTGATCCAGTCGCGATAGGCGCGGAACGAGTCAAGACCGGCTCGCAAACCGGGCTCTTGAACGAGGCCTTCCAGCAAGCGCAATTGGTGTGATGACACGCCGGCTTCCGCGGGCGCCGTCACGACGTCGAGCCGGTCTGGCATGGGGCTTCAGTCTATCAAAGCGTGCTGTCGCTCCCCGGGGCCAGAGCGCACCGGGCTTTCTCTGTCGGCACCCATTGCCAGCACCCATTTGACGCCGCCTCCGACGGACTGATAGCTTGAAAGCTCGCTTCACCGAGCGCATCAATAAATCACTGAATTCAAAGGAAAACAAGCATGGCAGAGGAACGAACAACGACCCTGAAAGGCAATGCCTTAGCTCTAATTGGCCCGGAGCTGAAAGTGGGCGATAGCGCCCCTGACTTTACCGTCGCAGGCAAAGATCTAAAGGACGTTACACTCGCATCCACGGGTGGAGGCACGCGTGTATTTCTAGCTATTCCTTCGCTTGACACTCCCGTCTGCGACGCCGAAGTGCGCAGATTCAACGAAGAGGCCTCGAATCTCGGCAACGTGAAAATTTATACGGTGAGTTGTGATCTTCCGTTCGCCCAATCTCGCTGGTGCGGGGCTGCGGGCGTAGAGAACGTGACCTCGGTGTCCGATTACAAGACCGGCTCGTTCGGCGAGGCCTACGGCGTGATGATCGAAGCGCTGCGGATACACTCGCGCGCGATTTTTGTCGTGAATGGCGACAACAAGGTCACCTACGTTGAGTACGTTCCCGAAGTAGGCAGTGCTCCGAATTTCGACGCGGCTCTGGCGGCGACGAAGGCGGCGTAAGGGCTCATACGGGGCTGATCGGGGACAGGCGCCGCTGGACGTCTCCGCCTCTCACCATTAAGATGGCGGATAGTCTTCTGTTCCCTTTAGCCTCTTAATGACCGCTCATAGAAATTGATGCCAGTACGCTGCCTTGTTTGCCTTCTCGCCTTCGTCGTGACCGCCGGACCGGCGTGGGCTCAGACGGCGACTGCCTCGTTGAGGGGGCAGGTCAGCGACCCATCGGGGCAGGCCGTTGAGGCGGCGGCGCTGACTATTACGCACGTGCAAACCGGCGTCGTGCGATCGGTTCGTACCGATCAGAACGGTCACTACGCGGCCCCGGCGCTGATCGCGGGCTCCTACCGCTTGGAAGTCGAGAAAGTGGGATTCAAAAAGCTGCGCGCCGAAGGGATTACGCTGGCCGTCAGCGAGCACGCGCTGAGCGACTTCGAGCTCGTGATCGGAGACCTGTCGGACGAGATCACGGTCACCGCACCGCTGTTGGCTATGGAGGCCGACTCACCGGCTCGAGGGACCGTCATCCCGAACAACTATATTGTCAATCTGCCGCTCAACGGACGGAACTTCATCGATCTGGCCCTTTTGTCGCCGGGCGTAACCCCGAGCGCGCAAGGCTCAGCTGGATCCGAGCGCGGCCGTTTTGCGTTTCACTCCAACGGAGGCAGGGAAGACGCCAACTCATACCTGTTTGACGGCGTGTACGCGATGGACCCCGTCCTCAACAGCTTTTCGCTGACTCCGTCGGTCGACGCCATCCAGGAGTTCCGCATCATCACCAGCAACTCGGACGCCGGCTTCGGCCGCCAAAGCGGCGGTCAGGTAGCTATCTTGCTAAAGCGGGGTGGCGATGAGTTCCACGGCTCCGTATACGAGTTCTTAAGGAACGATGTGCTCGATGCGCGCAACTTCTTTACCGAGCCGGGCCAGCCGGCGCCCGAACTACGCCGCAATCAATTCGGACTCGCGGTCGGCGGACCGTTGAGAAAGAACGACAGTTTCTTCTTCGCGGACTACGAAGGCCTTCGCGAGCGGCGCGCCATCACGCGAACGACGAACGTACCGACGGCCGCCGAGCGGATCGGCGACTTCTCCGGGAGCATTCTGCCGCCACCGATCGACTTCACCACGTTTCAGCCCTACCCCGACGGCCAGTTGCCGTTCACGCACCCCGTCGGCGCGAACATCGCGAACCTGTACCCGCTGCCGAATCGCACCGTTACGGGACAAAACTATGTCGGCACGCCGGCGCTGAGCGACCGTAGCGACCGCTTCGACCTGCGCTTTGATCAGTCGATCGGAGCAGGCGGCACGCTGACCGGGCGCTATAGCTTCGCCGACCGCGATTTGTTTGAGCCCTTCGCGGCCGCCTCGTTTTCCTCTGTTCCCGGTTTCGGCAACAACGCGCCCGAGCGCGGCCAGAATCTCATGATCGGCGAAACGCACTCGATCGGGACCGGCTGGATCAACGAATTCCGTTTCGGCTACAACCGCGTGTCAAGCAGCACCTTTCACGAGAATACCGGCCGCAGCCTCAACCAGGAAGTCGGGCTCCCCGACTTTGCGACCCGCTCGCGAGACCTTGGTTTGAGCTTTATCAACGTAACCGGATTCTCATCGCTGGGCGATGAATTCAATAATCCGCAGGACAGCACCGTCGACAGCTTTCAGATCTTTGACACCGTGAACTACACGCGTGGCAATCATCTGATGCAGTTCGGGTTCGAGACGCGCTGGATGGGCCAGAATGCGTTTCGCGACGTGCAATCGCGGGGACAGCTCAACTTCACGAACTTCGCGTTCACACAGAACTCCCTGGCCGACCTGCTGCTCGGTTTGCCGACATTCACGCTCGGCGCGGTATCGGACAACCCGCAGGCGCTCAGGACCGGCGCTATCAGCGGGTTTGTGCATGATAGCTGGCGTGTCCGCCATGACCTGACGCTGAGCCTGGGTCTGCGCTATGAATTCAACTCTCCGGCGCGCGACGCCCAGGACGCCGCGTCGATCTTCGACACGGCCACGCAGTCCATCGTGCGCGTTGGCGAGAACGGCGTGCCGCGCGCCGGATACGAGGCGGATGCAAACAACTTCGCGCCACGATTCGGTCTGGCCTGGAGCCCTTTCGGAACGCGCCGCACGGTCATCCGCGCCGGCTACGGCGTCTACTACAACTTCTCGCCACTCGCGCCGGGACAGGGCATCTATTTCAATCCACCGTTTTTTAATTTGCAACTCTTCTTCCCCGGCCAGCAGGGCATCATCACGCTCGACAACCCTTGGCCACAAGATCTGCAGGCGCAGTTTCCGCCCAGCGCGTTCACCTACGACCGGCGTTTGCGAAGCGGCTATACGCAGCAGTGGAGTTCAACGATCGAAACCGATTTCGGCCATGGCCTGGTCTTCGAGGCCGGCTATCTCGGCAGTAAGGGGACCAAGCTGTTGAGCGCGCGCGACATCAATCAGGCCGACGCCAGCCCGCTCATGCGCAACCTGCGCCCCAATCCTTTCTTCCTGAACGTGGAACAGATCGAGTCGGGCGCCGCCTCGATCTACCACAGCCTGCAGACGCGCTTGCAGTGCAGGCTGCGGGGCGGCCTGACCGGATTGTTTTCTTACACTTGGTCGAAGTCAATTGACAATGCCTCCGCTTTCTTCGCCAGCGGCGGCGACGCCAATTATCCGCAAGACAGCAACAACACGGCCGCCGAGCGCTCGCTTTCGAGCTTCGATTTGCGGCATCGTTTCGCGGGCAGCTTCGTCTACGACCTGCCGTTCGGCCGCGGACGCAGCATTGGTGGTTCGGCGCGCGGCGTGGGCGGCGAGATCATCAGCGGTTGGCAGATGAACAGTGTCATGGTGTTCCAGAGCGGACAGCCGTTCACGGTAGCGCTACCGGGCGAGTTCGACAACAGCAATACAGGCATCGCCAATTTGGGGTTCGGCGCCGGCGACCGCCCGCACGTGACCGGCAATCCGGTGCTCTCGAATCCTGACGCCCAACGCTGGTTCGATACGCAAGCGTTCGCGCTGCCGGCGTTTGGAACCTTCGGTAACGCCGGACGCAATATCCTGAGCGGCCCGGGGCTTCGAAACATGAACGTTTCCCTTCTCAAAGACACGTCACTCAGCGGCGGAGCAACCTTGCAATTCCGCGCCGAGTTCTTTAACGTCGCCAACACGCCGAACCTCGGCCTGCCGAATATCTTCTTCGGTACCCCGGGCTTCGGCCGGGTGCTCGCGGCGAACGACGGGCGCGAAATTCAGTTCGGCATGAAGCTGTTGTTCTAACCGGACCACCTCCAAACCGAGCCGTGGCCGCAAGGGAGCGCGGATGATGTCGTTATTCGACACGTCAGCGTAGGCCGGCTGCTTCAGCTCGTTCGCGATTTGCGGGGAGTTCGACTATCCTGGACTTAGACAGCGGGCCACTCGGACCGCGTTCAGTCATGAATTACACGATCGGAGATAAAGTCGGCGGCTACGAAGTGACCGGTGTGCTCGGCGCCGGAGGGATGGGCGAGATCTACGAGGTCCGCAACGTCATCTCCGACCGCGCCGAGGCGATGAAGGTGTTGCTCTCTGATCTACGCGCCGAGGCCGAACTCGCCGAGCGTTTCATCCGCGAGATCAAACTCCAGGCCCGCCTGCGGCACGCTAACATCGCTGGGCTTCACACCGCTTTCGAGGCCGACCACCAGCTCGTCATGATTATGGAGCTGGTCGACGGGCAGACCCTCTCCGACCTGCTGACTGGTTCGCGGCTTGCCGTGGGCGACACCGTCGCTTATACGCTCCAGGCGCTCTCGGCGCTCGAGTACGCCCACTCGCAAGATGTCGTTCACCGCGACATCAAGCCGTCGAACATCATGGTCACACCAAGCGGCAACGTCAAGCTGATGGACTTCGGCATCGCTAAGGCCATGACGGACAAGAGCCTGACGCGCACTGGCAATCTGATCGGCTCACTGCACTACATGTCACCCGAGCAGGTCAGAGGCGACGCGGACATCGATGGACGCACCGACATCTACTCACTCGGCGTCGTTGTCTACGAGATGGTCACCGGCCGCAAGCCGTTCGATGGAAACAGCGAGTTCTCGATCATGAGGGCGCACCTCGAAGAGTCGCCCGTGCCGCCCGAGCAGGTCGACGCTTCGATTTCACCCGACCTAAGCACAGTCATTCTGGCCGCCATGGCAAAGGATCGCGAAGAGCGCTATCAGACGGCGGGCGAGTTCCTTGATGAGTTGAAGCGCTTCGGCGCAAGCGAGACGCCACGTCCCCTTTCCGCCCCCATACCCCGCGAGATGTCTCACGAGACGGCCGCGCCGCCCAAGATCGACCCCGAGATCACGGGCTATCTCCGGCCGGCGCCAGGAGCGAGCCTCGGCCCCGCGCCAGCGCTCAGCTCCGGTCCTGACCACACGACCGTTTCCGGGCGGATCGATCCCGAGATCACCGGCTATATGCGCCGGCCCGAAGCGGCCGCTACGGCCGAGCCGCCGGCCAGTGATGCTGAACGCAGACAATCGGCCGGCAGCCGCTCGCGGCTTCGCACCATCAGCGGCGAGCGCGCCGCGCTGCGCGACCGGCCCGAGGCTCCTCCCGAGCCCGTCATCCGCCGGGTGTTTTCCAAGCTGGCCATCGGCGTCGGCATCGCCGCCGCCTTGGCGCTGGGATTTCTGGTTCCCGGTTGGCTGTCGAATGACTCGCTCAGCGGTCCAGAGGAGGAGGTTGTCGCGGAAGCGCCCTCGCCGCAACCTGCTCCAGCGATTGTCGCCCCCGCCACTGAGATCAAAGAACCTGCGCCCACCCCTTCTCGAGCAACGCCGTCTTCGACAAAGCAGCCAACTTCGAACCCGGCCCCTTCGAGGCCCGCCATCGAGACGCGCGGCGGCGAGCCCACGCCGAGGCCACGGCAACCAACTGCGCGGACGCCGCCTTCCTCCACGGCGACGCCGGCAACCACGCCG
>JAQBUE010000030.1 GCA_027624045.1 Acidobacteriota bacterium
GCGCGCCGCTGGCCACCCCGCTGCTTCTCGCCGCCTGAAAACAGGGTATTCTGCCACAGGCTGTTAAGGCCTTGATGGTTCGCCCGGCGAACACCAGCGGCAAGCTGCCGGGAGTCGTCGTGATCCACGAGAACCGCGGTCTCAACCCCTACATCGAAGATGTCGCCCGCCGCGTCGGCGCCGCCGGATATTTGGCGCTTGCGCCCGACGGCCTGACGCCGGTCGGCGGCTATCCAGGTAACGATGACGACGGTCGCGCCATGCAGGCGAAGCTCGACGGCGGCAAGCTGCTCGAAGACTTTGTAGCCGCCGTCCATCACCTGCAGGCGCACCCCGATTGCAGCGGCAAGGTGGGCTGCGTCGGATTCTGTTACGGCGGCGGCGTTTCGAATGCTCTCGCCGTGCGCGTCCCCGACTTGGCCGCTGCCGTTCCGTTCTATGGCAGGCAAGCGGCGACCGGAGATGTCCCGAAGATCAAAGCGCCGCTGCTCTTGCATTACGCCGGCCTTGATGAACGCATCAACGGCGGCCGGCCCGCCTACGAAGCGGCCCTCGAAGCCAACGGTAAGCAGTAC
This sequence comes from Acidobacteriota bacterium, assembly GCA_027624045.1. GTDB lineage: Bacteria > Acidobacteriota > Terriglobia > Bryobacterales > UBA6623 > JAPPLB01. The sequence continues at coordinate 576 of JAQBUE010000030.1, forward strand.
ACCGCGTACATATACGAAGGCGCGAACCATGGCTTCCATAACGACACGACACCGCGCTACGACGAAGCTGCGGCGAAGCTGGCCTGGGAGCGCACGCTAGAGTTTTTCGGTAAGCACTTGCGGCAAGGTTAACGGGTTTATAACCAGCCCACCTCAGGCTGCGGCGGACTGTCTCCAGTGTTTTCACCGCCCCTTACCCCCGCGGCGCTGTTGCTTCCTGCGTCGGCATCCGCGCTACGGGTTTATCGAGGCTAGCGAGGTATTGGGGAAGTAGTGGCTCAGGATGGATTGGAAGTTGAGACCTTCAGAGGCCAAGCCCATAGCGCCTTGTTGGCAAAGGCCGACACCGTGGCCCGAGCCGGTTCCCTGGAAGGTGATGTCCGAGGCCGTCGTTGAGACTTGGTAGTTATTGCTGGGCAGCGCCTGCCAGCCTAATCGACGTACGATCTGGAGGCGAGCGGTTTCGTTGTCGGGTTGCTGGATGAGGGCGCTGGCTTGTTGTCTTTCTATGGTGCGTGTCCAGCGATCGGGTGTGCGAATGCAAGATGGGCAGGGGACGCGGTAGTAGGGGTATTTTCCCGGCGTCAGTCCGACATCTTCGAGAGTCTGCGTCGCGCCACCGCAGCGAGCCGAGTACAGCGCACGCACGACTTCGCCTTGGTGGCGGAGGACCATTCCTCGCGTAGCCGAGCTTGCCTGGGACACGGCTTCGCCAGGGGCGGGAGGCTCGACGAGATACTGGCAGTGCGTGGTGTCGCAGAAATCGAAGTCGCTACCCCCATTGAGATTCCGATGGCGGGGGCCGGCGGCCAAGTAAGAGCGAGTAACGACGGCTTGTGCTTCGAGAGCGCCGGCGTCGGCGTTGGCAGGGGCCTCGGCGGCGACAATTGAGGCGACCGCTGTTTCAAGCGGCATGCTGATGACGGGTTGAAGTTCCTCGGCGGAAGGCCGTACCGTCAATGCGCCGCGATAGTGTCGTTCGATCTTGCCGGGAATTTCTAGAACGAAGACGGCGTCGGGGTTCAGGATCGAGACCTCGGTGCTCAAGGCTGCTAGGCCCCCGAAGCGGCATTCGACAGCTTGCCCAGCAAGCGTGAGCTGCGCGGACTGACTGCCTTCGATACGAAATCGTTTCTCGCCGCAGGTGAGCGTGAAAGGGCGGCCTTCGCGCGGATGGATGGTCAGTTGCCGGGAATGAAAGAGGCCGAAGACGCCTACGCGGATAGTGCCGGCGCCTGGGTCAAGTGAACCGCCGAACGCGGCGGAAACGAAGAGGCTACCGGAGATGAGCAGCGGCAAGCAGCGCCCATTCATGGCTGCGTCCCGTTTCCAGTGACGAATTCACGCCAAACCTTTCCAGCCATCTCGGCGGCAACCATGCCAGGTACACCGTGGACGCGCATCAGCAGCGTTGGCAGCGGCCGATCGGCGGCGCCGAGCAGGATCACGAAGCCATCGCCATCGCCTGCGGGTCTGAGATCGGTATGAGTGCAGGGCGCGGTTCCCGTCTTGGCAAGCGTGTCGAGTGTGCCAGCGTGGGCCGCCGTTCCGCTACGGGCCGCCTCCCGCAAACCGGCGATGATCGGGCCGACGCCGGGGTGTTGCGACCGCAGCAGAAGTTCGTGATACGCGCGGGCGAGACTGATGGGAGTGATACGCCATTCCGTGCCCAGGCCCAAGTAGGCTGTCGAAGGGGCGTCCGGCAAAGGGGGCGTGAGACCGAATCGTCCCGCCAGCGCTTCCATCTGGACCGGCAGCACCTCTCGGGTCAGTTGACGGAAATAGCTATTGCAGGAATGCGCGAGCGCACTGACGATGCCGATTCGCTTGTGACCCGACGGGAGCCAGCAATTGGTTTTCGCGCCGAGGCACTCGTACTCCGGGAAGCGGAAGTCATGGCCCTGCGCGTAGGCAAGCGCCGCGAAAGGTTTTACGAGCGACCCCAGGGGGACGGCCCTTTCCGCATCAGGCCAACGTGAATCGATAACGCTGTTCCTGACGGGATCGACCAGCAGCCACGACACGCGTTCGGCGGAAATATCCGCCTGTCGGCAAGCAGCCGCGACAGCGGGCTCGATGTTTGTGGCACCGAGTTCACCGCAAAGCGCGGGGACCGTTGACAGGGCCGACGCGAGCAGCATGCGGAAAACGATCATTCGCTTAGCCGGTAGATCACGGTTTGATTGACCGACTCGCCGTTCCGCGCGACACGGATCGACATCGATTCGACTCGCTCCAGGGTCCGCCCGAGACTGGCTACGTTCTCCGAGAAGAAGTCGGGCTCGCGGTTCTGCTGGAAGCGGTATTGACCGAATTGCAGATAGTCGAGATGGCGCATCAGCGTTTCGTAGTTGGCCTGCTCGGCAGCGCGGCGGAACTGGGCGGCGTAGAGCACGGGCGATTCGCCGGCGGCGCTAGTCGCTCGGGCGAGTACAGAGATAAGAAGTTCGGCCGAGTTCGCAAGGAAGAGATGCGGGCCGCGGACAGCAATGACAAGCGGCGTGAGGCCGCCGAACTGATGGAAGGTTTCGCCGCCGATTGACTGCTGGGTCCATTGAGCGCCGAGGCTTGACGTGGTCCAAAGTCCGCGCACCGCGCTCTGGAAGGCCGGACGCAGAGCGGCTGCGTCCCAATCGCTTGCCGCCACGAGCACTAATGCCGTGTCGGTTCCAACGAAGACATCGCCCCCGGATTTGCGGCTGGATTCAACTTGTAGCGCCGCAAGCGGCGGGTTCGATTCGAACGCCTCGACGACCGCTTCCTGAGCTAAGCCTCCCGATGAATATACGGCGGGCGGCTGGTCGATGCGAGTTTCAAGAGCGCCTTCGTCTCCGGTGCGTCCATCACCAACGTAAACCTGGGGAGCGTTCTGAACGCGCTGCATCCCGCTGATTCGCGGCGTCAGCAGCTTGTCGGCGACAAAATTCACGGCCTCCGCCGTTGAAGTGAGTGGACGTACCGCGTGGAAGCCGGCGCCATTGGGAGCGAACCGTAGCAGATTGGCGGCGGCTTGCGCGTTGGCCTGTGACTGCTGCCCCGCTACGGCTTGGACGGCAGGAAGGAAGGTGCGCTCTTCTTTGAACTCGGTGCCAGACCGGAAAAGGTCCGCCACGCCAGTGCGATACTTGCCGACCTCGCTGACGTTTTGCTGTATCCAGTAGGAGCGGAAGTGCGGCGTGCGAACGAGACGTTCGAGATTCATCAACATGCGAAGCTCGCCGCGTTGGGAGCGCGCTGCCGCCGCGTCGGCGTACCAGGCTTCGCTCGTGACAGCCGCCTGCGGTTCGCCGACGAGCAGCCGCAGGGCTGCGGCCAGCACATCGCCGCTCGTGGCGAGCAGCAGGTAGTCGCCGCTCGTGGCGAAAGCAACTTCGCGTTGCGAAGCGGCGTCGGCGCGAACATAGTAGGGGCGTTGGCCGGCGTTGCGCGGTTCGAAGTTGGCTCTCGTTCGCCACAGGGCGCTTTCCATGGCTTGCGCGGAAGGCAGGCGCGTGATGTAGAGGAATTGCAGACTGCCGACGTCGTAAACAGCGACGATTGACTCACGTCCGGCGACAGATTCGACGAGCGGCATGTCGGCCGGAAGGCCCGCGGCGGTGGCGAATTCCGATTGCGCTTCCTGCAAGCGGAGGAAGAGCTTCGAACGCGAGAACGAACTGTAGTTATCGCTCGCGAGCCACACGGTTTTTTGCGGCGCGGTATTCCAGTCGCGAAGCAACGCGGCGAAGTTTTCCGCTTCGAGCACCAGCAGCGAGCCCTCGGGAACGTAGCGGGCGAGTTCGCCCGCGCCGCCTTGCGGCGCTTGTGTGAGGGCGGCCACGGCGACGAGAAGCGACCCGATTACGAGGGTCCACACAGTGCGTGTTTTCATGGTGTGGTCACCTGCGTGGCAGATGCGAGTCGCGGCCGAACAATGTTTTCCTGATCGAGATTCTTATGGATGAATGGCCGCCGCTGCGCGTTTTGAACTTGGAGCCGGATTCGATCGTTGACCGACGCCAGCGATTGCTCGGCTTCAGCGCGGCGGTCGCCGAGCAAATCGAACTTGAGCCCGATCTGGTAGGCTCTGCTCGCTACTGTCAGTCGGCCGATGCGGTCGAGGGAGTCGGCGAACAAGAGGGCGGCATCGCGGCGCTCGTCAGCGGACCAATTGGTCGTTCCGAGGAACTGCCGCGACATCCAGTCATCGATCGGCGGAACTTGCTGTGCGTCAGACGTGAAACTGCGTGGCCGCATGAAACCGGCCATGTTCGTTCCGCCCAGCAGCGGATCGAACACAAACACGGCGAGCCGATGGTCGCCGGCATCGCGCGCTGCCTGCAGCAGGTTTCGATGGTTTGTGTGCTCAGCGGGACGGGCGGCAATCGCTTGCTGGAGCAGGCGCGCTTTGTCAGCGGGATCGGCGGCGTTCGCGGCGGCATCGACATGCTGCTCATACAGGAACGGCGCCGCGGCGGGCGCTGGGCCGGCGTTTATGCGCCCGGCGAGCGTATTGAGCTCACCGGAAGCCAGGTTGGCGACTGTTGCGACGACGCCGCGAAGCGACCTGGCCGCTTCCGCGCGCGTGCTGTACGCGGCAGCGCTGCTCGCGGCAAGTTCCAGCAGGGCCGCCGTGGCTTGCGCTTGGCCGGGCGTTGCTTCAGTCTGAGCGCGCGCTTGCAGGAGCCGGGCGTCGGCGTCCCACGGGGTTGCTTGAATGCGTTCGGAGAGTATCGCGGCAGCCTCGCTGTGCCTGTCAAACTTTGAAAGCAAATCGGCCGCCGCCATGTGGTGCTCGAAAGGTTCGCCGGAGATGAGCAGCATGCGGCGCAGCAGCGCGAGCGCGTCTTGCGGCCGCTGTTGCTCGAATCGCAGCTCGGCGAGCCCAAGGAAATTCGCGGCGCTGAAATCGCGCTGATCGAGCAAGCGCGTGTAGTAGAAATCGAGCAGGCGCTCAGCGGACGAGCGGTCGCCGGCGGCTCGAAGTTCGGTGGCGGCCCGCGGCAGTGCCTGCAGCGACGGCAGCTCCCGCGGCGCGGCTGAGCTGTATCGCCTGAGCACCTCATCAAGCCGGCCTGAGAGGGCGGCGATGCGAATGACCAGCGGCCCTTCTTCGTTGAGGAGCTTGGCCTTCAGTGAGTCCGATGCGCTGTCGAGCAAGCCAGCCGCGCGCTGGGCTTGACCGTCGGCCAGCAGATGTTTCAACCAGCGGATCTGCCATTCGTCGTAAGCCTGTCGCGCATAGAACTTCGCCTGACCCTCGCCGCGCTGCCATGCTTCCCGCGCTTGGTTGACAGCCTGTTCGAGAGCCTGTGCACGTTCGGGCGCGGTCAGCCAAGCAGCTTCGGTAAGCGGAGCGAGGAAGCCGAGCGGGTCATTCGCCTTGGCGGCGAGTGCAAGGAATTGGGAAAGTTCTTGCTGCCTGTCCTGGGCGGTTTCAATCCAGGGGCGAATCAACTCGCCGCTACGGTAGCCTCCGTTGCGGCGAACGTAGAGGTCGAAGAAGGCGGAGACGGGCTCGCGAAGTTCGGAGTGGAGGTTGCGGCTGCCGATGTTGTGCAGGGTGCGCGGGACGTCATCCCAGAACGTTTCGGTATAGCCGGATTGTTGCTGCTGGAATGCCTCGATCGCCGTACGCCAGCGCGCGATGGCTTCGTCACGGCGGCCTTGTTGCCACAGAATCTCGGCGACTCGATCATGCGCGTTGCCGAGCGAGGCATTGAGTTCGAGCGCGTGTTCATACTCTTCGAGCGCTCGCGTGAAGTTCTGCTGCTCGCTGTAGAACGCGGCAAGGTCGAAGTAAGCGCCGGCGCGCCCGGTTGCGGTTTCGACGGAGGCGGGCAGATAGGCCTCCGCTTCGCCTGCGTCCTGAGCGGCTAGAAATTCGCCGTAGCGCGAGCCATAGTAGTACCAAAGATCGCCGGCCAGTTGTTGGCCGCGGTCGATCTCGACTCCGATGCGTTCGCCGATGGTCGCCGAACCCAGGGCGCGTACGAACGCATCGCGAACTTGCGGAGTTTGACGTCCGAAGTGCAGGCCCGCGAGTCCCGTATACGCCAGACTCCAGACAGGCGGCAACTCGCCGCCGCGCGTCGCGACCGCTCGCAGAGCGAGGTCGGCGTCGCCGCGGGCTATCAGGAAATTCGCCGCGCTATCGTCGCGAGCAAGAGCAACGAGGGCGTCAGGCCGGCGCGTGAGAAGAAGTTCGTAATACCGATCCCGCCACTGCGTCGTATTGATTTCGCCACCGGCTAACGTGTCGAGAACCCGAAACTCGCTGTCTTCGTTGCCGGAGGAGAAGTAGGCGTGTGCCGCGGAAATGAGAATAGAGTCTCTGCCCGCGCGAACCGGATGGACGCGCCAGTACTCTTCCAGTTGCCGGCCGAGCTCGTCATGCCGCAGCCGGCAGCGCTGCAGCTCGATGAGACGCCGCATGAAGTCGCCGGTCTGCGACGACCCGGGGCTGGCCATCATCAGCTCGTGGAGCCACTGCGCCTGGGTCTCCGCCAGTCCAGCTTGTTCGACCAACGGCAGCAGTCCTTCCTCGACATCGCCGCGGCGCATCGTGCGCCGTTGCTCGGTGAGAAACGCGACGAAAGCGGATTTCTCCTCCGGCGTAAAGTAGTGTTCGACCGGCTGCGCGGCAGCTTGCAGCGTCGCGCGATAGCGATTCTGTTGCAGCTCGTTCGGTTGCGCGGGCAGGGCTTTGGCGAGCGTCGCGAAGCCTTCTTCGTAGCGCCTCAGCCGCGTCATCAGCGCGATGTAATGGCGCGCTCCCGCGGCGCTGCTCTCGTATTGATATAGCGTCTCCCCCGCGGCGACGATACCCTGTTCAGCGATTTCAACGGCCTCGGAAAGGTAGTTCCATTGTTCGAGACGTTGCGCCGCGTTGAAGTAGTTTTCGGGGCGCTCGGGACGGCCCTCGATGAGCGCCTTCTTGACGGCCGCGACGGCTTCCGGCCGTTCGCCGCGACGGGCGTGGACTTCGGCGACCTTTTCCATCCAGCGCGGGTTTTCGTAATTCAGTTCATAGAGTTTGTTGTAACTAGCGAACGCAGCCTCAAAACGCAGCAGGCGTTCCTCGATCGAGGCCTTGGCTTCCCAGAAGTCGCTACGCTCGGGACGCACATTCAGGGCGTCTTCGTACGCCCCGATGGCTCCAGGAAGATTCTCGAATTGAGTGCGCACCAAGGCCAGCACGACGTGATAGCGAAAGTCCTTCGGTGAGTCGGTGGTTGTCTTGACGTAAAAGTTTTCAAGCTGCTCGCGGCGGCTGTGGCGGTTGGCGTAGTCAGCCGCTTCTTGCACCAGGCCGGAATCCTCGGGGAAGCGGTTGATGATCTCGATGTATTGATCGAGCGCGGAGGAGTGCTCGCCAAGTTTGGTCAGCGCGGGAATGAGGCCGTGGCGCAGCGTGGCGATCTGCTGGTTCTTTTGGACGCGCGGTAGCTCGGCCGCGAGCATTTCCGTGATCTTCCCTTCGTAGAAAGCGCGCAGCGCTTGCTGATCGTTCTCACGTCCGAAGGTTTCGGCCATGGCGCCGAGGTAACGTCCGTCGAAAGGTTTGTCGTCGAGTAGCGGGCGGAGGCGTCGCCGTGCGTCTTCGTATCGCTCAGCCTCGGTCGCCTTGCGCGCTGTTTCGAAAGTGAAGCTCTCCTTGAGCGCTGGATACGAGGCGGCGGCGGCCTCGTCGAGGATCTGAAACGCGCGATCATAGTTTTTCTGCCGCCAGTGATAATCGGCGGCCCCGCGAACGACGCCTAGAATGCGCGCTTGGCCGCGATAGAGGTCGTCGATGATGGCGCGCGCCTCCGCCTGCTCGCCGCGCTGCTCGTGGTGATGCATCAGCGAGAGCTTGAGGCGCATCTGGTCGACCGGGTCGCTTGTCAGCTCGATGCGGCGGCGCAGCAGCAGCGTTGTGACGTCATCGGCCCGATGCTGGTTAGCGAGCTGGCCGATGCGGTCGAGCAGTTCGAAAGAATCGGTCGTACGGGCCAGACGCGTAAGTAGTTGCTTGAGATCGTCGTAGCGGACCTGGGTCTGGAGCAGATCGACCCGTAGCGAGACGGCCTTGGGATCGGGGCTGGCTCCCGAGACGAGTGCGGCCGTCATGGCGTCGGTCTTTTCGCGGTAGGCTGTTCGGCGGGCCAATCGCAGGAAACGGCTGCGGGCCGGCGAGTAGCCGTCGTCCGCCAGCGCGCCTTTCAGATATTCATCGAGCGCGGCATCGTAGTCCCGCCGATTTTCGTGAACCGCTCCTGCCTCATAGGCGTAGAGCTCCGGGCGCCCGAGCGCGTCCCTGCCTTGTTGCATCAAACGAAGCGAGTCGTCGAAACGATAGTAATCCCAGAAGACGGTGGCGGCTTCGAGATAACCTTCGGGCTTGCCGGGTTCAACCGCGGGCATTCTTTGCCAGAAGGGCGCGGAGCGCTCGAATAGTTCACGATCCGCCGCGGTGTCGCCGATGCGCGCGAGCAGTTCGCGGTCGCGCGGCTCGTAGCGCTGACGGCCTTCGAGAACTGCCACGGCTACGTCGGTGTAGAAAGGATTCTTGTGCGCCAGGGAGCGGTGAACGGAGGCGATGCGCTCGGAGCGTTCAGCGGTTGCCGGCAGATTTGTCGTGAGGGCAAGCAGCACGGGTGCGGCGTCTTCGAAATGGCAGCGCCAGACTTCCCCTTCAGCGATGATTTGCGCGGCGGCGGGGTTTTCGCGGGCGAGCCGCTGCCAACGTCCCTGCCCCGCCGAGTCGATGGAAGTTTTCAAGCTGTTGAGTTCCGACTCGAGCTGCTTGGCGCTCGTCAGGCGCTGGAAGAAGCGGGTACGCAAGGCGTCGTCGTAGAACCAGTATTCGCGCAAGAGCCGTTCGTAAGCGACGGGGTCACGCGTCTGGCGGCGCGTGTAGGCGGCCAGCAGGTTTCGCACAAACGTCAGGTTATGCGGAAATCGTTCGTGCGCATAGAGGTTGACTTGGCGGTAGAGGACTGCGTCAAGTGACGACTGCGCGATGACCTGCTGGAAATAGGATTCGAGGTCCGATCCTGAAAACGCCGCGATGATGCCACGCGTCAGTTCCTCAAACTCGGTGGCGCGCTTCTGCCCCAGATACCAGCGCGCGAGCTTGTGATGCCAGGAGCGATCGTCGAACTGCTCGATCGCGTCCCGGTAGAGTGATTCGACGCGGTCGCCCAAGCCGTTTTGTTGAAGGAAGCCGGCGAAGCGTTCATAGAGGCCAGGGTCATCCGGGTTACGCTCGATTTCCCGCGCGTAGAGCTCGACCGCCGGAAGAAGTTGCTTCAGCGAAACGAGCCGCGCGATGTAACGGTCGAGGATACGCGCGTACTCGGGCGAGCGGTCACCAACTGGAGCAGCGGACCTGCCGGAGCGCGAGTAGCGAGGCGGCGGGGAAGGGGCGGATCGCTCCCCGAGAGGCACGCCATCGGCCTTAGCGGCGAGCTCCACAAGCAGGGCATCGTAGACCTGAAACTCTTCCGCCGTTTGACCGTTGCGCGCGTAGGCTTCGGCCATCAAGAGCGAGACTTGTGTGCGCTCGCCGGCGTTAGGAAAGGCTGTCAGGAAACCACGGCCTTTGCTAATGACGCCGGCGTTGTCCCCGTAGGTCGCATAGGCGGAGATGACTTGGAAGTGCAGCGAGGCCCGTTCATTGGAACCCGGGAATTCAGTGTCGAAACGCTTCAGAAGCTCCGCCGCCTTTCCCCGATGGAAGTACGCGACCGAGGTTCGCTCCTGTGACGAAAAGCGGTATTGCGGGTACTGCGCGTTGAACAGCAGCGACAAGATACCGTTGAGGAATCCAGGCTGGTCGTCCATCGTCGCGATGTCGCGATACAGCGATAGGTCACCGGACCCGAACTCGATGCCCTGTTCAGGCGAGGTGAGCAGCAGCGAGATGAGCGTCACCAGCGCCTGCTCGCGATTCGATTCGGCTGCGCCGGGCAGGCTGTAGAGCGCGTAGGCAAAGCGCGCGGCTTCGTTTGCGTTACGCACGGTACCGAATAGTTTTGAGAGTGTGTCCAGTTCTTCGGCCGTCCAATCAGCTTGGCGCGCTTCTTTCGATTGCCTGTACTCGTGGAGCGCGCCTTGAGCCGATGCGCCGTTTCCCTGGCGTTGGTAATAGTGGAAAAGCCACGCCGCGGCCCTAAGATCGTCGGGGTTTTGACGCAGGCGGGTATTGACCTGATCAAGAGCGGCGCGAAGCCTGTCCGCTTCCTGCAGTGCCGTGAAGTAATCCCGAATGAGGGCCTGCGGCCAAAGCGGCTGGAACTCCTGTTCGTAGAACGCGAGAACGGAGTCGCGTGATCCTTCGGCGCGGGCAAGAGCGGCGGCGCCCTGTGTGGGGAAGACAGTGTCCGCAGGGAACTGCCGCGTGTATTCTCCGAGCATCGTGCGCGCCGCGGCGTACTGCTTGCTTTCAAGTAGGAAGTTGAAAAGTTGCTGATGAACGCTCGCCTCGTTGGGATATCGCTGCCGCCAAGCCTGTAGGTACCGGACGCGGTCTTGCACGGGAAAGGCCTGAGCTTCAGCAGCTTCGAGAATTCGTTCGAAGGCGCTCCAGGAGCGCTGCTCGTTGAGCGGAGTGAAGCGTTCCTGAGCGGCGGAAGGCGCGGCGCCCACCGCCAGTAACGCATCAACCTCCTCCCGCGGCTGCAAACGCCTGTGGTAATAGTCGGCGAGTGCGAGTTGCCCGCTGACGAGATCGGTGGCGGGATCGGCGGCCAGCTCGGCGTGGCGCTTCCAGTCCGCTTCGGCGGCGATGAAGTCGAGTTGGCGTTCGGCCTCGTGGCCGTGCAGCGCGTAGAGGTCGGCGTCGCTTGGACTGCGTTCGACCAGCAGCGAAAGCGCGGTCCGCGTTTCCGCCGGTGAGCGCTCGATACGGATTGCGCCTGATGGCAGCGCGACCGTTCGGAAGAATACGTCGCGCAAAGTACTGCCGGACTCGACGTACCGCACCCAGTCCGCCAACTGAGCCTGAGCGACGCAGGCCAAGGCGATCAGCAACGCCACGACGATGTACGGAGCGTACCGAGCGCGGCGACGGCGGCCGGACCCGATCCTACGGAAGTACGTCAATGCGCACCTCCTCGGAGCCGATGTTGTGGGCGAAGTCTTCGGCAACCAGCTTCAGCGGATAAGTCCCTGCCGGCAGGTCGTCAGGGATCACGAAGCGCCCCGTGTTGTAGCCCTCCGCGGCGTTCCAGCGCAGGTCAACCGGCGGCACGCCGTACATCCGCGCGGTCAGCGTACGCGTCGATTGCGTAGCGCTGACGCGGAGTTCGACCGTCTCGCCGCGCCGGAACTGTGTCTTGTCGAATTTCGCGCGCACGACGGGCGGCTTGCTGGCGATGAGGAAGCTTTTCGATTCGCGGTAGACGTGGCCTTCGCGGTCACGCAGGATCAGCCGCACGGTGTGTTGGCCGTCGGGCATACCGCTAGGCGCCAGGAAACGCGTCTGCCAGATGTCTTCGCTATCGAGGTACTTGAGTTTTTTGACGAGCCCGAACGGGAACAGGGCGGTGACAGAGTCGATTGACTCATCGGTGCGAACGCGCAGCACCGGGTCGCCCGGGCGAATCACGCGCGGACGCAGCAAAGAACGCGGCGCGGCCAGGAACGACGTATAGGGTGTGACGAACTTGTATTTCTTCGCAAGCCGGATGATTTCATCGATCGTGTCGCGGTCTTCGCCGTCGCGCTCGATCTTTTCGAGCAGCGCATCGACGCGGGCGCGGGCCCACGTGCGGGGGATATGTTCATGCTCGGCCTGTGCCTCCGGCAGCGTGACGCGTGCTTCCATCCCGAGCGCCTGCGTGTCGCGGTTACCGGAAACGGTCAGAACGGCCGCCGTGCCCGGAGTCGAATACTGACCGACCCACGATGCGATCGAGCCGTCGAACACCGCTCTCTGAAGGGGGTAGATCATATCGAACGATGCTGCCGGCACAAGGTTCAGCGACAGGTTGCTGACCGGGTCGCGGCCGATCTTCGACTGAAACGCGTCCAGCTTGAAGTCGACAGGCTCGGTCGAGCGCACCCATTCCAGCACGCCCTCGCCCTTGGTCAGCAGACGCAATAGACCGAGGTTAGCGTCATCTCCGACCGCAAAAGAGAACACTCGCGGACGAACCGTGGCGGCAAGCTTGGCGGCCTGCTCGCCGTACCACTGGGCAAGGCGGCCATTGTTGATCACGCCGCGCGTCGAGCCGCCGTCGGTAATCGACAGAATGTAATTTTCCCCAACCGCGCCACCGGCGGCGCTGCCGGCCGCTTGTACGAGACCGCTGGCGAGTGCGGCTTGGAAGTCCGTGCCGCCGCGAATGTAGCTGCCGCGAATGAAGCCGAGCGCGCTGTCGACATTGGCAGCTCCAGCCGAAGCGGGTTGCGGTTGCCAAGTCGAAATCTCGTTATTGAAAAGCACTACGTTGAAACGGTCATTCGGGCTCAGCCCGTGCAGCACTGTTTCGAGGGCGCGGTAGGCGCGGTCAAGCTTCTCCCATTGCATCGAGAGCGAGTTGTCGAATAGGACGATGATCTGCTTCGAAACGCCGGCCGGCACCGGGGCGTTGCTGGCGTTGCCACGTGCAGCGGACAGCAGTGCCGAGGCTTGGAAGAAGCCTGTAGCGGGCTCGGCGGGCTCAGGCGAGACCGTGTCGGGACTCGGCGTGCGCGCCGCCGGATCGCGGTACGTCAGCACTTTGAGTGAATCGCCGGCAGCGTCATCGAGCTCCCATTCCACCGCGAAGTCTTCGTTGAAGTTGACATTGTTGCCCTCGAAACTGATTTCGACGTGGTGCGGGGATTGCGGGCCGGCGGTCGTTGCGTAGGTGCTCCCAACGACGTGGAAATACCGAATCGCGTGCTCGGAGTTCAACGAGAGCGTCAGTTTCAAGCGACCCGCTTGCTGCGCCCGATACGCATCCGGCCGCAGCGGGATCGCGAATCGCGATTTCAGGTTCTCGACCGCGATCCGTTCGTGATACTCGACCTCGATACGCTTAAAACCGTGGCCCGGTATGGGATGAACTTTAGCGCTGAAGACCGCGCTGCGTCGGGCCTCGTCGGCCCCGTATTCCCCCTGTTGTAAAAGGCCGGGGTCGATCGACTGAGCCTTGATGCTTTCGTAAAGCTCTTCGGCGCGCTTGCGTTCGAGGATGACGCCGGGGATGCGCGTCACTCCGTCCCATACGGCGAAGCCGGAGATCGTGGCGTTTTCGGGCAGCGCGAAAATCCAATTGCCTTCCAGCACGGTTGAGGAATGGCTGGCGAAGATTTGCTGAACTGACACGCGCGCCACTCCGTTGTCGATGCGAACGTCGATCTCCATCTCTTCGAGAGAGAGGATCTTGGGGTCCGGTTCCGAGACGTTCGAGGGAATGAGAATCCCCGCATCGCCCCACATCAGGGTGACCGTCAAGAACAAGAATGCGGCAAGACGTTTCATCGTTGGCGCTAGAGCCCCAGCAGGCCGTCCTCCCGTGCTCTTACGATGCCGTTACTGGTTCCGACGTAGAGATAGCCGTCGCGCACTGCGAGCGCGGTGACATTGTCCGATGGCAGGCCGTCGACGATCGTCGTCCAGCGGTCAGCAGCTTTTTCGTAGACGTAAAGACCGCGGCCGAGTGAACCGGCATAGACGCGCTCGGGCGTAGCGAGCATGGCGTTCGGGTTGATTTCGAAAGTCCCGGTTGCAACAGGAAAGCTTTCCCACGTATTGCTGGCGGTGAGTTTGAGAACGCCCGCGCCATAGGTTCCCACGAACCACTCGTTCTCGATAGGTACGATGGCCGTAATCCAGTTGTGTTCAAGCGCGGAGTTCGCCGTCGTGTAGGCCGCTTGGATGACGCCCGCATCGAGCACGGAAAGACCGCCCAAGGTTCCGGCCAGCAGCCGGTCGCCGCTCGCGCCGAGGGCGTAGACATGGTTATTGACAAGGCCATGAAAGGCGTACATGCTGCGTGCGCCGTGCGCATCGAGGAAGGTGATGCCGGCGGGCGTTGCGAGCGTGATTGCATCCCCTTGCACGACGACATCGGTAACGTGGTTGGAGATCAGCCCCTGCTCGCGGCGCAGCACTTCCTGCTGACGGCCGGCACGGTCGAAGAAGACGAGTCCGTTGGCGGTGGCGACGGCGGTCCGGTCCCTGGCCGTATCGTGGGCGATGCGGTTGACGCAGAAGACGTGTTCGTTCTCGATGTGGCGGGATTGGCCGGCGGCGAGGTCGACGATGTCGAGTCCGCGATCGAAGTAGCCAACCCAGAGCCGGCCGCTTGGGTCGAAGCTCAGCGCTGAGATGTTGCGGTCAGCCAGCAAGGCTTCGGGCGCCCGCAGCACTTCTTCTTCACCCGGCTGCGCGCCTAAGCGGTACAGCCCGCCCGTGGCAACGGCCATCACTTGCCCGCCTGCTTCGATCAATCGAGTAATCGGCGACCCGGCGATGCGCTCGACTTCTCCATGCATCGGCCGCGCACCGCGCGAACGCCGCACATCGAGGGGAACCTCAACGACGCCTTCATCGAGAGTGCCGATCACGAGCCGGTTGCCGTGGACCAGCAGGCTGTTCGCAAAGAATCCATCCGCCAGTGTGCGCGCAAATTCGCCCGACTCAAACTCCGCGACCCCAATCGGAGTTCCGACATAGGCGCCCGTTTCGCTCGTCGCGATCGAAAGCACTTGTGGGTCAGGCAAGCCATCCGGCTCAGAGAATGTGTGAGTCTCGCCGGCGCGGAAGCGGATGACGCCCCGGTCGAGCGTGCCGACCCAAAGTTCGGTTTCGTTTCCCGCCAGCGCCGTCACTTGCAGCTTGGCGAGCGCCGGGTGGAACGGAGCGAGTTGCTCGCCGTCATAAACGAGGACGCCTTCGCGCTCGGTTCCGAGCAGGACTTGCCCTGTCGTCAACGGCAGCACCGCCGTAAGGTCACGGAGGCGGCGCTCGTCCGCCCGGATCTGCGTAAACGCCTCGCGCTTGGGGTCATAGATCAGAAGGCCTTCGCCCGCGGTGGCGACATACAGCATCGAGCCCGGCGTGCCGCGAGCGAGGCCGGTCGCCATGCGGACCGGCTCGGCGGGGGGAAGGTCCATGCCAACAAGATATTCGTTGAGCTGTCGACCGTCAGGCGCGTATTCCCCTATGCCGCTCGGGCCCGCCAGGAAGATACGGCCGTCGAGGATGGCGGCGTCGCGATAGGCGCTGGCGGACGTGAGTCGTTCGAAGCCGCCGGTTGGTGCAGCGGTTGAGACGCCGATTGGGGTCGAGGTCGCATCCCGTGTCGAGGCGGGCTGCGCACCCAAGGTCCTAACAGTGAAAGGAATCTCTGACTCGGCGGCTAGCCGCGTTGCGGAGTCATCGAGTGCCCGCGCAGCGTTCCAAAATGTTCCAAAAACAAAAGCCGCCGCCGAGAGCGCCCCGCCGGCGGCCAAAACAAGCAAGAGTATGAGCTTTCGCGACAGGCCGGGGCCAAGCGTCATCAGCGTCATCGGCACTTCCTTCCAGAGTACGCCAAGACGGTGACACGGGCGGTTAGTCCCAGCCTAAATTTACACGCGCGATTGCTCTTAGAGGTCAAGTGCTTGTGCCTATCTTAGTTAGTAGGAAGCACGTCCGGTGCCAAACTCGAAATAGAGAGCAATCTGCCTTCGTGGTTGTCTTGAATAGCCGGTCCTGACAAAGGTTTGGAACACAATCTTGCTGGTTCCCGGTTGTATCCGGCCTCGAGTCGCAATCAGCGTCGCTGCGGGGAATCGTTACACGGGAGCATGAAATCTTTACCGGCCTCCCTTCCGCGATGCCGATAAGACGAATGACGAAACTATCATGATCTCTTTCGTTTCCAGCTTTTCGGCCGGTTTGCCACAGCCGATCGACTTCGGCGCCAGGGCCAATGGCCGTCGCGGCGCGATCGAGGCCACCCAGCAAAGCGATGTAGCAGGGGCTGAATCTTCCGGGGACCGCGGTACAGCGCCTGCCGAGACATTGCCCCAGCGGGAACTCTCGACCGAGGGCGCCGACAACGAATCCGCCGACGGGCTCAGTGACGAAGAGCGCGCGATCGTAGCCGAGTTGCAGCAAACCGACCGTACAGTACGCGCTCACGAGCAGGCGCACCTGGCGGCGGCGGGAGCGTTGGCCCGCGGCGTTTCATTTTCGTTTGTGACAGGACCGGACGGCCAGCAGTATGCTGTCGGCGGCGAGGTCAGCATCGATACATCACCGGTCTCGGGCAATCCCGAGGCGACGATCCAGAAGGCCCAGCAGATTCGAGCGGCGGCTAATGCCCCGGCCAATCCTTCGGGTCAGGACCGCGCCGTGGCGGCACAAGCCAGCGGATTGGAGCAGGCGGCGCGTCAGGAGTTGGCGGCCGAGCAGCGTGAAACGTTCGAGGAGCAACGCCGCGCACAGGTCGAGCAGCAGAACGGTCAAGCGCAGGCGGGGGCTTTCAGTCAGTCTTCCGCGTCGAGCCCGATTGGGCAATTCTTGTCGCTGATTGCGTAACGGACGCGGGTGGCGCTGGCGGGGCCGGCAAGGCTTTCTTCCTAGAGCTTGGGCGCGCCGACCAGCTCAGCCATACTTCGCGGCGGTTCCGCGGCAATCGTTCGCAACCAGTCGGCGCCGGCCGCGGCAGCTGAGTCATCAAGACCGCGAACCCGTGCAACGTGGCCGCCGGCGGCATCACCCTTCCGGTACGCCTCGATGAGTTCTTGCGGCGGGGCCGGCGGCAGGCCGGGTTCGAGCAACGCGTTGCCGATCCGTTCGCGGTTCGCCGGCAGCAGCCGATGCTCAGCGACGCAGAGTGCGCCGTGATCCCCGGAGGATTGTTCCCACTTGACGAGAGAGCGGTCAAGCTTACTGATAATGTTTTGGAGGCGAGCCGAACGTTCGGCGATGTGAAGCCCGATTTGCCGGCGGGCGGCTTCATAAAGAGGCTTCTGGTCTTCCGTCGCGAAGGGTAGTCTGACGTGCTCGTACCAAGCGTCGAGCGCGTGCAGGGTACCGACAAGACGAGCGGTTCGGATGAACTTGCGGCCGAGCATGCCGTAGCGCCCGCGGTCGAAGGGCTGAGCTTCTTGGGACCGCATGACCTCGCCGTGAACGCGGTTCGCGCCGACGTCCTGGCGCACGATCGAGCCCGCCGCTACAACAGCTCCGAAATCCACCGCCACTGGCGCGACCAAGCCACTGTTGCCGCCGATGAATACTGGCGCTGATCGCAGCAGGACGCCCGTGGCGTCGCCGATCAGACTGCCCCACTTGTCGCCGCGCGGATCGAAGTTGAAGTGAATCGCGCCAGAGCCGACTTCGCTGTGGTCTTCGCGCGACGTCCCGCCGCTCATGAAGAGATCGCAGAATTTTATGAGCGAGCCGGTAACGACGGTCGCTGTCAGGATGGTGTTCTTGAACGCGGCCGAGTGGGCGACATCGACATATTCTTCAAGCAACGTGCCTTCGCGGATCTCGGCGAAGCCGCGCACCCGAACCGAGTCGAGCAGCGTGGCATTCTGGTACGAACCGGCTCCGAGTTCCACATCGCGCCCGATCTGGCAGTTCTCCACACGGGCGTGTCCGGAGGCGCCAATGCGCGAGCCGGAGCCGATGCGGGTTTCGCGTCCGCTGAGGGTTGCGTTGACGAGTGATGCGCCCGGGGCAATGTTCTCAAGCGCGACGTCGGCCCCGATGTAGACGCGCTCGGGTCCCCAGACGTCAACGCCCATCGCGGCAAGCCGCGTGACGCGCTCGCGGTTGCCGTGTTCATCGTAGTTAGGGAAGGAGGACACGCGGAGGAATGAAGGGACTGTTGGAAGCTGTGTTTAGGATACATCGGGCCAGCCGAGAGGGGCGGTCTCGGTGGGTTGGGCGGGCAGGACGCCCTCGCTCGGCCTTATGCCGGACTCCGCTTCGAAGCGACGGTCTAACGATATGATTAAGCTCGGACGGTCGAGATCATCATGAGATTATTTACGGTCGGGGTTCTGTTGATTTCCTGTTCCATCGGCTGGGCAGGCGAGGCGTCGGCGGTGCGGCTTCTGCGTGTCCCCGGCGAGGGGATTCAACCGCAAACCGTCAGTCATGACGGTGTACTCCACGTCATCTATTTCAAGGGGGAACGCACGCACGGGGACCTTTTCTATGTGCGATCCGCTGACGGCGGGGCGGGCTTCTCTGAACCTCTGCAGGTCAATAGCCAAGCCGGCAGCGCTGTCGCGGCGGGAACGATTCGCGGCGGCCAGATCGCGTTAGGGCCGCAGGGCCTCATCCACGTGGTTTGGAATGGGTCGTCGGTCTCACAGCCGCGCGGTCCGATGAACCCGGAGCAGCCGGCCGACAGTCCCCACAACGGGCTCCCCATGCTGTACTCGCGTTTAGGAGCCGACGGCCAATTCGAGCCACAGCGCAACCTGATGCGCAAGACGTTTGCTCTCGATGGCGGCGGTTCGGTGGCGGCGGACGAGCAGGGGAATGTCTACGTCGCGTGGCACGGAAGTTCAGAGGACTCCACCAAGGGCGAGGCGGGACGGGTCGTCTGGCTCGCGAAATCAACCGACGGTGGTCAAACCTTTAGCGAAGAAACACCGGCGTTTGAGGAGTCAACCGGGGCCTGTGGGTGTTGCGGAATGCAGGTTTTCGCGGACTCGCGGGGAAGGCTTCTCGCTCTCTACCGCTCGGCGCGGGAAACGGTGCATCGCGATATCTATCTGCTCGCTTCCGGCGATCGAGGCAAGACGTTTCGGTCGCAGCGCGTCGATCCGTGGGAGATTGGCGCTTGCCCGATGAGTTCGATGTCGTTTTCGGAAGGGCCGGCCGGTGTGTTGGCCGCCTGGGAGACGGCCGGACAGGTTTTCTTTGGGCGTATCGAATCGCAGGCGGCGAAGCTCGAGGGAAAGACAGCAGCTCCTGGTGAGGCGGATCATCGCAAGCATCCTCGGCTGGCTCAGAACTCCCGAGGTGAAACGCTGTTGGTGTGGGCGGAAGTGCAGGGTTGGGGCAAGGCTGGCGAGCTTGGCTGGCAGTTGTTCAGCCGCGAAGGCGCGCCGCTCGGTGAAGCGGGCTCCGTTCACGGTCTTCCCGCCTGGAGCTTCGGCACTCCGGTGGCGGATTCGGACGGCGGCTTTCTGTTGATTTACTGACGGCCAAGCCCCGCTCGGGGCGCGAAGCGCGGAACCGGATCAGCGCGATCGTGGACTTTTGCGTCGAGCGGACCGCTATTTCTTCGGCGCTGTGCCGACTCTTGCGGCGAAAGCTTCGTAGGCTTCGGGGGCGCTGGCGCTCCACCATTCGATGTACTTATTGGCCACTTCTTCGAGGTTCTCGTAGGCAGTAGGGTCCTTGATTGTTTCCCGATAGGCGGCCAGCATGGGACTGAGGCGGACCCAACAGAAGAGCAGCTCGCGGCCGCTCTTGAAGAACAGGTCTTGTTGCAGTACGCCGCCGGCCACGAACGAAGCAACCATTTCCCAGTACGTGACGACCATGCGGAAATAGGCGTTCTCGTCAGAACCGGGAGGGCAGACCTTGGTCCATTCATCAAGAGTCTTGGCGTGGAATGAGGCGGCGAACCATTGGCGGGCTTCGCGCAGCTTGGCTTCCCGGCGTATTTCGTAGAGGCGCAGAATGAGGTTGACGTCGTCGTAGGTACCACAAGTTTTCATTGATGAAGCTCCAGATGATGAATAAGGTGTACCTAAGAGTCTGACAGAACGGGCACCAGCGGTGGGCTTCCCTATTCTTGACGCAACGGGCCTCGTGTGGTTTCGCGTGCCAATCGGAGTTGACTCTTTGATTCAGGAATGGGATCGTATGCGACGGAGCCTACGGATGGGTTCCTCGGACAGGAGACCGCAATGACCTTTACCAAAGTCGAGATGTTGGCGCTCGCCATGGTGGCGTTGACGCTCGTGGCCGCGCCGCTCAGCGCCGACCACCATGCTTCAGAGTTGAAGGCCGGAAAGGCCGACCTGCAGTCAGCGGGCCCTTTGGCATTTGGGCCGAACGGCATTTTATTTGCCGGCGACTCGAACGGCGCCGCTATCTTCGCGCTCGACACCGGGGATACCAAGCCGGGCTCGTCAGGCGGTATTTCCGTCAAAAGTGTAAATGAAAAGGTCGCGGCGATGCTGGGAACGTCGGCGGATCAGATCTTGATTGAAGACATGGCCGTGAACCCGATTTCGAAGAACACGTATCTCTCGGTGTCACGCGGCCGCGGCCCGGATGCGATGGCGGTGATTCTCAAGGTTGACACCTCGGGGAAAATTTCCGAGTTTTCTCTCGACAACGTCAAGCATTCCAAAGCAATGCTGCCGAATGCGCCCACCGCCGATGCCAAGGATCGCCGCGGCCGCGGTTTGCGGGTGCAGTCCATCACGGATCTCGCGTACGTCGACGGTAAGGTACTGGTAGCGGGGCTCTCGAATGAGGAATTCGCTTCGACGCTGCGCTCGATTCCCTTCCCTTTCGGCGCGATCGACAACGGCACCGGCGTCGAGATCTTCCACGGCGCGCATGGACGCTTCGAGACGAATGCGCCTGTTCGGACGTTCGTCCCTTACGAGATCCAGAAAGAGCTGCACTTGCTCGCCGCCTACACCTGCACGCCGCTCGTCAAGTTTCCGCTGTCAGACCTGAAGCCGGGGTCGAAAGTCATGGGCACGACGATCGCCGAGCTCGGTAATCGCAATCGCCCTCTCGACATGATCGTCTACGGCAAGGGCGGCACGGACTATATCCTCATGAACAACAGCAGCCGCGGCGTGATGAAGATGTCGACGAAAGACATTGATAAGTACGACGGCATCGAGGAGAAGACCGACATCACAGGTCTGCCCTACGAGACGATCGCCGAACTTAAGGGCGTACAGCAGCTCGATCGCTTGGATGACAGTAACGCGCTGATTCTGGTGCAGGAAGAGGGCGGCTCGATGGATTTGAGAACCATCGCGCTTCCCTAACAGGCAGCCGACGCGCGGCTTCGCCCACCGGCCCTTCGAGCCACATCACATGCGGGGCAGCGGAGCCAGGCCCGGCTGTCCTTCTCCTTCGTTTTCTATGAAATCTCACTTCCAGCGGCGAGGTTGGCTGCTCGTCGCGGCGCTGTGCATGTTCAACACAGCGTGGGCGGATTCCGTCGCCGTCAATATGGAGAAGGCAGGCGGCGAATACCTCTTCCGGCTCTCGCCGTTCTCGAACGGTTCGCAGTCGTCAGAAGAGACCATGCGGGTTTACGTGGATAGCGGGCCGGCCCCCAACGCTGATCTGCCCCCCCTTGCTGGGTTCTTATACGGTGGATGGAAACGTGCTGACGTTTCGGCCCCGCTTTCCCTTGCAGGCGGGCGGGCAGTATCGTGTCGTATTCAATGACGGCACGGGTTCAGGCGCGCGGGAGCGGACGTTCGAGGTAGCCGATGCGGACACCGGCCCGGCCGCGGTGGTCGAGGAGATTTATCCAACCGCGGACGTCTTGCCGGAGAACCAACTCAAGTTCTACCTGCACTTCTCGGCACCGATGAGTCGCGGCGAGGCTTACTCGCGCGTGCATCTGCTCGACGAGAACGGCAAGCGTATCACGCTTCCTTTTCTCGAACTCGACCAGGAACTCTGGGACCGCGCGGGGCGGCGCTTGACGATCTTCTTCGATCCCGCGCGCGTCAAACGCGGCCTGTTGCCGCACGAGGAAGCAGGCATACCGATCGAGGACGGCAAGTCGTACACACTGGTCGTCGAGAAGGAATGGCTCGATGCCCGCGGCAAGCCTCTTCAGCGAGATTTCGAGAAGCGCTTCCGGGTGGGTCCAGCTGACCGCGAACCCCCACGGCTGACGGACTGGGTGGTCAGCGCACCGCAAGCCGGCAGCCGTGACCCGCTGATCGTGGAATTCCCCGAATCGCTCGACCACGCACTCCTCGGACGACTTGTTCGCATTGTGAGAGCCGCCAGGCGAAAGCCGCTCCAAGGCGAGATCACGATCGATCGCCACGAAACGCGTTGGCGTTTCACGCCGGATGCCCCTTGGCCGGCTGGACGATACTACGTCGAGGTCGGAACCATCCTGGAAGACTTGGCGGGCAACACGCTGGAACGCCCCTTTGAAGTGGACGTGTTCGAACGGGTGGAAGAGAGAGTCGCAGGTGTGACGGAGACACTGAAGTTTGAGGTCAAAGAGTAGATTCCCCGCCTGAAGTCGGCAAAAGCCGCGGACCTCAAAACCGAGGTCCACGCTACGGGGCTGGGTTGCTACGGCGCTAGGTTGGGCTTGTTGCTGGTTTCAAGTAACGCAAGCGTTGCCCAGGCGGTTGTCGAGATGTGTTGGGCATAGCTTTGTGACCCGGGCGGGCGGGTTGTTTCAGGCCAGCCTCCCGCGGGCAGCTGCGTTTCGCCTAGAAATTTTCGTCCGCGCCTGATCCTCTCGTCCTGTGACGCGGGCAATGAGTCGAGCGCCAGAAGCGCGAGCGCCGTGTCGAAGGGCTCGGAAGGCGCATTCCGATAAGGTCCCCAACCCCCATCGCCGTTCTGCGCCCCGGAGATGAGCGCGACGGATTCAGCTCGCCGCTCCGCGAAACCTCCTTGGGGAGACACCTCCGAAAGCGCTAATACTGTCGCTGAAGCATCGAGGACATTCTTGGGTGTCGTCCGCTCAAACCAACGGCTCGCCCGCTCAATCGCGTCGTTGAGAGACGGATCGGCGGCACTCTTCAGGACGCGGCGGGCCGTATAAGTGGCCAGGGCGGTGCCGTAGGTGATCGGTGAACCAGCCAAACCGCTTGCATCGATCTTCCACGAGCCATCGTTTTCCTGGTGGGGCAGCAGAGACCGGGCCGCTGTAACGAGCGCCTCGCGAGGTACCAAGCCGGCCTGAACGGCCGCCTCTAGCGCTGCCGCGAATTGAATGCGCGCAAGTTCCTTGTCACTGAACTCGGGCGCGCCACGATTACTGTCCCAGTCCTGGGGCCTGTTGAGCCAGTCTGTCGTGTCCTGTAGCGCCGGCCGCGGCAGCTTCCAACCCAGCCGCTGAGCGGTATACAGCACGCGAGCGCCGTCGCCATTATTGTGGCAGGAGTAGCATCCATTGCCAGTCTTCCAGAGGGGGACTTCTTGCGCGAGATAATCGAGCGCCGCCCTTTCGGCGCGGTTGGCCTGCTGTGCCATGGCCGCTTGTTGTCCGGCGAATCCCCAGCTGAGAGCCAGGCCCGACAATAGGATGAGTATTCGCATGTGGCAGTCCGCGCCAGTCCGGCGGCAATCCAGATCACTTTGCGCGCCTGCCTCCAGGTTACAATTGACCCGTGGCGCTTGTCCCGTAGCCGCCGCGGGCGAACGGCCGCGGATGCCATTCTGACAAATGAAGCTGTACGCTCTTTACACGCCCTCGCATGAAGCACTCGCGAAAGAGTGGTTTCTGCCGAGCCTGCGGGATGACTACGAGCTCCACGTCGTGCGGCAACCGCAAACTGGCGCGAGCGACGATCATCGTTACGGAACGCGGGCCTTCAATCGCGCAACCCTCGCTAAAGTCGAGCTGATTATTCAGGCGATTGATGACAACCGGGATGACGTTTTTGTTTTCTCTGACGTCGATATCCAGTTCTTTCGACCTGCGCGGGAATCGCTCGAGGCGTCGATACGCGGACGTGATATCGCGTTTCAACAGAACCAACTGAACGGCGAAATCAACTCCGGATTCTTTATCTGCCGCGGCAATGCCCGCACACGGCGCCTTTGGGAGCGCGTGAAAGACGTGATCCGGGGCCGCCCGGAGTGGAATGATCAGGATGCGCTCAACCACGTCATGTTCCAGCAGGTGCCTTCCGGGTTTCGGAACCGGCTTCTCAGTCCCGTCACGCAGCGCAGGCTCGCCGCCGTCGCCATGCGCGGGATCGCGATGCACCGGGTTTCCTATGTCTTGACCCTGTTTCCGAACGAGTTCGGTGTTCAATGGCGGTACTTGCCGATCGAGTTTTTCACGACCGGAGCCAAGAGAGGAACGGATTGGGAGCCGGGGCAGGACCTGAAAGTTCCGAAACGGATCGTGATGCACCACGCAAACTTCTGCGTCGGAGTGGAAGCGAAGGTCCAGCAACTCAAGGAAGTGCGGCAAGCCGTCGCACGCCGGTAAGGCAATTGTCCCTCTCCCGCCACGCCGCCGGCGTTACCATAAGAGGGCAGAAAACATTGAGGGAGGATGCTGATGTCGGATAACAACGGAACACCTCGGACGGAGAAAGCAACCTTCGGCGCCGGCTGCTTCTGGGGGATTGAAGCGGCGTTTCGCGATTTGGATGGTGTACTCGCCGCTGCCGTCGGATACGCCGGTGGCAGCCTGGAGAACCCATCCTACCAGGACGTCTGCAGCGGTCGAAGCGGGCATACCGAAGTCGTGGAAGTGGAGTTCGATCCGTCGCGAGTGAGCTATGAAAAGCTGCTTGATCTGTTCTGGAGTTCTCACGATCCGACGACAGTGAACCGCCAAGGCCCCGACATCGGATCGCAATACCGTTCAGCCATCTTCTTCCACAGCCCCGAACAAGAAGCCGCCGCCCTTAAATCGATGGAAGCCCAAGACCGCTCGGGCGGCTACCCGAATCCGGTCGTCACCGAGATCACGCCCGCCCCGAAGTTCTATCGGGCCGAGGAGTACCATCAACGCTACCTCGAAAAAAGAGGTCTAGCTCACTGCCGAATCTGAATGAGAATTCAGTTGGGGTTTGAAGAGCCGCGGCCCCCAAGACCGAGGTCGCGCCACCGGTTTCAGGAGCGTCGTCGGATGAACGGGCTATCCTTTCGACAAGGCCGTTCGCTCCATGGCGGACTCGGCCTGTTGAACCACCGCCCGGACTCCGCTCCGAAAAGTCTCGAGCGAATCCACAAGCCCCACAACATGTACCGGCACTGGAAGCCTCCAGCCGAGCCAGCTCCGTACGTAGACCAGGGCAAGCACTGCGTGGAAGATCATCCACTGTTTCGCGATCCGAAAGGCGAAATCAGGATCGGGGCTTTGCGGCGCGATCTGGCGGGCTAAACGCCAAACCTCGCCAAAGTCCGACCGAAGCTCTCGAAGATAGAGACGTAAGACGCGCCCCCGAGCTGCGCGAAGGCGCGGCGTCAGTTTCCAGCCGCGCTCACCGAAACGGCCCAGGAAAGCACAATCCTCCGCCGAAAATAGCCGGCCGATCGGCCGGTAGGATCTGGCAGAGGTCGAGTCGTCCAGTGGATCGAAACACCCCAGAGGGCTGTCGATCTGTTCCTCAAGGCCGAGCCGGCGCAACGCGCCGACCAGCACCACGAGTATCGAAAGGACCAGGACTAGAGTCAGCGCCACGGCTGTCATGAGCGCAGTATCCTCGTTAACTGTTGGTTTAGATCAACAAGCCCCTGCGTGACCTGAGCTTCCGACGCGACACGTAGAGACTCGGGGAGAGGGAGTGGCCGCGGATTGTGCTCTCCAACGGCGGAGAATCGCAGCACCGCGAAACTCACGAAGACAAGATAGATAAATGAATTCAACTGGGTGCCGCCCAGCGATACGTCCAGCAAGCCGAGATCGGCCGCCGTACGCACCAGAGCCGAGCAGGTGGCGCTCACCGCAAAGACCATGAATACGATCCGCAAATTCCCGGATACCGCTAAACAGAAATGAAGGCTAAAGAGGATCAATAACACGCTGAAAACAGACAATGCAGCGTAAATGCTTCTTTCCTGGATGTGCCAAAACGCCAGCCACTCATCCGGCGAGCCGCCGAGCACACTCATCGCCAGGAAAAGCAAGCCCGCACTTCCGCTCGCGGCCCACATGAAGACCTGACCGAGGCGGTGAAGACCTTGGTACTTCTCGACGATGCGTGTGTACACCTCCGCCAGCACGCAAAACATCAGCACCGCGTAGGTCGGCTTGCTGGCGACCCAGATCCACTTGTACACGGAGAGGTAGGAGCTTTGCGGACTGTTGAATAGTACACTGAGCAAGTACATCAGGATGCCGAGTCCGCTGCCCACGACGAGAAAAACAAACAAAGCGGGGTACCGGCTCGAGAGTTTCAGCCTGCAGAGCCGGACACACCACACCAACTGCATGAGCCAGATGGCTATTGCGACCCAAAACAAGAGCGTAGCCGAACTACTCAAAGCGGCTCACCGATCGGGTTCCGCATGCTGGTAGTGTAGCACGGAAAACATCGACGATCTAGTAATTTTCCGCCTTTTTTCTTTTTAACGATCCGTTTTATCGGGCCATACACAGCCCGGTCCGTTTAGCCGCATCCATTGCACTGCGGATCTGACCCGCAGTTAGGGTCTGGATAGCACCACGGACAGTCCGCCAGCATCTCTTCCGATGTCGGCAGCGCGGGTGTAGCCAGCCACTGGCTGAAAAAGGCCGCCACGCCCAGCTTGAGCATGACCGCCGTCAGAACGAAAGTTTTCTTGAGCATGATTCTTGATCCTCGCCTTCCCTGTATGGATGAACTTCAGCTAACAACACATCCACGATACACCGCCAACGCTTTTACGCTAGTTATTGTGAATCTTTTTTCCAGGGCTGGAACACATTGCGCCGGGCGCGGCGCCGGAGCAGGCTGGGGAGACGGGCGCCACGCGAGGACCGCAGAGCAGTTTCAGGCTGTAAACAGGGGCGTGGGAAGGCACTCCGGGTCTTCCCGATCACTAAGGGAGGGCCGGACCGGAGTGAACATAAGACTGTATTATTGGTATAAAGTACTATAAATAGGTATTCGTTGTTTTGTGAAAATACGAATATTATCAATGATCTTTAGAACGTGCGCGTCCCGCCGACCTCGATTGGGATGAAGTAAACGCCGGATCCGGCCGTCGCGTATAGTCCGACGGCCCCGCGGCCCCAGCAGAGGTCAGCGGGCGGCTCGGGCAGCCTGATTGCGCCGAGTTCAATGCCGTCTGTGTTGTGGACCTGGACGCCCTCGGGAGTGGTCACATAGATATTGCCGGCCTCGTCCGTCTCGATGCCGCCCCCGCCGATCGCGTCCGAAATAGCGCGCTCGAAGACCGTGGCCGACGGCCCGAGGGAGCCATCCGGCGCGATCGGAAAGCGCTGCACCGAGTTCGAGAGCCTGTCGGCAACCAACAGGTGAAGCTGGCGGCAGTCGAGGGCCACGCCCGCCGGGCGCAGAGGGGCGGGTGATACGGGCTGGACCGAGCCATTCCGCGCGATTTGGTAGATTGCGCCTGGCGCGGAACCTTGCGAAGGACCGCCGTCGGGATGAGTGGGCGGGAGGTCCGCTACGTAGACGTGGCCGTCGATGGCGTAAACAAGGTCGGCGGGGTGGCGGGGGTGGCCGGGGTGCGATGCTTGAGTGAGCGCATGCAGGGTACCGTTGACCTCGATCCGGCCCACCTGAGCTGGGTTGCGGCCGGCAATCAGCAGGCGGCCCTGATGATCGAGCGTGAGACCGACGGCGCCCTTGATGTCAAGCCGATGCGGGCGCAAGACGCCGCCGTTCGGCGCGGTCTGCCGGCGCGGAATCACGTACTCGTAGACTTTGTCGTGCGCTACGTCAGCGATGGAGACGATGCCCGTTCGGCCGCAAACAATACCTCGCGGCGAGCCCAGCTCGCTGAGCACCGGGACGATCTCAGATCGGGGAGCGACGATCTGCCGGAAGGCGGGGACGCGGGCTTCGATCACGCCGCGCGCCCCATTCGCCGGGCAAAGTAGGGATGCGGCGGCGCCTGATAACGCACGTCCAGTTCAGGCGTTTCGAGGCGCTTGCGACCGCGGGCGCCCGACTCCATGAGGTATGAAAGCGCGCCCGTGGCGAGCAGCGTCCGCTCAATCGGCGTCTGCGCCTGGCCTGTTTCCAGCATGCGGATGATCAAATGCACAAGAGGGCTCATATTGTCGGCGCTCTCGGACGGCAGCTCGAACGCGGTCGAGAGCACTTCCCCGCCCGGGCGAAGCCGAAAAGCCGTCAAATAGTCAAACACCAACCCGTCGCCCAGGGCGAGCAATGTGGCCTTGAGCCCGTCACGATACTCGATCAGGCAGCCGACGGACTGCCTGGAAACGTCTTCCGGATTGCCTTCCACGCCCTGGTTCAGACGGCGGGCCAGCGCGGCATCGAGCAGGGACCGATCCCAGCGCCCCTCCATAGCGGCGCGCCAAATCTCGACGCCGGTGAGAACCTGAATAGCCCTGATGCCGGTTTCGCCTCCGGCGCGTTGCTCGGCGATCGTCTGCAGAATCTCCATCAAGTGCAGCAGCCAGCTTTCTCCGAACCAGCTGCCCCCGACGACAAGAATCTCATCCATTTCCTGCCCCGGCGGGAAATCCAGCTCGGGATGCCGAAACGTAACAGGTAGCGACGAGCCAGCCATCAGGGGGAACTTAAGATCCTTGGACCACTCGCACATCCGCTGCGCCTTCGCGCGGTCATACGAGAGATGCTTGTCCACGAAGATGGGCGCGGTCCGGCCCGAACGCCGGAACACATCGACCACCTGATTCATCATTTCGTAGCGTGGGTACAGCTTCTGATATAGCTCGTTTTGGGGATACTCGCCGTGCTCGAGAATCAGGAGCACACCGTCGACCGACAACTGGTCCGATCCCAGCGTGACAGCATCCGCGACATTCGAGAAAACTGGAATATCGTAAGCCAACGACAACTTCCGGCTCACATCGGCGCGGTGGATCTGGTCGACATAGAGTGCAGCGACTTCGCAAGGCGGCCGATGATACTCTTGATCGATCCAATAGCCTTCGAGCAGCCGGGTCACGAAGTTGTCGGCGTGGGAGCGGAGCTGGAAGGTCGAACAGACGACCGCGACCTTTTTAAGCGAGTGACACCGTTCCATACTAGGGATCCGGAACCCAGGGTAGCCCGCCCCGGATTGTACCGTGGAGTGTTCCCCTGCGTGACGGCGTGACCGTTAGAATTGTAGCAGTGTCGGAAGAGTATCCCATAGAACAGGAACTGGACAGCTCGCACGGTCACCGCAACCGCGCGATGCGGGATGTTTGGGAGCGAACCCTTTCGAAGATTCCGAGCCTATTCGGCCGACTCGCCTATCTCGCTGCATTGCGCAACGAGAATACCGGGAAATACGAACATTTTGGCCTCTCGCAGATCTACTCGGAAGAAGACGCTCACCTGGTGTTGGAAGAAAGCCACGAAGAGTCGTTTCGCGAGTGGCTAGCCTATCCTCTGGAGCCTCAAAAGAGGGATCTGGAAAAGTATCTCGCGAGCCTCGAAGCCGAACTACCCACGGTGCTGGATGCCTGGGCGAAGGTGGCGCCCTACCGCCAACTCAGCCCGGCGCGGGCCACACGAGCTGAACGAGAACTCTACCTGTCTGATCTGGAGCTTATCTTGTCACTGCTACGGAGCGAGGCTTCTTCTTCGCCTTGATCCGCGGCTCGTACACCGATTCGAGCTGCATGGCGATTCCGATGACACGCCCAATCACATCGACCGCAGTGTCGTATTCGACCACGACCGGCTCACACGGGGAGCTGGGATGAGGCTGCAAAATCAAGTGGTTGCCCGACCGGTTGGCCCAGCAACAGGCATAGCCGTCCCGTAACTCGAAGAAGTAGATGGGCCTCTCGAACTCGTGAGTCCAGCCGGCGCTTTGGATTTTCCTCTGGCTCTCGTCAATCTGGATCAGAGCGCCCGGGCGCAGCAACGGAAACATGAAATAATCGTCGGCGCCAATAATCGCATAGCGGTGCTCTTCCATGTCCAGATTGTCGAGCAGGCTGATCGGCACCCTACCCCATTGCTGGATCATGCGGCTCAGGTCGGTCGTCCGCCGGAAGTCCAAGCCCGGATCCAGCTTCAGCGGCAAGGTCACCGAACCGTCGCCTGAGCTAAACTGGACGAGATGGGTTTCGCTCGGCCGCAGCAGGTTGAAGTCGTGGACAGCCTCCCCGAGGTCGATCCCGTACCATTTCAAGACTTCCGGGAAGTTCAGCCGATAGACCGCGCACAGGCTGTAGAGACGATGGATGCTCGGTACGACGCCCTTGTTTTCGATATCGGCCAAGCGGCTCAGTCCCACAGCGAAGTCGGGGCTCTTGTGACGTTGGGCGATCAGATGCGTCGCCTTTTCGACCTCTCTGTAACGCAGCCCCAGCCTCTCGCGAACGTTTTTGAGTTTGAGTCCTGCGTGCACGCGTGTTCTCCAGACAGCCTATGACACCGGTCGTATACAAGAGTATACAGACTTGCACCCATTTGCGCGACGTGAATCGAGCGTGGCATCGATTTTTTGTTCTGAATTCAGAACAACGGAACTAGGGTTGTTCCATTAGTGCTGTATAGGTCGTTTTACTTATGACTCGAGTTGTAGTCGGCATCAGTGGTGCAAGCGGGTCCGCTTACGGTCTTCGGCTGATCGAGCGACTCAACGCCCGGCCGGATGTGGAAACCCATCTGGTCTTATCCCGCCCGGGCGAAAAGACTCTGTTTCACGAGACCGGACGGACAGCGGCGGATCTGAAGGGCCTCGCCTCCCACTGGTATCCGATCGACGCCATCGGCGCCGCGATCGCGAGCGGCTCCTACCCGATCGACGCCATGGTCATCGCGCCGTGCTCGATTCACACCATGTCGGCGATCGCGGCCGGCATTGCTTCGAACCTGCTCGTGCGAGCCGCGGATGTGACTCTCAAGGAGCGGCGTCCCCTGATCCTGTTGGTGCGAGAGACGCCGTTGCACCTCGGCCACCTGCGCACGATGGTATCCTTGGCCGAAATGGGCGCCATCATCGCGCCACCGCTGCCGGCCTTCTACACGAAGCCGGCGACGGTCGAAGATATCGTGGACCACAGCGTGAACCGTGTCCTCGACTTGCTGCGCTTGCCCGCCGACGACACCAAACGCTGGCAAGGCCTGTGACCCAACGCCAGGCGGCCGTTCACGGCTCTTCCAACTAGGTGCGATAATAGAAGAGGAAGTGGGAGACCGCTTCCATCCCCTAGGTTGGGGGCGTAACGGATTCGACGGGATTGTATCCGTCGTGGAGAGGCATACCGGGTTCCGAGCTCCCGTTAAACGATCGGAAAAAAAATAATTGCCAACAATACATCGTTTGCATTTGCTGCCTAATTAGGTAGCCGTTCCCGTTCTCAGGCCCGCATGGGGACGACGAGCGCCATTTGGCGGGATTGGCCCCAGGCTTCTGTCCGGAGCGCAGGGCTGAAAAACAATCGGGCTGGACCGATTCGGCGCTGTCCGTTCAGACGAATCGGTTGAGACATTCGAGCGGACTAAGTATGTAGGCTCTCCATGGAGGACTTTACCGGACGCGGGTTCGACTCCCGCCGCCTCCACCAACCTAGCTTTTTGGTTTTGTAGCGCCTGCCCCGGCCCGAGCATCTCTGGATGGGCATCCGCTAGGCCGCGCTTGGGGGATGACCCGCTCAATCTGATGGTCCGGCCGCAACGAACCGCGACGCGGCAAGATCACAGCCCCAAGCCACGCCGCCGTCGTAGACGGAACACGGTATATTCGTCGTCAGCGTATTCCCGCTCGGGCTGGTAACGTTCCGCGATCAGCTCCTGGAAACGGGCGTTCATCATCGTCGGGATAACGGCGTAGTCGTAATCCCGCTCAGCCAAGTAGCCCGCCGTCGTGCCAATGATGTCTGAGTTCCTCCCTTTGGCGGTGGCAAAATGGAACCGGCCGGGCGACGGTGAGTAACCCCGGGCGGCGTTGTTCACGCTCAGTATCAAAGCGTCCTGAGGCACGTTCGCCCACAGATATTCGATCGAGGTGTAGTAGGTCAGCGTTTGGCGCAGATACTGCTCGCGGTCGAGGCGTCCGGCGAAATAGAGAAGCTGCGGAGCGTTGATTTCGCTGATCATCGCGGGCAGCAGAGCAAACAAGAAACTGTAGGCCACGGCCGCCAGCAGCGATCCCTTGATGAGCCTCCCGGCTGATTCGTAAAAGGCCGTCAGACGGCTCGCGGTAAGCACCGCCAAGATGCAAAACGGTACGATCGCGTAGCGCACAATCAGCCATACGTACCCCAGGTAAGCTAGGTGGACCACAACCGCGAAAACACAGATCAATTCAGTACCGCTCCACTTCTTGCGGCGCACCCACAAGAACAGCGGGCCGAACAACACTAGAAAGATGCCGCAAGGGTTGTTTGATGGCGATTCAAACGTCTGGACTCCCTTGAAATGCGTCACCCAGGGGTACATCAGGTACAACAGATGAGCCGGCGGCCGGTCTCCGCGTCTCGGCGATACTGTTTTTCCAGCGTCGTCGGCGACCCGCGGATACAGCGGGTTCCCCGTAAGTTGGTAGGTGCGCGCGTGCCAGTAGAAACCAAACGTGACGCCGATCAGCAAGCACATCGCGAGAAGGCGTGGCCGCCGCCAGACGATCGTCAGATACAGCAGCCCCAGCGGCGCGGCGCCGAACACCGCCGTGTGCTTCACGCCAAAGCTCGACGCCAGCAAGAACACGCCGACGTAAATCCAATGGTCTGCCCGCTCTTCCCGGTAGCGCAGGAAGCAGTGGAGCGCCCCCAACTGGTAGAGCACAAGCATGAAGTCGTTCTTGAAACTGCCGCCCGTCCAATGCAAAAAAGGGATAGTGGCGGCGGCAACGACTCCCATAACCGCCGCCGGGCGGCTCAGCCCAAGCCGTCTCGCAAGCGCGTACAGCAGCAGGAGTGAGAGCACGAAGAACAGCGGATTGACCATCTGTGCCGCCATCTGCCCGCCCGTGATGTAGGCCAGCGTCATCAGCACTTCCCCGCCCTGGGGATAGTACGAGTAAGGCATGGCCGGCACCGGCTCCAGCCCGCCCACTTCGGCGTAGTGCCTCACCTCCGCCAGATGAAACAGCATGGCGTCGGCGCTGATGGTGGGCGACAGCATGAACATCATGGTGCAGATCATGAATACGCCGGCAAACGCCATCGCCACGCCGGTCAACGGGCGGGCCAGTTCTGCATCGCCGCGCCAGCCGGCCAGCGCTCCGCGCAATGCGGACGCCAAGTCACGCAGCCGGCCGAAAAAGAGTAAGCAAGGCGCGGCCAGTAAGACCCACATAACGCCCGCATAGTAGGCATCCGCCAGCCCCAACAGGAACATCGACACGGTCAGAAACGCCATGCCAACAGCCGCGGAAAGAGCAATGTCCTCGGCATGCGAGTGGGTGACGACGCCAAGACGATCGAGACAGAATTTCCCAATCCCGTAAGAGGCCGCCAGCATCAGCAGCAGGACGGCCGTCGATCGCGGTTCATAGAGCAGGCAGCCGGCGAGCAGCAACGCCGCGAAAAGCAACGGCTCATGCCGCCACAGCCCTCGCTTGCGGATCACCGTGTAGGCGAGGACCGCGCCGGCCAGTGCAGGCAGCAACCACAGGATCAAGCGGTAGTATTGAGGCCCCGGGCTACTGAAATATTCAACATGCCACCAGAACGGGCCTACTGTCAGGTACAGCCCGAAGGCAAGCCAAAGCCACCATCCGTACGCGGCCAGGGGCGACCGAAAACGACTCGTCAACTCCACCTCGATACTCTCGCACGGTTAGCGGCCCAGGGGAAAGCCGCCGCTCCGCATCACCACCGGGATAGCGCTCCGCGGCACACCCGAGGCATCCGCTTCGTCATAATAAAGCCCGCCCCTCCAACCGATTACCGAGGTGAACGCTGAATGCCTGTTCGGAAACAAGATGCTCTCGATTATCATGCCCTGCCCATCCCCGGCAAGATTTCTGTCCAGCCCACCAAGCCCTTCCGCACCCAACTCGACCTGAGCCTCGCCTATACGCCGGGCGTGGCCGAGGCCTGCCTGGAGATCGCTCGTGACCCCGAAAAGGTTTGGAAGTATACGTCCCGCGCGAATCTTGTCGCCGTGGTCACCAACGGCACAGCCGTGCTCGGCCTGGGGAATATCGGCGCCGCCGCCAGTAAGCCGGTCATGGAAGGCAAAGCCGTGCTCTTCAAGCGCTTTGCTGACATTGATGTCTTCGATATCGAGCTGAACACGCAAGATCCCGACGAGATCATCCAGGTCGTGAAGATGATCGAACCAACCTTCGGCGGCATCAATCTGGAGGACATCAAGGCGCCCGAGTGTTTCTACATTGAAGAGACCCTCCGTGACGCGGTGGATATCCCCGTCTTCCACGACGATCAGCACGGCACCGCCATCATCAGCGGGGCCGCCTTGATTAACGCCCTGCAGCTCGCGGACAAGAAAGCCGCCGATGTCCAAGTCGTTTTCAACGGCGCCGGTGCCGCCAGCACGGCCTGCGCCAACCTCTACCTGCGTCTCGGCGTCCGTCCTGAGAATCTGCTGATGTGCGATTCCAAGGGCGTCATCTATCAAGGGCGGACCGCGGGCATGAATCCTTACAAACAGCGATTCGCTCGCGACACCAGCCGCCGCACTCTCACCGAAGCCCTCGAAGGCGCGGATGTATTCGTGGGGGTTTCCGTCGCCAATGCCGTCACGGGAGAAATGCTCAAACGCATGGGGCCAAAGCCAATCGTTTTCGCCCTCGCCAACCCTGACCCGGAAATCGGCTATGAAGAGGCGATCGCTGCACGAGCTGACGTCATCATGGCTACGGGACGATCGGACTATCCCAACCAGGTCAACAATGTCCTCGGCTTCCCCTTTATCTTCCGGGGAGCGCTCGACGTACACGCCACCACGATCAACGAAGAAATGAAACTGGCCGCCGCGCACGCGCTAGCCGATCTCACACGGCTCGACGTGCCCGATTCGGTGCGCCGCATCTATCGCGGGGAAGACCTCCAGTTCGGACCCCGTTACATCATTCCCAAGCCGTTCGATCCACGCGTTCTTGAGGCGGTCGCCACCGCCGTTGCGAAAGCCGCCATCGACAGCGGAGTCGCCCGCAAGGTGCTTGACATCGAACAGTATTCCGCGTCGGTCGCTTTGCGGCTCGATTCATCGCAACAGGTCTTTCAAGTGATCGTGCACCGCGCCCAGGCCGATCCGCGCCGGATTGTGTTCCCGGAAGGCGACCACGAAAAGATTGTTCACGCCGCCCGAATTCTGCACGAGGAGGGAATCGCCTATCCGGTCTTGCTTGGTAAGGCAGAAGACATTGCCGCGACGGCGAAACAGATACAGGTTTCGCTTGATGGCATTGAAATCATCGATCCGGCGGCGCACCCTCGCTGGGAGGAGTATCGCCAATCCCTCTATGAATCCCGGCAGCGCAAGGGCGTAACACTCGACGAAGCCGCCGAGATGCTTCGCAACGCGACTGTCTTTGGCGCCATGATGGTTCGCCACGGCGATGTGGATGGAATGGTGGCGGGCGTCCGCCAGCATTACCCGGAAACCATTCGCCCGGCGCTGCAGGTGGTCGGCGTGCGTCCCGGGGTGCGGCGTGTCGCAGGACTCTACATGCTGATCTTGAATCGTCAGATGTATTTCCTTGCCGACGCGACGGTCAACATCGACCCGACAGCCGAAGATCTCGCTGAAATCACCCTGCTCGCCGCCGAACGGATACGTCACTTTGACCTCGAACCGCGCGTGGCGCTGCTCAGCTTTTCAAACTTTGGCTCAACGCCTCATCCCTCCGCGGAAAAGGTCAGGCGGGCCGTGGAACTCGTCAAACAAGCCGCTCCCGATCTGATCGTTGATGGAGAGATGCAGGCCGATACGGCCCTCAATCCAGACCTGATCGAGGAGTACTTTCCTTTCTCGAAGCTCCGCGCACAAGCCAATCTGCTCGTGTTTCCCAATCTCGAGGCAGCCAATATCAGTTACAAGCTGCTGGCCGGCCTTGCCGGCGCCCAAGCCGTCGGACCGATCCTTCTCGGCATGGGTGGCCCCATAGGCGTCGTTCAAAAAGGTATCGACATTCAGGACATCGTCAACATGGCGGCGATCACGGTTCTCGATGCGCAGGAAGCAGATCCGCGGGTTGTTTGAAAATAGATGTTTTTGATTTATTGGGAGTGAGTCATGCGCCAGAGGCGGCGACCCTGCGGGTGAAGCGTTGACTTCAGGCACTGGCGGGCCGGCTATGGCGCCGCGAAATCCTGAATTCCGGGCGCCGACCCTGTGGACAGAAGGGGAAGGCCATATCGTCAACCGCACTATCGCACGCGACGGACGAGCCCGGTGCCGTCGTGGGAACCCGAGCAAGTCAGGAAACTCTCCGCGCGAGAACCGGGAGACTTCCGCTCCGCTTACCATTGTCCCCGTTTTCTGAGCTGGCCCGTGTATACAGAGTTGTCCAATGCAAGATGATCCTGAAAGGAGGGAGTGTTTCCAATACAAGATGATCCTGAAGA
>JAQBUE010000031.1 GCA_027624045.1 Acidobacteriota bacterium
TCCCATTGCCATAGAACAAGTTTATCGACTCTTGTTTCAATGTGGGACTTCCACCACAGGCTGCTAACGCCTTCGACAACGATGTCGACACGAATGTTCTCCGTCAGCTGGCGACCATTCTTGCGACTCAGTTCTCGAAAATGAAGATCTCGCCACCTGCCGCTGAGAAGTTCGTCATCGATTTCAGAGGAGTGTTGAGTCGCCCCGCGCGGGTCGCCCTGGGCGGCCCGCTCGCTACAGCTCGCCGCCGCAATACTTGCAATGGGATGCATCATGGTCGTGTCCCTCGGCCCCACATACTGGGCAGGCTCGCGTGCTCACCTGGCCCGCGGGCTTACGCACCAGCTCGGCCGAAACGATGCCGGTTGGGATCGCGATGATCGCATAGCCAAGAATCATCAATAAGGCCGCGAGAGACTGGCCGGCGACCGTCTGTGGAGCGATATCGCCGTAACCGACTGTGGTCATCGTCACAATCGCCCAGTACATCGCCCTGGGAATATTGTCGAACCCGTTTTCTCCTCCTTCGATAAAATACATCGCCGACCCAACGATGATGACGATGGTCAAGACCGCACCCAAAAATACGGTAATTTTCGGACGACTCGCCCGCAGAGCCGCCATCAGTACCTGCGCTTCGCCAAGATAGTGCGCCAGCTTCAGAACGCGGAACACGCGCAGCAACCGCAGCGCCCGGATCACAATCAAGGACTGCGAACCGGCGACGAAGAAGCTCAAATAGGTCGGAATGATCGAGACGAGATCGACCAGCCCGAAGAAGCTCCTCATATAGCGCGCCGGGCGCTCGACACAGAAGATTCGCAACACATACTCGACCGTGAACAGCGCAGTGAAGAACCATTCCAGCCCGCGCAGTAGGTCGCCGTACTGCGCCTTGATCGACGACACGCTTTCGAGCATCACCGTGACGACGCTCAGCAGGATCGCCCAAAGCAAGGCAACGTCGAAGAACTTGCCCCCGGGAGTGTCGGCCTCGAAGATGATTGCGTGCACGCGCTCACGGCGCGACACGGGCGGGGCGGACTGACGAGTCTCTGTCATGCTGACAGTGTACGGGGAGTTAAGTGGCGGTATGTTCGTTCCCTCCGTCGTTCCTATCACCGTTCCGTTCGCGTCGGGACGTTGATACCATGACCGAGTAGCAACTCACGGGAAGGAAGACTGTGTCACTGTTTCGCTCAGCGAGTCTTATATCGGCCTGCATGCTGACAGCGAGCCTGTTCGCCGCCGGTCCGGCCGACAACTGGCCGCAATGGCGCGGGCCCCATCTTGACGGCCGCAGCACGACCGCCAAGAATCTCCCTATCAGCTGGAGCGAAACGGAAAACGTTGTCTGGCGCACCAAGCTCCCAAGCTGGGCCGCCGCAACACCGATCATCTGGCAAGACACGGTTTTCATCACTTCAGCCCAGGAGGGCTTTGCCGCGAGCAAAGGCTCGGGAATCATCGATCAGGCCGTGAGCCAGATCAAGAGTATCATCTATCCCACGGACCAACTGCTGCTGCTGGCCCTTAATCGCAACGACGGTTCGATCCGCTGGCAGCGGGTGATCGGCGAAGGCAACAAGATCCTCAACAAACAAAACATGGCATCGCCGACGCCAGTCACCGACGGCCGGCACGTTTGGGTGATGACCGGGCTGGGCGCGTTGAGTTGCTTTGACTTCGAAGGCAAGCTCGTTTGGGAGCGCAACATTGCCGATGACTACTGGGCCTTCGGTCTGAACTTCGGATACGGATCTTCCCCGATGCTTGACGATGGCCGGCTCTACATTCAGGTGCTGCACGGCATGACGACCGATGACCCTTCGTATCTCGTCGCGGTGGATGCCGTCAACGGCAAGACGATCTGGAAGGTCGATCGCCCGACGGACGCCGTCCACGAATCGCCCGATTCCTACTCGACCCCGATGCTGGTTGAAGTGAATGGACAGAAGCAGCTCGCCGTCGCCGGCGGAGACTACTTAACCGGGCATGACGTTGAGACGGGCCGTGAACTTTGGCGAGGCGGCGGCCTGAATCCTGAAAAGGCCCCCAACTACAGGACGATCGCATCTTCTCTCGTCGTAGGCGACATTGTGTTCGCACCGAGCCGCGTGAAGCCCTTCATCGCTTTTCGAGCCGGCGGATCGGGCGATGTATCGACATCGCACCGGCTGTGGTCCACCGAGCACGGACCCGACGTACCCACACCCGTCAGCGACGGCGAACGCATGTTTATCGTTGGCGACAAAGGGATCGTGATTTGCCTGAACGTGAAAGACGGTAGTGAAGTCTGGGGTCGCAGCCGGATGGAACTCGGCACCTACAGTTCTTCACCTGTTCTCGCCGACGGCAAGATTTACGCCACCAACGAAGAAGGGTCGACCACCGTGATCGAGGCCGGTGATAAGTTCAAGATCCTCGCCACGAACAAGCTCAACGACTATACGCTGGCCTCGCCCGCCGTTTCGGGCTCGCAAATTTTCATTAGGACCTCGAACTATTTGTATTGTTTGGCTGATAAATCAGGCGCCACGGACTAGGCCTGCAGTCCGATCGGGGGGAGTCCTGGTTCGCGGCTCATCGGCGGGGATCTGCGTCATGTCCGACAACACAGACACGGCTGCGAGACGGGGTTTGCTGTACGCCCTTGACGACCGTCCGCCGCTCGGACAAAGCATCGTCCTAGCCACCCAGAACGTCCTCACCATGTTTGGCGCGACTGTCTCGGTGCCATTGTTACTGGGGCCCTCCATGGGGATGGAGCAAAGCGAGATCGCCACCCTGATCTCATGCGTGATATTGTGCAGCGGCTTGGCCACACTGCTGCAGGCGACCTATGGATCGCGGCTGCCGATCATCCAAGGAGTGTCGTTCAGTTTTCTCGCGGCGTTCTTCGCCGTGATCTCGACCGGCTCGCGCGAGGGGTGGAGCCCGGCCGAGATGATGCAGTACATCGCGGGAGCCATCCTCGTGGGAGCCTTGGTTGAACTGCTCGTTGGCCTGACGGGGCTCGCGGGCTGGCTGCGGCGCGCGATCACGCCGGTCGTGATCGGGCCGGTCATCATGCTGATCGGTCTGGCGCTTTTCAAACACGGATTTCCGAAGGCCGCAACGTATCTGCCAATCGGCGGGCTGACGATTGTAGTGATGATCGTTTGCTCGATGATCCTCGCGCCGAGGGTTCGCTTCTTCCAGTTGTTCCCGATCCTCAGCGCTGTCGTCGTGATGGTGACGCTTTGCTGGGGACTATCGGCGGCTGGGGTTTTCCAAGGCCCCTTGATGCAAGCGAGCGGCGAGATGATCGCGGCACACCCGGCGTTCGTCGATCTATCGGCCGTCAAGGCAAGCCCCTGGGCGCGACTTGATCCGAGGGACTTGATCCTACCGTGGGGCTATCCGAAGTTCGCGGCCGGATTCATCCTGGCGGCCCTGGCCGGGTACTTCGCTTCGATGATCGAATCGTTCGGAGACTACCACGCGTGCTCGTATATGTCGGGCGCCGGAGACCCGACCGCGAAACAGATTTCGCGCGGCATCGCGGCCGAGGGCGCGGGCTGCCTCTTAACGGGCCTGCTGGGCGGATTCAGCTCGACGAGTTACTCCGAGAACATTGGCCTCATTGGCATCACGAAAGTGGCCAGCCGCTATGTCGTTCAGGTTTCAGGTGTGATGCTGGTTGCCTTGGGTCTGTTTGGGAAGTTCGGCGCATTCGCGGCGGCGATTCCGGGACCGGTCGTCGGCGGGCTCTATTGCGTGCTGTTCGGCTTGATCGCGGCCATCGGCGTCCAGCAACTCGCCAAGGCTGATTTGAGGAGCGATCGAACACTCTTGATCGCCGGGTTCAGCCTGTTCATGGGCCTGAGCGTGCCCGCTTTCCTTGACGGCTCGACGGCGGCGCTCTATCCACCGGGCCCCGAACCATTGTTGCAGGCGATGCCGGCGTGGCTGGCGAGTGTCGTCAGAGCGATCGGCGAAACTTCGATGGCGGTGGCCGGAATCTGCGGCATCGTGCTTGATAACGTGATCCCGCGCGAGGCGGATGCAAGCCAGTCACACGAAACAACCGGATAGCCAGTCGCCTATGCGCGGCGGACCTGAACGTTGTATCGTGAACGGGTCAGCGCCACGACCCACCCGTTCCGCAACATGCGCGCAGCCATCAACCGGACACGATCTATAGCCGCCGCACTTGCTTGCGTATTCCTGTGGCTCGCCGGCGTTTCTTGTTCCTCCGAAGCCGAACCAGACCCGATACCCAACGTGCGAGAAGACCATCACTCTTATTCAAACCCCAACCAGATTCGCGTAACGCGCGTCGAGCTAGACCTCGACGTCTCGTTTGAGCGCACATCACTGGAAGGCTCGGCAACGCTCGTGCTAAAGCGAGAGGGCACCGGCGGCGAGTTGATTCTCGACACCCGCGACCTCAACATCAAAAGCGTGGATGCGGCTGGCCCCTCCGGTGAATTCGCGTCCGTCGACTTCGAACTCGGCGACTCCGACGCGATCCTCGGAGCATCACTCACGATCGCGCTATCGCCGAACGCCGAACGCGTCCGGATCGACTATTCCACGAGCCCCAGTGCATCCGGGCTGCAATGGTTAGGCCCGGCTCAAACGGCCGGCAAGAAACACCCCTTCCTGTTCACGCAGTCGCAGGCGATCCACGCCCGCAGTTGGATCCCGCTCCAAGACAGCCCCGGCGTACGCGTCACCTACGCGGCGACGATCCGCACGCCCAAAGAACTATTCGCCGTCATGAGTGCCGAGATGGAAGCACAGCAACCTTCCGACGCCGCCACGCCAGGCGAATATCGCTTCCAGATGCCGCAGCCGATCCCTTCGTATCTGATCGCGCTCGCCGTCGGCGACATCGAGTTCCAGGCGATGAGCGAACGAACCGGCGTCTACGCCGAGCCTTCCATCGTCGAGCGCGCCGCCAAGGAATTCGAAGACACGGAAGCCATGATGCAGGCCGTCGAGAAGCTCTACGGCCCCTACCAGTGGCAGCGCTACGACATTCTGGTGCTGCCCCCGAGCTTTCCTTTCGGCGGCATGGAGAACCCTCGTCTCACTTTCGCGACGCCCACCATCCTGGCGGGAGATAAGAGTCTCGTCTCGCTCGTGGCACATGAACTCGCCCACTCGTGGTCAGGCAACCTCGTCACGAACGCCACGTGGCGCGATTTCTGGCTCAACGAGGGCTTCACTGTCTATCTCGAAAACCGCATCCAGGAAGCGGTCTTCGGACGGGAACGCGCCGAGATGGAAGCGTCACTGGAAGTTCAGGAGCTCGAAGAGGAATTGAAGGAACTCGAGCCGCGCGATCAAGTCCTGCACGTCGATCTCAAGGGCCGCGACCCTGACGAAGGATTCACGCTGGTCCCTTACGTCAAGGGGATGCTGTTGCTTCGAAGTCTCGAAAAAGCCGTCGGCCGGGACCGCTTCGACACCTTTCTGCGAAGCTACTTCGACCACTTCTCGTTTCAGAGCATCACGACGGAGGACTTTCTGGACTACTTCAGCCGCTATCTGCTGAGCGCGAATCCTGAAGTCGCCGAAAAAGTCCCCGTGGAAGACTGGCTTCTCAAGCCGGGCCTGCCGCACGACGCCGTCCTGCCCTCATCGAACGCCTTTGAACGGGTCGAAGCTGTGGCCAGCCGTTGGTATGGCGGCGGCATTGAACTTGCGGAAATCCCCAGCGGCCAGTGGACTACGCAGGAGTGGCTACGCTTCCTCCGCACACTGCCCGAGCAACTCGAAGCGGACCGTATGAATGAACTGGACAAAGCGTTCTCGCTTTCGGAAAGCGGCAACTCCGAGATACTGCACCAGTGGCTGCTCATGTCGGTCCGTAACAGCTACGCACCGGCTTATCCGAAGGTCGAGGAGTTTCTCAGTTCTGTCGGCCGCCGGAAGTTCCTCAAGCCGCTTTACACCGAACTTGCCAAGACCGCGGACGGCAAGCAGCGAGCCTTGGCCATCTATAAGAAAGCTCGTCCGCTGTACCACCCCATCGCCGCGGCTACCATCGATGAGACACTAGGGGTAGCACCGGAATAGTTTCGTTGGATCCACAGCTACAAACGGAGACATCAGCCGCGGCGTCGGCCGTTTCGCTCGACTCGCTTCTCCACTCCGCCTTCGGCCACGAAAGTTTTAGGCCGTACCAGCGCGATGTCTGCGAATCGGTCGCGAAAGGCCGCGATGTGTTGCTCGTGATGCCCACGGGCGCCGGCAAGTCGCTGTGCTATCAACTCCCCGGCCTCTATCGCCCCGGCGTTACGCTCGTCATCAGCCCACTCATCGCGTTGATGGAAGATCAGGTCGCGAAACTCCAGCAACTTGGCCTGCGCGCTGAGCGGATTCACTCCGGACGCAGCCGCGAAGACTCGCGGCAGGTCTGCTTTGCTTATCTGCGTGGCGAAATCGACTACCTCTACATCGCTCCCGAGCGACTGGCCGTCCCCGGCTTCCCGGAGATGCTCGCTAAACGCACGCCGGCGCTGGTCGCGGTCGATGAGGCCCACTGTATTTCGCAATGGGGTCACGACTTCCGGCCCGAGTATCGCCGGCTCGGCGAGCGCATCCCGACGCTGCGGCCCGCACCGGTCATCGCGCTGACGGCTACCGCGACGCCGCTCGTACAGAGCGACATCGTTGAACAGCTCGGGCTCAGCGACGCGCATCTTTGCATCCACGGCTTCCGCCGCGAAAACATCGCTATCGAAATCGTAGAGACGCCACCTTCCATTCGCGGCGACAAGACTCTCGAACTGCTCGACGACCCGGCCCGGCGTCCGGCCATCGTCTACTCCGCTTCGCGCAAGAACGCCGACGCCCTCGCCGCGGAACTCAAGAGCCACTTCCCGACCGCGCCCTATCATGCCGGCATGATGGCCGACGACCGCGACATCGTCCAAGACGGCTTCCTCAAAGGGCGCTTCGAGGTTATCGTCGCCACCATTGCGTTCGGAATGGGCGTCGACAAACCCGACATCCGCACCATCATTCACACCGCTCTGCCGAGCAGCCTCGAAGGCTACTACCAGGAGATCGGGCGCGCCGGACGCGACGGTAAACCCTCGCGCGCCATCCTGATGCACTCCTGGGCGGACCGCCGAACCCACGAGTTTTTTTGGGATCGCGACTATCCCGACACCTCGCACCTGCAGCGCCTCTGGAACCTGCTCGGGAGCGAACCGCAAACCAACGAGCAGTTGCTCGCCCGCATGGCCGCCGACGACCTGGTCTTCGAGAAGTCCCTCGAAAAACTTTGGATCCACGGCGGCGCCGTCGTCGAGATCGACCAGCGCATCAAGCGCGGTCACGACCACTGGCAGACCCACTACAACAGCCAGCGCGAGCACAAGCTGGCGCAACTCGACCTCATCACGCACTACGCCGAGTCCCCTGTCTGCCGCATGCTGGGCCTCGTCCGTCACTTCGGCGATCAGGCGGACGCCCGGCGGCCCTGTGGCATCTGCGACATCTGTGCCCAGGATGACACTCTACTGCAGCGCTACCTTAAGCCGAGCGCGGCGCAATTTCTCAATCTCGACCGCATCCTGGCCGCCCTGCGCAAACAAGGACGCCAAACCTCCGGCCGCCTCCACAAAGCACTCTTCGAAAACGAAGACATCAGCCGCAATGATTTCGAAGACCTGGTGACCGCGCTGGCCCGAGCGGCCCTGGTTCGGATGATCGACGACTCGTTCGAAAAAGACGGAGCCACGATCCGCTTCCGCTGGATCGAGATTACGCCCGACGGTTTCACGCACAAAGGCTCACTCGACGGGATTGTCACGCTCGCGGCGGCCCTGCCAAAGAAGAAGCGCGAAAGGAAACCAAAGCAAACGAGTGCCGCTGCGCGCAAATCAGGCAAGAAGCCAAAGGGACAGTCCACCGAAGTCGCCCCAGGTGGATTCGAGGACGCATCCGAAGATAAAGCGCCCGGCGCCCTTCTCAAAGCACTCAAAGAATGGCGCCTCAAGGAAGCTCACCGCAAGCGCATCCCGGCTTTCCGCATCCTGCGCGACAGTGTGCTCGTCGAGATCGCCAGGACGAAACCACGTTCACAGGCCGATCTGCTGGCCATCCACGGCTTCGGCCCAACGTTGGCCGCGAAGTATGGTTTGAAACTTCTGTCTTTAGTTCAGGGTGCATGAGGGCCAAGCCGGGCGCCCCTCGGCCCGACTCCCCCATCCGACTCAGATCCGCCGGAATGGCGTGAGAATCAGGCCCTTGATCGTTTGGAACCGCTCCGCTTCCAAGTCCGGCAGACCGAACTCAATCTCGTGGTAGTTTTCGCGCCGGCGATAGGTACCGAAAAGCC
Organism: Acidobacteriota bacterium; assembly: GCA_027624045.1. GTDB lineage: Bacteria > Acidobacteriota > Terriglobia > Bryobacterales > UBA6623 > JAPPLB01. Next base: position 8,342 of record JAQBUE010000031.1, read on the forward strand.
GGTCCCAGCAAGAAAGCACTGTCGCGTAATTGGAGTCTGTCTCGATACGGAGCTGCGAGTGGTGCAGCTTATGCATGTTGGGGGACACGACAACGAAACGGACAAACGTGTCGGCACGATCGCCGAGCCCGATGTTCGCGTGATGGAACTGAGTGGTCGCTACCACGACACCGTCATACAGAACCAGCGCGGCGAGCGGCAGACCAAACAGCGGAATGAGCAGCAACCGAAGCCCGGCCGAGAGGAGCAACTCTCCACTATGGAATCGCACCGCACTGGTTACGTCGAGAGAGGGATCACTGTGGTGCATCCGGTGGAACCGCCACAGCAGGGGCCACCGGTGGTTGGCGCGGTGCCACCAGTAGGTCCACAAATCGAGCAGCAAGAAACCCAACATGACCCGCGCTGCTGTCGGCAACCTGACTTGTGAAAGGACGCCGAGCCCCATGACGGCGGTCATCTCCGCCACCGCGACCGTGGCTCCGGCGCAGCAGGCTCCGACGAGGACCACGTTCGCGCTCGCGATCGTGAGGTTTCGCGCCGCGTGACGACCTCGCTCTTGCTGCGCGAAAAAAGGGGCTAACGACTCCCAGACAAAGAACAGCGCCAGCCCCACAATCGCCGAGAGGGCCCGCCAATCAGTGAGTAACGCGTCGATCACCTTTCCAAATCGTAGCGCAGGCCAGCACGCGCGTCCGCCATTCGTCTGTCGCGAGATCGTGGGCAGGGAACACCAGCGTCACGCCCAGCCTTCGGTGCAAAAGTGCGAAACATTCGGAGTCTGATAAACCACTCCTAATTCCGGCGTCTCTACCACCCGGTTTCCTTCCTTCACCGAATCCAGCATAAAATCGAGAATGCCGCTCACTAACAGCGTCCTCTCCACCGGGTAAGGCGCATTCCCGGTCTCATACATCTTCTCGATGTTCTTGATGAGGCAGCCGAAGTGATGGTGATACGGCTTCCTCATGAGCCAGGCGAGCGGCGATACAGGTTCCCGCCGCCCTTCGACTTCCACGGCCACGGCGAAATCATCCTTCACCGCGCCCGTTAACATGAAGCCCGCGGCCTGCGCGCCGTCGCGGTAGTTGACCAGGAACACCGCTGGATTCTTCACAATCTCGGTCAGCTCGCCCGGCTGCCGTGTCTTACAACGTGACAGTGCCGCGTTAAACAGCGGGCGCACCCAGGGTGTCGCGTCCAGGTATTTCCAAACCGCGTCGCCTTGCAAACATTGCACCGACGAGACGCCTACTTCCCCGCCCTGCCGCCGCTCGATCATCGACTGAATCAGCTCCAGCATGTGAAAACCGTACGACTCAAGTCCGGCAAAAGCAATTCCGACGGCGTGCGGAATCTTCGCTCCCCAGGGCGCATCGACCAGAGGATCGCGAAACGCCACCGGCACCGACGACCCCGCGAGCATCGGGAAGCCCATCTCACGCGAGATCTCGACTGTGCGTTTTGCTTTGGCCCAGCTATAGGAAAGGTGCTTGTCGGTATAGACGGGCACGGCCTTGCCCGTCTGCCGGAACACATCCGTCACTTGCAGGAACAGTTGAAAGCGTGGATAGAGCCTCTGCCCCTTGTCGTTCAACGGATAATCGCCGTGCTCGCCGATGATCAGCACGCCGTCCACCGCCAGCTCGCCCGTCCCCAGCGTCAGGGCCTCGTAGATCGTCCGGTAGATCGGAACGCCGTGCTTGCGCGACATCTCACGGCTCAGATCCTTCTCATGCACTTGCGCCGTATACATCGACACGATCTTCGAGCGCGGATAAGGCGGCTGGCCATCCTGATGGAAGCCTTCGAGATACTTGCCGACAATCACGTCGGCATGAGAGCGCTGGAACCACGTCGTGATCACAGCCGCGATTCGCTTCGGCGGACCATCCGGGGCGGCCGCGGCCAGAGGAGTGAGACCGGCCAAAGGAGAGACGGCAAGCGTGGCCGTCGAAGCAAGGAGGGTTCTGCGAGTCATTTCATTCCTATTCCGGGTGCGGGTCGTGGCAGAAACCACAATTGTTCGAGGCCTGCCGCTGGGCGTGGCAATCCATGCAAGTCGTCATCGCGGTCGATTTCTCTTTGAACAGCACATCACGCTGCGCCACATCGCCATGGCATTCTACGCACTCGATCTTGGCCTCTTTGTGATGCGCTTCGTGTGAGAAGTAGACGTAGTTCGGCACCGCGTACAACTTGACCCACGGTACACGCGTTCCCGATTTCTCGATCTCGGCCAGCTTCTGAATGTGTGGACTATCCGCCTTGATCGACGCATGGCACGCCATGCAAGTGGCCTCTTGCGGATAGCCGGCCATGTAGCCGGGCTTTTCGATCTTGTGGCAATCGAGACACTTCAGCCCCAGTCCGACATGCACCTTGTGACTGTAGGGAAGGGGCTGCTTGACGGGTTCACCAGGTAGTTTCTCGTCTCTTGGTGTGTATTGGGCCCAGAGCATCACAGTGGGGGCGAACACCAATCCCGTGAACATGAAGAGCAACCACCGGCGCATCAGGTTCATTTTGGCACGCGAGACAATCGAGAAACTATGGACATCTTCCCGGAGTCTACATTGGCAGTGAGATCACGAAGGCAAACGAAGTTATCCCGAGTGAACTTGCTAACCCTCGTAGCAGTGCAAATGCCGACTCCCGCCCGCGCACAGGAGGAATTCGGTTTTGACATCGTCAACCCCTCTAGTCTTCCTGTTTGGCAGGACGTTGCTACCTGGATCGGGTTAGGCATCGTTGTCGCCGGGCTCTGGACACTCGCAAGAGCCGTTGCCGAAACCACTTGGTTTTCAGGCGTCTGCCGACGTGCCCGCTACTATTGGCCAACGCTCATGCTGGGATGTTTGTGGCTCACGATAGAACCCATCGGTCGTCCCGTTGAGCAGCCCTGGGCGTCAGTTTGTGATCTACTCGAGTTCAGTTTTTACGCGATCAACACGCCCGTCTTGGTTGTCGTTGGGGCATTCGGTCAAATGCTTTGGGAACTGGGAGGCTTCGGTCTTCCCCGATGGCTCCCGGGCCTCACCTTTTGGGCGACGTGGTACGTTGTCCTCAGCTATCTCGGGAGTTGGGACTCACGCAAGAAACCCCTCGCTCTTGGGATCGCGCAGCAACAGTGAGGCCAACAGCCCGCCACTCGTAGCGCGGCACCCCGCGTGAACGGAGGCGTCAACCGCAAACGGCTGATCTGTCAGGGCAAAGCAAACGCCACAAACTCATCCGAAGCCTCCGCCGGCCCGAAGCCACCGCCAGCCGCGATGCAAACATACTGCTTCCCGCCGGCCTCATAAGTACAGGGAGTCGCCAGACCCGGAACGCTCAGCTTCGTTTCCCAAAGAACCTTCCCGCTCTTCGAGTCGAACGCGCGAAACTTCGCGTCCAGCGTCGCCGCGATGAAAACAAGATCGCCCGCCGTGGCGATGCATCCGCCTTCCGAGGGCGTTCCTGTCTTAGGTATGCCCTTCGCCTTCAACTCTTCGAACTCGCCGTTCACGATACGCCACTCGAAATCGCCTTCATTCAAATCCACCGCCGTTAGATGATTCCAGGGCGGCTTGATCGCCGGGTAGCCATCCTTATCCCTGAGCTGAATCCGGTCCGGCAGCGCATACCGAAACGGCTGATCCGGACGTGCCTCGGCGAGCCGCACGACATTGGTGTTCTCATCCGTGTCAACGAACAGTGTGTTCGTGCGCGGATCGAACGCCGATCCGCCCCACAGCGCACCACCACGAAAACCGGGATGAATGAACGTGCCCCGCTTACTCGGCGGAGTGAACATCTGCCCCGCGTCGGCCTTGTCATGAAGCTCTTTGATGTAGGCGTGCGCCTCGGGAGAGATGTTTGTAATCTCCTCGGCCGGGAAACCTTGACGGCTCAGCGGCGGCGGCTTCGTCGGGAAGGGCTGTGTGGGCCACAACTGCTCGCCCGGAACGTCCGACTGCGGCACCGGCCGCTCTTCGACTGGAAACAACGGCTCACCCGTTTCGCGATCGAGCACGAAGACGAATCCTTGCTTGGTCGGCTGCGCGACCGCGTCAATTTCACGCCCGCCGCGGCGCACTTTGACGAGCGCCGGCTGGCAGGGCAAATCCCAATCCCAGACGTCATGATGCACCGTCTGGTAGTGCCACTTACGCTCGCCGGTGAGCGCATCGAGGGCCAGCACGCAGTTTCCGAAAAGGTTCGCCCCTTTGCGGTCCCCGCCGTAGAAATCGAACGCCGGCGAGCCGATCCCGGCGAACACCCAGCCGCGCTCCACGTCGACGCTCATGCCCGCCCAGCAGTTTGTTCCGCCAATGTGGACCCAAGTATCGCTCTCCCAGGTATCGTTGCCGAACTCGCCGGGCTTGGGGATCGTGTGGAAGATCCAGCGCCGCTTGCCCGTGCGCGCGTCATAGCCGCGAATGTGGCCCGGCGCTTCCGGGTAAGGTCCTTCGCCACCCCCACCGCCGACGATGATGACGTCCTGGTAGACGACAACCGGGCTCGTGTGGCGGAAGTCCAAGCCCGCCATATTGTGATGAAAGTCCTTGGTCATGTCCGCGCGTCCGTTCTCACCAAAGGCGCGGTCCGGCTCACCCGTCTTGGCATTGATCGAAAGGAGCTGATCTTTCACAACCAGGAAGATCCGCTTATCCTCGCCGTCTTCCCAATAGCAGACGCCGCGGTTCACACCCGGATTGCCTTTTAGGTCAATGTCAGAAAACGGATCGTAGTTCCACACCTGCTTGCCTGTTGCCGCATCCAACGCGCGAACCTGAACGCGCGGCGTCGAGATATACATCACGCCGTCGACGACAATCGGCGTGCACTGAATGCGCGTTTGTGGTCTCTGCGAAGCATCTTCGGTGTGATGCACCCAGGCCTGCCTGAGCCGGCTGACATTCTCACGGTTGATCTGATCGAGCGGTGAATACCGCGTCGCTCCTTGATCGCCGCCATAGACCGGCCATTCCTTCCCGGCGGAACCAAACGTTCGCACACCGGCCATCGCCGATCGTGCGGCGATCGAAGCGGCGGCAAGCGAAAGCGCGCTTCCTTTGAGGAAGGAACGGCGGTCAAGATCACTCGGCATCAGGTCTCCTTAGATGAAGAAACGAGTATATCCTGTGATCGCCGGACCTGTTCCGCGCGCTCATCCTCGACATCGCACCGAGCACGTACGCCGAAAACTCGCTGAAGGCCAAGGAACAAGAGCAAGGTGGCGCTATTTGTACACCTTCTCCCCCGCACGCACGGGCATCGGTAACTTGTTCTGCTCCGGGGGTAAGGGGCAGGTCGAGTACTCAGTAAACACGCAGGGCGGGTTGTAACTCTTGTTGAAATCGACGATCACTGTACCATCCGCCGAAGGCAGATCCGTGTAGACAAAGCGGCCACCGCCATATGTCTCCGACCCATTCGTTGCGTCGCCGAACACAACGAATAGTGAATCGCCCTCACGGATCGGGTCGAGCCGAAACGTCTTTCCATCCACCTCAAACATGAGCGCGCCGGGCGACTCCGAGGGCTCCGGCATGCCGAGAACATTTACGATCCGCAACATCTTCGGGGGATCATATGGCTCGAACCGCGCTGTCAGCCGGCCACCGGAATCAATCGGGTAGTAGTCAATCCCCTTGAACTCAGTTCTCGTTTTCGCCGAGCTGTCTTTCACCCGGACGGCCTGCTTGTGATCGCGTTCGATGATGTGGAATCGCACGGAGCCCAGGGTCAACTCCGTCGGCGCTGCATCGATGTCCGTACGGAGCACCATTGACGTCACCGGTTCGTCGTCGGCGCTCAGGCCGATTCCCTCAATCGCCTCGACGCGCACTGATCCGTTCCGCAGCCAGATAGAGCCCGCATGTTCGGCGGCGGCACTGGCGGGTAAGACGATGTCATTACCCGCACCACTCCCGAACTTGTTCTCACGTTCAGCGAGCCAGTGAAGCCCCACCAAGCTCAGCCAGCCGTAGGGCGCACGCAAGGTCTCGACACGCGTCTGCCGCCAAGCGAGGATTTCCCGCTCATGCTCCGCGCTGTCGATGGAAGACGTATCCGCCGGCGATCCGCAACTCACGAACACCACGACAAGACAGGCCCCCAGATGCAGGCCCAGACGCGTCACGGAGCGAACACCTCGCGCAACTCCGGACGCCGGAAGTAGGCCCGGTCGAGCGTTTCCTTTTCGCACGTCACGTTCGCCGTCACCCAGTGCGTCGCCCAACCTTTGCGCCAGCGATCCGACTCATTGCGATGAGAGGTATGAAGCGCCTTCGAATGATGGAAGACAACGCCGCCCTTGCGGACCCGCGCCAGCGATTCCTTGCTCAGATCAATCAACTCCGCCGGCGGAACGAAGTTGTAGTCCTCACCCGCGGCCTGCTCATGCGGAATGATCGGCCCGAGGTGCGATCCATCGATGTAACGCAGGCAGCCGTTCTGCTCATCGACATCGTCTAAAGCCAGCCAGGCCGTAATCACTTCATCATCGGGATGGCAGCGGAAATAGAAATTGTCCTGGTGGTAAGGCTTGGCCGACCCAAACCGGGGAGGCTTCATAAACGCTTGGTCGACCACGAGCAACGGTTGATGACCAAGTAGCTGCTCAATACGGCTCGTCAATCGGGAATCGCGGAGCATCTCCCGGCACACGGCTTCTTTGACGAACGGTTCGTTAATCTTGCGGGGCGCCCGCTCGCCGTCCTCTGAGATATCAAGGTTATAGCCCTCTTTGCTCGACTCGCGCTCACGGTCGGCAATTGCGAGCAGAATCTGGGCTACGCGGTCTGCTTCGTCGCGGCTGAAAACCCCCTCGGCCACAACCCAGCCTTTCGCCCAGTAATGGTCACGTTGCGCGGCACTCAAACCCATGCCCTGATCGTACTCTGAGCAGTGCGTTTTCGCCACCGTCGGGCGGCCCGGCCGTCAGGAAACGTTATTAGTAGGCGCGCAGCTGCTCTTGGTAGGACTCGAAGTTGCGGCGCGTCTCCGCGAGCGAGTCGCCGCCGAATTTCTCCAAGAACGATCCGGCCAGAACGATGGCCACCATGGCCTCGCCGATGACGCCCGCCGCCGGCACGACCGCCACATCCGATCGTTCGTAGGCCGCGAACGATGGCTCGCGGGTATCAAGATCGACGGATTCCAGAGGCCGGCGAAGAGTCGAAATCGGTTTGATGTAGCCGCGAACGACGACGTCCTGACCGTTCGTGATGCCGCCTTCCAGCCCCCCGGCCAGGTTAGAGCCGCGGCGAAACTCGCGGTCCTGCTTGTTGTACTGGATAGTGTCCTGCGACTTCGAGCCCGGCGAAATCGCCGTGACCATACCGCGGCCGATCTCGACCGCCTTCAGGGCCTGCATCGACATGATAGCCTGCGCCAGGCGACCGTCGAGCCGCGAATCCCAGGTGATGTGCGAGCCGAGTCCGACGGGCATGTTGTGGGCGACAACTTCGAAGATGCCGCCCCTGGTATCACCGTTCTTGTAGGCATCGTCGACTTCGGCTTTCATGGCCTGCTCGACATCCGGATCAACGCAGTTGAGCAGGACTTCATCCTTCGCGGCAAGAGCTTCGAGTTCTTCCCACGAGACGTCGCGGCTCAGAGAAGCATTGCCAACGGCAAGCACATGGCTGAGCACCTCGATGCCGAATTCGCGCAGCAATAGCTTGCAGAGGGCGCCCACTGCGACACGCGAGGTCGTCTCGCGCGCACTGGCGCGTTCGAGAATGTAACGCGCATCGGGAAAGTTGTACTTCAAAACGCCGGCGAGGTCGGCATGGCCAGGACGCGGGCGTTTGACGGGCTTGGCTTTCTCGTCGCTTCCCTCGAAGTTCTCAACGGGCATGGCCTCGGTCCAGTTCTTCCAGTCGCGGTTCTGAAGCAAAACGGCGATCGGCGAGCCAATCGTTTCCGAATGGCGCACGCCGGAGACGATGTGCGCCTTGTCGGTCTCGATCTTCATGCGTCCGCCGCGGCCGTAGCCCTGCTGACGCCGCCACAGCTGACGGTCGATGAATTCGAGCGACACAGGCACGCCCGCGGGCAAACCGGTCAAAATTGTTACAAGCGTTTCGCCGTGCGACTCGCCGGCGGTTTCAAATCGAAGCATAAAGACCACGCCGCGACTCTTCAGTTGCGGCCATTGAGTAAGAGAACCTTCTTCTCCCCTATCATAGACTCAATACCGTCACGCAGTTCGATTTCTCAGGGTCACATTACCCACCTTCGGCAAGCAAGCAATGTCCGCACATTTGATAGGAGTCCACGCGGTAACTGAAGCCCTACGGGCCGGCCGGGACATTCATCGCGTTATCATCGCCCGCGGCCGCAAGAGCGGCCCGACGGACGTGATCGTTGAAGAATGCCGGCGGCGCGGCATCACGCCGCGGTTCGAATCCCGAGAATCATTGGACCGGCTGGTGCAGACGGAGAAGCATCAAGGGGTCGTGGCCGTGGTATCGGGCGGCCGGGCGCAAACCCTGGAGCAGGTTCTCGATAACATCGCCGGAGCGGGGTTGATCGTTGTGCTCGATGGTGTGCAGGACCCCCACAACCTGGGGGCGGTCGTGCGGTCGGCCCATGCTGCCGGCGCGGATGCAGTCGTGATCCCCGAGAGGCGTTCAGCCGGCATAACGGAAGTGGCCGCCAAGGCCTCGGCCGGCGCCGTGGAATACATCCCCGTCATTTCGGTCAAGAATATCAACCATGCTCTCGATCAGCTCAAGAAAAATAGGTTTTGGCTCTACGGGCTTGATGAGAGGGGATCTCAAAGCTATCTTGAAGCCGACTATGCCGGTAACGTCGGACTCGTACTGGGAAGCGAGGGGAACGGACTGCATCGGCTGACGGCTGAGAAGTGTGATTTCCTAGTACGCATACCTATCGCCGGCCCCATCGCGTCGCTGAACGTTTCCGTTGCCGCGGGCGTGGCACTGTTCGAGATCATACGCCGCCGCGGTCAGAGCGATTAGCGGAGTGGGAGCGAATCACGTACAATCTAACGTCGTGCTCGGTTCGCGGTGCAATCAGCTATGAAAGGTGTTGTTCTAGCAGGTGGTCTCGGAACGCGGCTCGACCCGCTCACCCGAATTACAAACAAACATCTATTGCCGATCTACGACAAGCCGATGATCTACTATCCGATCAAGACGCTTGTCAACGCGGGTATTACGGATATCCTGATCGTGACGGGCGGGCAGAATGCGGGTGATTTCCTGCGCTTGCTCGGGAACGGCAAGGAATTTGGGCTCAAGCACATCAATTACACGTACCAGGAGGGCGAAGGCGGTATCGCTGAGGCACTCGATCTTGCTGAGCACTTTGTCGAAGGGGAGAAACTCTGCGTTATCCTCGGCGACAACATCATTGAGGGCAATATCATCGCCGCGGCGAACGCCTTTCGCGAGCAGCCGCGGGGCGCGCGTGTCCTGCTTAAGGCTGTCCCCGACGCCGAGCGGTTTGGCGTCGCCGAGTTAAGCGACGACCGGATTCTGGGTATTGAGGAGAAACCAAAGAATCCGAAATCCAACTACGCGGTGACGGGGATCTACATGTACGACCCGACGGTGTTCGAGAAGATTCACACCCTCGAACCATCGGCCCGAGGCGAACTAGAGATCACCGACGTCAACAACTTGTTCATCGCCGAAGGGACTTTGACGTTTTCGATTCTGGAGGGCTGGTGGACAGACGCCGGCACGGTCGACTCGTTGCGCCGCGCGACGAACCTGGTTGCGAAAACGGGCGCGAACCGCACTGATCTACAGAGCGCGGGCTAGCGGGGCCGCCGCACGCGCCACGGTGGGCCCGCGGGTTAAGACACTTTGCGAGTTGCCATCGATGCCGCGCCTCTCATCACCGCTGTCGGAGGGATACGCCGCTACGTCGTGGAACTTACGCGGGCGCTCGCCTTGCAATGCCCCGGGGATGAGTTCCATCTACTCTCCGACCAAATGTCGTGGGCGCTGCCCGATAGACTGCGCGGTTTCAGCAACGTCGTGGCCCAACCACCGCGCTGGCGAGGACTGAGGGGGAGCTGGTGGCTGAGCGGCCTGGCGCTCGAACTCGAGCGGCGGCAAATCGACGTTTTTCACGGAACGGATTTCTCCGTACCCTATATCCCTCTGATTCCATCGGTGATGATGGTCCACGATCTATCCCCCTGGAGGCGTGATCCGCTGCGGCCCGCCGGATCGGGTCGCGTTCGAGAGAGGGCACCCTACCTGATGCGTATCGCGACCCGTATCCTGACTCCGACCGAAGCCGTCCGGAACGAGTTGGCCACGACCTTCGGCATCCCACGACGACGCATTACCGCCATCCCGCTGGCGGCGTTCGAAGCGGATGATGAGCCACAGGCGGAGCCAGGCCCGAGCGACGAAACAGCCGTCCCCGCGCCGTATTTGCTGTATGTCGGAACGCGCGAGGCCCGCAAGAACATCCCACTGCTCGTGCAAAGCTGGCGGAACGCGAGAAGAACGAACCCTGCTGTTGCACTGGTCATCGTCGGGCCCGGCGGCGAAGGGGATCAGCGCATGAAGCCGGAGGATGGGTTGTACGTTTTCGGCCCTCTTGCGGACGCAGACGTGGGCCGGCTCTTGTCGGGAGCGGCTGCGTTCGTTTATCCTAGCCTGTACGAGGGATTCGGGCTGCCGGTTCTTGAAGCGATGAAGGCTGGCGTGCCGGTAATCACCTCACTGGATCCGGCCATCACGGAAGTGGCCGGCGGGGCGGCGCTGCAGGTCGACGTGACGTCTCCTGAAGCGTTGAGCCAAGCGATTTCATGTGTCGTCGCGAGTTCTGAGTTGCAGCTAAGGCTGCGCGATCAAGGCAGACAACGGGCAGCCGCGTTCAGCTGGGGGCGGACGGCCCGGCAGACTCGTGATATATACAGAGAAGCCATCAGCCGTTTCTGAGCAGGCAGCCTCTAAGCAGGCGCTATTACTTTCTCCGGAGCCGCCCTCTCCGCCGACCGGGGGCGGGACACTGCGGACAGCCAGCATTCTCCATTTCCTGTCGGAGTGGTATCAGGTGCACCTGGTGACGTTCCGGGAAGTCACCGAGAGCGAGCACAAGTTCCCCCTTCAGCCGCCCGCACAAACCACGACGGTCGTTGAGTTGCCGTCCCACGCACGGGATACGCTCAGCCGCGCTCGCCGCAACGCGGGCCGCTTAATGCGAGGCGTGCTGCCTTTGACGGACAGGTTCTGCGGAGCGGATAGCTTCCGCCAGGTACAGGCGGCGATTGCGGGCAAGCGCTATCGGCTCGGGGTGATCGAGCACTTCTGGTGCGCGCCGTATGTTCAGTTGCTGCGCCCCTGCACGGATCGAGTGGTGCTCGACCTGCATAACATCGAGTCGGTGCTCCACGCCGGGTGCGCTCTATCGGAGCCCTGGCCGCAAAGTTTCGCTCACCAGCGCTTCGCCCGAATCGCGGCCCGCATGGAGAGGGAAAGTCTCGCCAACTTCGACATGGTGTTGACGCCTTCTGAGTCTGACCGCCGCCGGGTGCTCGAAATTTGTCCCAGCGCTTGCGTCGAGGTGGTTCCGAACACGCTACCCGAGACGCCGGAGCCCGATGAACCGGAAGAGCACATCGTCGCATTCTCAGGTAATCTGGAATATCACCCGAATATCACGGCAGTCAGGCACTTTCGAAATAAGATATGGCCGTTGCTGCGGCAAGCCGATCCGAAGCTGCGCTGGCGAGTCATCGGTAAAAATGAACAAGCAGTCCAGACGTGGCTCGACGGAGACGAGCGGATCGAACTGACAGGGCCGGTCGAGAACGCGGTGCAAGCGCTGGCGCGGGCCAAAGTCGTCGTCGTGCCGCTGCTCTCGGGAAGTGGCACGCGCGTCAAGATCCTCGAGGCTTGGGCGGCTGCCCGCGCGGTGGTTTCGACCACCCTTGGCGCGGAGGGCTTGCCGGTCGAGGACGGCGTCAACATCCGCCTGGTTGACGATCCAGCGGCCATGGCTGGTACCATTCGAGAACTGGTTGCTGATCCAGACGCGCGAAGGCGACTCGGCCGTGGGGGACGGGAAACATTCGAGCGATGCGGTAGTTGGCCGGAGGCGGCGAGAGCCTTGCAACGGGCGGCCCTGAACGGGGCACCCTAGGCGCTCACCGGCCCTACTTCAAGATGCGACAATGGGGTCTAATATGCGGGTTGCTGTAGATGCACACGCGATCGGCCAGCGGCTGACCGGCAACGAAGTCTATGTACGAAATCTGCTAAGCCGCTATGGTCGACTCGATCCCGAAGCGGAGTTTATCGCGTATGTTTCCAGCTCCAAAGCGCATGAGTGGATACCGGAGCGGTTTCAGCAGCGCCGCGTTTCGGCAAATCCATTTTTTCGTCTCGGCTGGCAGATGGCCGCGCGCCTTCGCGAGGACCTTCCCGATCTCATCCACGTGCAGTACACGGCTCCGCTGCGCTGCCCGGTTCCGATCGTAGTCACGGTACACGACGTCAGCTATCTGGAGCATCCGGAGTATTTCCTCTCGGGTCGCGCACTGCAGCTGCGCATATCCACCGCGAAAACCCTTCGAGAGGCGGCGAAAATCGTTACCGTAAGCGAATTTTCACGCCAACACATCGCCAAGGCGTTTAACATTGCACCGGATTCCATTCGTGTGACACCTCTGGCCGCCGAGAAGCATTTTCGGCCGATTCAACGTGAAGCCGCTATGCGGAAGGTAACGGATCGTTTCGGCTTCATAGGGCCGTATATCCTGCACGTCGGCGATTGGCATCCGCGAAAGAACCAAATCGGACTGATTCGAGCGTTCCGCGAGCTACTAGCGGCCCATCCCAAGCTGCCTCACAAACTCGTCTTGGCCGGCAAGCGAACATGGTTTGCGCCGCAAGTGTTGGAACAGATCCGACTCTCAGGCCTCAAAGAGCGCATTATTCAGACGGACTTCGTGGATGACGACATCCTGCCCGCTCTCTACAACGCCGCCGATGTTTTCGTGTTCCCTTCCTTCTACGAAGGGTTCGGATTACCGGCCTTGGAAGCGATGGCTTGTGGACGTCCTGTCGTTTGCTCGGACTCGACTTCGCTGCCGGAAGTCGTCGACGGCGCCGCGCTGCTGTTCGATCCGCACTCGGTCCAGGAACAAATGCGAGCCATCGGCGACATTCTGTTCGATAAGGAACTGTTCCACCGCATGGAGAAGAAGAGCCTGCAACGGGCGGCATTCTTTGACTGGAAGGAAACGGCCCGCCGGACTCTGGACGTCTATCAGGAAGTGGCCGAAAGCAGAGCACGCGTCCGGAGAAGCAAGGAGCTGGTTGCCCGTTGAGGCGACTTCATCATTCATTGCTTCGAGCCGCGTGCACGCTAGGTCTAGGCGTGGCTGGTGTCGTCTTTGCCGCGCCGCCTCCCGCCGAGGCCGCACCGCCTCCCGACGCTCAGGCCGCTCCCTGGGTGGACGGGGAAGTATTGGTCTACGAAATTACCTGGCCCAGCGGTCTGAGCCTCGGGGAAGCCCACTTCCGGGCGAAAGCGACGCAGAACGGTTGGTTGTTCGAACACGACATCGCGGCCTCGTTACCGACGATGGAGATCCGGGATGAATATCGTGCCCAGGCGGATACGAACCTGTGTTCGCTTAAACTCGACAAGAAGGTGAAACACGGCAAGACGAAGTACGAGGAAGCCATCACCTACGACCAGCGCGCGAGGCGGGCCAAGCGCCGGACGCTGAGCGGGGGAGGCGAGAACGAGTTCGACATTCCATCTTGCGTTCGCGACGGCCTGACGTACCTGTACTACCTTCGCCAGGAACTCGGATCGGGCAGTATTCCGCCGCCGGATGACGTCAATTTCGGCGCGCAATATCAAGTTGTCATCAGCTATACGCAATCACTCGACGTCGAAGCACGCGGTGAAACCGTTCGGGCTGACCGCATCCTGGCGGAACTGGACGGTCCGGCATCGCAGCGGAGTATCGAAATGTTTGTAGCCCAGGATGCCGCGCGCACTCCTCTCATCATCCGCATACCTTTCGACTTGGGGACCTTTTCACTGAAACTCCTGCCATGAGGCTGGCTGTTTTTACGCCGCTGAATCCGGCCCGCAGCGGCATCGCCGACTATTCCGAAGCCCTGCTCCCACACCTGTCCCGGCTTCTTGAGATCGAAGTCTTCATCGACGACTACGAGCCCTCCGGATGGGCCGCGAGCGCCGGAATTAAGGTTCGCCATCATGGTGAGTTTCGGGTCGAAGACTTCGACGCGGCGCTCTATCAGGTCGGCAACAACCCTTATCACAGCTACATCTACGACGCCGCGACTCAGCATCCGGGCATCGTCGTTCTGCACGAGTTCAACCTTCACCACTTGCTAGCCGACGTGACGATCCGGCGTAACGATTGGGACGCTTACATGAGCGAGGTCGAGCGCAGCGGCGGCAAGACGGCGCTTGAGTTCGCCAGGCGAGTTCGAGCGCTCGAAGTGGGCCCGGACTACGACGGAGTACCCATGAACCGCACGCTGATCGAGTGCAGCGGCGCCCTGATCGTTCACAGCCGTTTCATGGTGGACGAAGTGCTCGGGACGAAACGTGAAGTTCCCGTCAAGCAGATTCCTCACGGCGCCTGGATCCCCGAGGTCGACCGGAACGCGGCCCGCAACCGGCTTGGCGTCAATGAAACGACGCCGCTGATCGGCGTGTTCGGCTTTCTTAAGCCGTATAAGCGCATCGCGCAGGCTTTGCGCGCCATGCAGCGGCTGGTCAGGCTCGACCCGCGAGCCAGGATGATCCTCGTTGGTGAAGAGCACGCCGACCTGCCGTTGAAGCGTCTACTGTCGCAACTGCAATTGGAAGATCATGTGCGGCTGCTGGGATACGTGCCTATTGAGGAACTCGCCGAGCTGATCGGGGCCGTGGATATCTGTTTGAACCTGCGCTATCCGACGGCGGGTGAGACGTCCGGCACGTTGTTGCGGGCGCTGGGGTTGGGACGCGCGGTGATTGTCTCCGACGTGGGTTCATTCTCAGAACTGCCGGACGATATCTGCCTCAAAGCACCTGTTGATGACAGCGAGGTCGAGGTGCTGACGGACTACCTCAGCCTGCTCTGTTCGCGCCCTGAGTTTGCCCAAGCCATGGGAGCGCGGGCGCGGTACTACGTGGCCGAGCAGTGCCCTTGGGACCGCGTGGCCGGCCAATACGCGGATTGGGTTCGCGCTTACGTCGAAGGCCGGGCCGGGGCGGAGGGAGAACGTGTCAAGAACGCTGCCGTGACGCCGCAAATTACCGAGGCCGAATCGACAACCGCGACAGGCGCCGAAACCGCTGAACCCGTGCATGAGGAGCCGCATTCGGACCGGACCTTCGCGGCCAACAGCACAGCCAATGGGGCTTCCACGGAAGACGAATCGCCGCTGGCGCGCTACATTCTCGGTTTCTGTCACGGCTCACAGGGCCGTGAGGACTACGTTCGCACCCACCTCACCCGTCTCATTCGGACGCTGGAGATGACGCCCCCAGGAACCGATACGGATCGCGTCCTCGAGATGGGGGCGTACATGCACATCACGCCGGCTCTCAAGACCAAGCGCGGCTACGGTGAAGTTTGGGGCTCGTACCTCGGCCCGCCCGGCCGCTTCGATCAGAGCCGCGTCGTTTCCGAAAGCGGCGAGGTCTTCGAGTGTCGGCTCGATCTGTTCAACGCCGAGAGGGATCCGTACCCCTACCCCGACGGGCATTTTTCCACTGTTCTGTGTTGCGAGTTGCTGGAACATCTGGAAGGCGATCCGATGCATATGATGGCCGAAATCAATCGCATCCTGCGGCCGGACGGCCATCTTTTGCTGACGACGCCGAACATCTGCAGCTTCCGCGCTGCCGGCTCGCTACTGCTGGGATATCATCCGGGTCTTTTTCATCAGTACGTCCGCCCGAATGAAGACGGCGAAGCTGACCCGCGGCACAGCCGGGAGTATGCGCCGCGTGACGTCCAGGAGATGTTCGAGGCCGCGGGTTTCGCCGTGGAGCGCATCGAGACCGGTCCTTATCTCGCCGGTCACAGCGCCGAGTTCGACTGGGTCAAGCACTTGATGAAGCGCTACCAGCTGGCGGATCATTTGCGCGGTGACGTGATCTACGCCGTGGGACGCAAAACGGGCGCGGTAGCCGAGCGGTATCCCTCGGCGCTCTATACCGGTGCGGTACCGTGAATGCCGCCGTCGGGAGTTGGAAGGTCAGCCCGGCCGACGGCTCCCGCTTGGCGTTAAGCCTCGAGTTGCGCAACGAGGGCCGCGAGAGTTGGAGTTCGGCGGATGGCTACGCCTTCGCCTACCAGGTTTTCGACGCCGCAACGGACAATCTGATCGAAGAAGGTCCACACGCCGGTTTCTCCGCGGATGTCGCACCGAAACAAACCGTGCGACTCGATTTGCAGATCGATCTGCCGGGTGAAACAGGCCGCTATCGCGTCTTCGTGTCGCCCCTGAAGGAAAACGTGGCATGGTTCTATGAGCGCGGCTCGCAGTTCCTGCTGATTGAGGCCGAGGTCAACAGGGGCACGGTCGCGTCATCGTCGAGCGCGGTCAGCACGATGGCGCGGCAACGCCTGAAGCGCTTCGGGAGAACGATCGGGCGCGGGTTCACTTATCCGTTTCGGACAATGTGGCGGCACCGCTCGCTGATTCGCTCAATGGTGCGGCGCGACATCATGGGGCGTTACCGGGGCTCGTATGGAGGCCTATTTTGGACGGTCATCCACCCGCTGCTTATGATGCTCACCTACGCCTTCGTCTTCGGCGTCGTGCTGCAGACACGCTTCGGCCCGGACGACAGGCCCGGCAATTTCGTTCTCTATTTCATGGCCGGCATGCTGCCGTGGCTGGCGTTGAGCGAAGCAGTCGGGCGGGCGCCGACGGTCGTTTACGAACACTCGAACTTCGTCAAGAAGCTTCTTTTTCCGGTAGAGATCCTGCCGGTAAACCTGGTCTTCGCGGGATTATTCAGCGAAGTATTCGGCGTCTTGATCTTCGTCGGCGGCCTGTTCTACTTCGGACGCGATCTCACGTCGATGGTGCTCTATCTGCCGTTGATACTCATCCCGCAGTTTCTGTTCACGCTGGGCCTAAGCTGGTTTCTGGCCGCCCTGGGCGTATTCTTTCGTGACATGGGCCAGCTTATCGGATTCCTGCTCACGGTGTGGTTTTTCACGACGCCGATCTGCTACCCGGAGGGCCAGTTGCCCGGGGAGTACGCGTGGCTATTCGAGGCGAACCCGCTGTACGTGCTCGTGGACTCCTATCGCTCGGTACTGCTTGACGGCGTCGCGCCCGAGTGGCCGCCGCTCCTAGCGCTGAGCGGCGTCGCCATCGTCCTGTTTCTTGCCGGACACGCCTGGTTTTACAAATGGAAAAAATCCTTCGCCGACCTCTTGTAGACACCACTTCCCGCTAAGATTACGTTCGACCGCAACAAGAGCCAACATTGCTCATCGCCAACAACATTTCAAAGGTCTACCGCATCTATCGCCGACCGGCCGATCGCCTGAAGGAAGCGCTTTGGTTCGGCTCCCGGTCACTGCACGAGGATTTCTGGGCCCTGCGCAACATTAGCTTCGAGGTCAGGCCTGGCGAGACGCTGGGTATCGTCGGCGCGAACGGGAGTGGCAAGAGCACGCTGCTGCAAATTCTGTGCGGCATTCTGGAGCCGACAACCGGGCGCGTCTCCCGCGAAGGCCGCGTCGCCGCCCTGCTCGAACTCGGCGCGGGGTTCAACCCCGAATTCAGCGGGCGCGAGAACATCTTCATCAATGGCGAGATCATGGGTCTGGGCCGCGCCGAGATTGAGCGCGCCATGCCCTCGATCGAGCGTTTCGCGGGCATCGGCAATTTCATTGAGCGCCCTGTGAAGACTTACTCCAGCGGCATGTATGTGCGTCTTGCCTTTTCGACGGCAATCCACGTCGAACCCGAAATCCTAGTCGTTGACGAGGCGCTGGCCGTCGGCGACGCCGTGTTCGCGAACCGTTGCGTCCGCAAGTTCAAGGAACTGCAAGCAGCGGGCGTGACCATCGTGTTCGTCTCGCACGATCTTGGACTTGTGAAGCAGATCTGTAGCCGCGCGATTTTCCTCGAAGACGGCAAGATCGTCGAGCAAGGCGAGCCCTCGGCCGTGATGAATCGCTATGTCGGAACCGTGCTCGAGGGCCAGAAGGCTTTCGAAACCGAGACCGACCGCATCAAGGCCGAGACCGTTAGCGGCGTGGATGGGCTCAACTTTAGCCACCGCCACGGCGACCGCGTCGCGGAGGTGATCGAAGTCGAATTACTGGACGCGGCGGGACGTCCCACACGCGCCGTCGGTAGCGGCGATCCGCTCAGCGTCCGCGTCATTTCGAAGTTCCATGCCGATCAGCCCAGCCCGATGATCGGGATGCTGATCCGCACACGGAATGGACTCGACGTATTCGGCACGAACACTGCCATTGAAGACGTCCCAATCGGACCCTGCGCCGCTGGCGAGCAGGTGACGGTCGAGTTTCGCTTTGAATGTTGGCTGGCCGCGCAGGAATATACCCTCACCGTCGCCGCGCAATACTCTGAAGGCTACAGTCATGACTGGCTTGACGACGTCATCACGTTTCGCGTTGTAGACGCACGTCCGCTGGCCGGCGTGGCCAACCTGCATCCCGCCGTCACAAGCACGAAGAGCACTGTCTCACGGGCCGAGCCATGAGCGAAGAAACCGTGGCCCATATCGCGTTGCGAGTCCATCCCGGCGCGAAGAAAAACGCCGTAGTGGGAAAGCGCGCGGACGCCTGGAAGATCGCGCTGCAAGCCCCTCCGCTCGACGGCCGCGCCAATCGCGCTTGCATTGACTACCTCGCGAAATTATTAGGCGTAAAGCGGTCGGTCGTAAGTATCCTAAAAGGCGAAAAGATTCGAGATAAGATCATCGAAATCAAAGGCCTCACGAGCGACGAGGCAAGCGCCGCGCTCAAGACCGCCTCGGAAGCGTAGCGGGCCACCGCGGAAGCGTAACGAATAGCTATGCGAAACCTCCAAGAAATCCAGACTCAACTCCAATCCGAACAACTGGACGGCTGGCTCTTTTTCGACCATCATGTCCGCGACCCGATCGCCTACCGCGTGCTCGGTCTCGACGTCAGCGGCCACGTGTCGCGGCGCTGGTACTACTGGATTCCCGCCAAGGGCGAACCGCGCAAACTGGTCCATCGCATCGAAAACTGGATGCTCGACCCGCTTCCCGGCGAGCGGCTGGTCTACTCAAGTTGGCAAGAGCAGCACGGAAAACTCGCTGAACTGTTGGGCGGCGCCAAACGAGTTGCCATGCAGTATTCGCCCGACTGCATGATTCCTTATGTCTCGCTCGTCGACGGCGGAACGATTGATCTGGTCCGCGGGATCGGCGTCGAGATTCTCAGCTCTGCCGCGCTCGTGCAGTACTTCGAAGCACGCTGGTCTGAAGCGCAGCTCGAATCCCATCGCGAGGCGGGACGCCGTGTAGACGCCATCCTAAGCGAGGCCTTCACGGAGATCGGCGCCAGAGTCAGGGCCGATGGCAGCGTCGAGGAGTTCTTGATCGCTGAATTCATCCGGCGCCGCTTTCACGAGCAGCAGCTTGTGACAGCCGATGGCCCCATTGTCGCCGTGAACGGCAACAGCGGCAATCCGCACTATGAGCCTACAAGCGACCGATCAACGCCCATTCGCGACGGCGATTTCGTTCTCATCGACCTTTGGGCGAAGCTCCAGCAGCCCCACGCGGTTTACTACGACATTACGTGGACAGCGTCTGTAGGCGGCGCTCCCCGCCCGGAGATCGTGAATGTATTCGACATCGTGAAGGGCGCGCGTGACAACGCGGTCGCGTTCGTCGACCGCTCGATCTTGGCACGCAAACCCATTCATGGCTGCGAGGTGGACGATATCGCCCGCGAGCACATCGCCAACGCCGGGTTCGGCGATAGCTTCACGCACCGGACCGGCCATTCGATCGGCGAAGAGGTTCACGGCAACGGCGCCAATATCGACAATCTCGAAACTCTCGACAAGCGTCCGATCATCCCGCGCACCTGTTTTTCCATCGAGCCAGGCGTGTATCTGAGCGAGTTTGGCATCCGGAGCGAGCTGGATTGTTACGTCTCGGAAACAGGCGCCGGGCCCACCGGGAAGGTACAGGATGCGATCGTAACGATTGGTATTTAGAGGCGAGGCCGCGAGCTAACGGCCTACAACGTGGGATATCGAACATCTAGGGCATTCGCCCGCTGGCCAGCCGCCGACCTACAGGTATAAGATAGAATGTAGTACCCGCTAATGAGATGACGATACGATACGTGTGTGTATTAGTGGCGTTCCTCCTAGGAGGAACAGCGGTCACACACACACGCGCAGCGGACAACGCGGCAACATCGCCCCAATCTCCCGCAGCGGCAGCCGCGGAGACCACAACATCTTCGGGAGTCCCAAAAACAGCGCCTCAACCTGACCCTTACGTTGTCGAAGTCAAGAAAGCCATTCGAGTCTTCCGGCGCGAAACAGAGCGTCTCGGCGTGTTCGAAGCGGGCAAGCAAGGCTCGGCTTCCAAACAGGGTCTCAGTGACCTTTGGCACGGCCGGGTCTATGAGTACGTCCGCAACAACTCCTTCGATGCCGTGCCACATGAGGTCGTGCAGAACGGCGGCGAGCGAAACATCCTGCGACGCAATCAGTTCGGCTTCAGTGTCAACGGACCGGTCTACGTCCCCAAGCTTTACGACGGCCGGCGTTCGACCTTCTTCACGTTCTCCTATGAGGGCACGCGCCAGCAGGTCGGACAGTCGTACCTAAGGACGATCCCCACCTCGGGCCAGCAGCGCGGCGATTTCTCCGATCTCGTAAACAAGGCCGGTGATCCCATCACCGTCTACGATCCGGATTCCACAAGCCTCAATCCGGCATACGATGCCTCACGCGGCGTGGAACTCGACAATCTGGAATACATGCGCGACCCGTTCCCGAACAACCGGATCCCGCTCTCCCGGTTCGACCCTGTCGCTACGCGTATGGCTCAGGAACTGCCGCGGCCCAACACCAGTATCGGACCGTTCCTGCAGAACAACTACTGGGTCAACCCGCCGCGGCAGGAAACGCCAGATGGCGTCCTGGCGCGGGTCGATCACAATTTGCTCAAACGCCACAAGCTCACAGCCGATCTGGCGCACTCGAAGGGTTTCGAAGGTTCGCCGCGGATCTACCCCACTATTGCGAATCCCGGGCAGCCTGACCGGCAGTTTTCCGAGAAGCGACTGGCCGTCACGGAAACGTTTTCGATTTCGCCGCAATCCATCTATACGGCGCGGGCCCGCGTGCAGTCCCGCACCCAGCGAACTGAGGGTTTGGAGAGTGACCGCGATATCCCGGAGGAACTCGGTTTGAACGGCGTCAGTGGAACGATCTTTCCTCGTATCGTCTTCCAGGATTTCGAAGGCATGGGCACACCCGCCGGCTCCCAGTTTCGCAACGCCTGGAACAGTTATCACACCGAGCACTCGCTGAACCTAAAGCAGGGCCGCCACTCATGGACGGTTTCGGCGGAGCTGAGCCGCTATCAGGTCAACACGTTCATGCCTGACGCCCCCTCGGGCTCGTTCCAATTCAACGACGACCTGACAGGGCTGCCCGGCATCGTGAACACCGGTGATTCGTTCGCCAGTTTTCTACTGGGGCGATCATTCCGGGCCGAAGCAACAGATCTGCTGCAACCGACCTACCTGCGCCGCACGTCGGTCGAAGCCCGCATTCGTGATGAATATGAAGTGACGCCCAGGCTGCGGGCCACGATGAGCGTGAATATCGGTGTATCGAGCCCCCGCACCGAGAAGTTTGACAGGCAATCGACCGTCGACTTGGCGACCATCAATCCCGCGAACGAGCGGCTAGGCGCCCTTGTTTTCGCGGCGCACGACGGCGAGGGCCGCGCGTTTCAGCCCCACCGGACGCGCGTCGAGCCGCGCCTGGGGCTGGCTTGGAGCCCGACCGATTCACGTGATACGGTTGTGCGGCTCTCGGTGATGCAGTTCTACTCCGATGCCGGTATCAGTAGCGGCACGTTCGGAACCCAGGGATTCACCGCCAAACGCACCCAGATTTCAGCCAACCAGCAAATCGATCCCGCTGTTGTGCTCGATGAGGGATTGGAGCCTCTGCAGCACGGCCTGCCGGACATGAGACCCGACGCGGCCAATGACACCGACCCGGATCTCATCCCGCGCACCGGCAGGCTGCCGCGCTATCGCTATGGGTCCTTGCGCCTGGAACGGCAGCTTCCCGCGGGCCTTACTGTGCGCGTCGGCGGCCAGATGTACCGCGCCAAAGACATCTTCCTGGGCGGAAGCAGCGTCGGTATCAACGCCATCCCGCTTGATGGGCTCAGCTATCGCGATCAACTCAACGACGAAGCCTTCCGCCGCACCCTGCGGCCGTTCCCGCAGTTCCAGGAGTTCCAGACGAACGGCCAGTTCCCGCTCGGCCGTTACAGGTACCAGAGCGCGGATATCGGCCTCGAAAAGCGCGCTTCTCACGGTTTAACGCTCGATTTCTCGTACTCTTACACCAAACAGTGGGACGATTATTCTGGCCCAGGCGTCCAGAACTACTTCAACCGCGACGATGAGTGGTCGCTCTCACGCGGCCTGAGACCGCGTCGCATCTCGCTCAGCTATGTGTACGAGTTGCCGTTCGGCGAAGGCAAGGCGATGTTCAAGTCGTCGATGCTTAAACATCTCGTCGGGAATTGGTCGGTGAGCGGTTTTACCAACTGGATGAGCGGCGACCCGGTCGCGCTCCGGCCGGAGTTTAATAACACAGGGGGCGTTGTGCGCTTCCTGCGCGTGAACACGGTTCCCGGCGTCGATCCGTCTATCGCCAATCCCGGACCTGAGCTTTACTTCAATCCGCTGGCCTTCGCCGATCCGGCTGACTTCACGATCGGTGATGCCGCGCGCACGCATCCGCTGTTGCGCAACCCCGGCTGGAACAATCATGACTTGGCGGTGACAAAGCGCGTACCGCTCTCGGGCGAACGCAGCGTGGAACTGCTATTCCAGGGCTTCAATTTCATCAATCATGCCAACTGGAACAGCCCCGACAACGTAATCGGACCCGAGAATGCCCGCAACATCAACGCCGGAAGAATTATCGGTTCGCAGGGCGGCCGCGTCGTGCAGCTTGGCATGAGGTTGAACTTTTGACTCCTGCGGGCCGGCCCACCTGCCTCCTCCAATGTGTATTCTCGGCGCTAACGATCAGCCTTGTGTGGGCGTGCGGCGCGCAAGCGGAGATGAAGGCCCCGCTTTGGGTGCAGACCGGCGACGAGCAGTTGACGACGCTCGTCCCGCCCGAGAAAATCCACGCGTGGTTTGAAGACAAGCAGGTCGCGGTTCGTACTGTTCACCCGGCTAACGGAAATCTCGTCCTGCTTATCGTGCTCGATGTGGTCGGCGACTTGACCCGCATCGACACCGTGCGGGCGGGCCTGATCGAACTGCTCGCTGATTTTGGCCCCCGCGAGTTCGCCGGCATCCTTCGCGCGCAGGACGGCCTCCAGGTTCTGCTGGAACCTACCAGCGATCACGAGGCACTGAAAGACACCCTACTCAGCTCGCCCGTCTCCGGCTTCCCGGGCTTGCTCGATTCCGTGGAAGACGCCGCCGCGGTGGCCGATCAAATGCTGCGTCAGTCCGACGTGCGCGTAGCCGTGCTTTATATCACCGATGGCAGCATCTATGAGTATCGCGGCAACTACACCAATCCTGTCATCAACCCGAGCGACGGTGGCGATCTGAGCCGCCGCTTTGGCGACAGCCTGATCCAGGAGCGCATCAACGGCATGTTGCAGTCTCTGATGAGTTCCTGGGCGCCGGTATTCTTCTTGCACCTTGAAAACCGCGGGGACCGGCTCAACTCCGTCTACCAAAACGGCCTGACCCAATTCGCCCAAACCACCGGCGGACAAGCTCTTTTCTGCGATAGCGTCGCTCAAATCCAACCGTTTCTGCAACAGATCATCGAGCGGGTCCGCGCCCAGCAAGTTATTACCCTCGAGACGCCGCCGGATCTTGAGGGCCAAGTCAGATTACGGCTCGAAGTCGAAGGCGCCGACATCACCTACCGCGAGCGCTTCGACTTCGAGAAACCTAAGCCAGAGAAGAAGTGAAGGACATCAAGATGGCGGGACGAACGGCTGACGCCTTGTGACTGCCGTGTGGCCGGACGCCCTCATCGCCGCCTCCGCTGTGATACTTTTGAGAACAGGTCCAAACGACGCATGCCCCAAGAAAAACATATGATCCCGCCGCTCCAGCAATGGGCCGCGCCCGTCCTTTTGGGCTGGCTTCTGCCCGGAGCCGGGCACTTCTATCTCAAGCGATGGAATCACGGAATCCTGCTGCTTTTCGCCATCGCGGGCATGTTCGGTTTCGGGCTGCTGATGCGCGGACGCATGTTCGAGCCTCAGAGCGGCGACTTGTTTACGACCGTCGTTCATTACGGCGGATACATGGCCGACATGGCCAACGGCTCTCTCTACTTCGTGGCGAGTTGGCTCGGCTATCATCAGGAGCAACTGGCGCATGCCGTCGCCGACTACGGCACGAAGTTCCTGGTGTGTGCGGGGCTGCTCAACATTCTGGCCATCGTCGACGTCTACGAAATCGCCGTGGGTGAAAAGCCGTAATGTACTTGAACCTCACACACCTCGAAGCGGCGCTCCTATTCGCCTTGTTCGCCTCGATCGTACTTGGCGTTATCGGCCGCGACTCCGACAAAGAACGTATCCGTTACGGTCTCGGCGTTTTCGGCTACTTCATGGCGGCCATCTTCGGCCTCGGCTGGCTGATGTATCTCGGCCACGGCTAGCTGATCAGCAACCGCCGACCAGCAACCACAGTTACTTGATTTTGAGTGGCAGCAATCAGAAGCCGGCGCCGGCATTTGCCTACCGCCCAGACGGCGCTGCGCTTACTCGCTCTGCCCGCCCTTGTGTTCGCTGACGTACTTCTGGTACAGCCCGGCCACAGCGGCGGACTTTACATCGCCTGGATGAATGACGACCCGGTACTGGAAGCGCAACACCTCACCGGACTTCAGAGTTACGCTGCCATCGCGCTTGGGATCGCCATGGAAATCGTGTTCCCCAAAAATATTCGCGGCGAAGAGCCCATAGCTGCGGACGTGCCAATAGGTCGGGTGCTTCGCGTTTGACGGATGGTCAAAGATAGCGACACCCAACTTCTCGCCGTCAATCGACCCGCTGTAATCGAGCCAAGGTGAACGCTTGCCCCAGAGGTTCTTTTCACCGGTCTTGCCGTCGGCGGCGGTGATGGTTCCAGTGCGAACGACGCCTTCAGCACGGGCGTGCGGTTCCTCGAGCGACGTGGCCAGGCGGATTGCGAACATGCCTTCCTTGGTGTCTCCGAAATGAACTTCTTCCGCCAGAGCCGTAAACTTCACGTCGAAATCGACCAAGCGATTCGGAGCGCCGGCGTGGAAGCGCATCGTCCGTTCTTCGCGCAGGATGGGCAGCCCCCCGGGAGTCTTCCAAAGGAACGTGCCGCTGATGACGCCGCCCGGTCCCGTATGCAGATCCAGCGTGTCGATCAAACCGCCACGCGGCCGGCCCGCGGATAGTTCATTCGCCCAAAAATCGAGTCCGTTGACCTCGCCGTGAGTGAACCACAGACCGCGATGATGCGGATGGTCGCGCTGCTCCCCGCGAATATTCTCCATCGGGTAGCCGCGCGTAACGATCGTGCCGCTCGCGGCGCGCAGCGGATGCAGATACGGCTTGGGCGCGTCCCCTCCGTAGTACAGGGTCGTGAACGGTTTGCCGTCGATCTCGACCTCAACCTTTCCCGAACCTTCCTTGAACTGAACTTGCGCCCAGCTAAGCGAAGGAAGCAGAAGAGTACACGCCAGGATGATACGCCGAATTCGCATACCTAACAGTGGACCACAAAAGGCGGGGAATTGGAAACAACGGTCTCAGGAACCGGGAACGGCCCACGACAAGGGCGGACGGCGGACTTTCACGGAGCCGGCAGGCCCCGCCTAGGCTACTGCTCTTTTTTCTGCACCTGGGTGGAAAGCTTCCCCCTCGACTCGGAAATCTTACTTTCCAGCTTGGCGATCTCTTCGGGATCGCGGTCCGCGGCGGGACCATTCTTCAATTCTTCAATGGAAAGCTCCCAGTGCTTGCGAGCCTGATCCACTTTGCCCAACTTGGAGTAGACGTCGCCCAGGTGGGAATGCACCACCGGATCACCTTTAACCTTCTCC
This sequence comes from Acidobacteriota bacterium, assembly GCA_027624045.1. Classification (GTDB taxonomy): domain Bacteria; phylum Acidobacteriota; class Terriglobia; order Bryobacterales; family UBA6623; genus JAPPLB01. Next base: position 34,660 of record JAQBUE010000031.1, read on the forward strand.
AGCGAGCGGACCAGATAACGCTCCGCCAGCTCAAACTTCTGCTGCCGGTAGTACAGCCATCCGAGTGAGTCCATGTAAGCGCCGTTGTCAGAGTCAAGTTCAAGCGCCTTCTGGATCATGTCGTGCGCCTCATCAAGGCTCTTTCCGACATCGGCCAGCATGTACCCGAGGTAGTTCAAAGCGGAGGCGTTGTCGGGATCTTTCGCGATCAGTTCCCGAAACTTCTTCTCGGCTTCGTCGTGACGTTTGGCTCGCTCCAGCACCGAGCCATGGTTGAACAGGACGGAAAGCTTCTGCTCATCGGTCGTAGCAAGTTTAGACGCTTTTTCGATGGCCGAGACGGCCTCGTCATACTGCCGGCCCCGTTCGTAAATGTGGGCCAACGCCAGAATCACGTTGCGGTTGTCCGGCTCTTGATCAAGAAGGTCTTTCAGCAGTTCGCTTGCCTGCTTCCAGTCTCCGGTATCGGCAAGCAGGCTGGCGCGCTGCATGAGGAGAGACCGGTTATCGGGAAAATCAGCGGCCCCCTCCTTCGCCACGCTCAGAGCCCGCTCGTAATCCCGCGCAAAGCGGTAAGTGTCAACCAGGTGCGACACGACGCTCGGCTTCGCTTCCGTGTCCAAATCAGCCAAGCCCTCGAACACCTCCACGGCCCGCGCGATATTGCCTTGATCCCGATAGAGCATCCCGAGCTGCTCCATAAACAGAGCTCGATTGCCCTTCTCGCGCTGCGTATAGCTATCTTTGCTGGATTCAGAAAGCAGCCGTTCGAGCTCTTCGATCGCCTCGTCGCCGCGGCCTTCCGCTTCGTAAAGCAAGACACCGTTGTACTGAATCTCCACCGAATCGGGCGCCAATTCGCCAGCCTTCTCAAGGTGCTCCCGAGCATCTTTGAAACGCCGTTTTTGGCGAAAGATCTGAGAGAGCCGCAGATGGTAATCGGGATTATTCGGTTCCTCTTTACTCAGACGCTCGTACTCTCGCAGCGCCTTGTCAACCTGGCCGGACAGAAGCCAATTGCGCGCCAACGATGCACGGAGCGCGGCGTTGTCGCCGCCCATCTCCCGCACCTCCTCGAACAACGCGGCGGCATCGTCATTGCGGCCGACACGCTCGTAGAGTTCGGCGAGCATGGCGAGTTCCTGCGGTCCGGCCGTGCCGGCATCTCGCACCTTTTCAAGGGCTCCGATGGCCTCATCCGTCTTGCCCTGCGTCATGTAGAGGCGGGCAAGGTTCGAAAGAGCTTCGGCCGACGCCGGCTCGATCTTCAGCAGTCGATCGAGTACTTCCTCGGCCTTTTTCGGCTGTTCAAGCGCCTGATAGAAGCCCGAAAGCTTCATCAGAGCATCCTGGTCATTCGGATCCACTTCGAGGATCTTCTCGTGCTGCTCGACCGCGCGCGCCAGCAATTCCTGATCGACACCGCCGCGGCGGCTCGAAGTTGCGTAGGCAGCTAGAAAACGGCCCAGAGTGCGGCGAACCTCAATGTTGTTGGGATTCGCCTTCAGAAGCGCCTCGGATTCCTTGACGGCGTCATCAAGGCGGTCGGTGCGTCCGTAGAACCGAACCAACTCAAGCTTGAGAAATTCCGAATCCGGGTCGGCCGCAATGGCTGCCTGGTATTCCTTGAGAGCGTTGTCCCAATACTCGCGGCGACCGTATTGGCCGGCTCGCTCCATATGCAAATGAGCGAGGGCGTAGTGATAGTAAGCCTCGGCCCTTGACGATTTTGCGGGCGACGCCGCGTCCTGAGGAAAAGCAGCCGTCATTCCCACTGGTAGCAGGAAAAAGGCCGCCAGAGTTGTAAATACACCCCTCGCGAGAGCCGTGGGCAGTATGATCACGAGAACTCCTCTAAGCGCGTCTCTGAAATGGTGCCGGACGCTCCGTTCCAGTATAGCGCGACGACTTTGTGCGCAGAGCCACGGCATGCGACAGCCGTGCTCCCTTAACAGCCTGTGGTGGAAGTCCCACATTGAAACAAGAGTCGATAAACTTGTTCTATGGCAATGGGACGGCGCAAGCGACGCGAGCGGCAGAAAG
>JAQBUE010000250.1 GCA_027624045.1 Acidobacteriota bacterium
CACCCTATTTCGTCCCCGGCCTCGACCTACCGCATTTCAGGATCATTCTTGGATTGGAAAATGCTGGGGCTGGGGCTTCGGTGGCACTCTGGAAATGATCCATCGAAGGGGGGAAGGCACCTAAACTCCGAGAATCACCCATCACGAAGCGCGAATCACGAAACAAGAACACCCCTCGTTGAGGGCTACGCCACCCGCCCCGGCTAGTACGTCAGCCCGAACATCTGGTCGGCCACTCTGGCTGCTTGCGCTACGGCCTCGACTTCGTGAACACGCACGATGTGGGCGCCGTTGACGATCGCGATTGTCGCCACCGCCACCGCGGCCAGCGTCCATTCTGAATCGGGGGATTTCACGGATTCGATCATGAATCGCTTGCGCGACGGGCTGACGAGGATGGGTTGCTGCAGCGACACCAGGCGATCGAGCTGTGTGAGAATCTTGAAGTTCTCGTCGCCGCGCTTGCCCAGCTCGAGCCCCGGGTCGACGACGATCCGGCGGCGGTCGATGCCGGCGGCCCGCGCCCGGGCGAGACTCGATTCCAGGTCGCGCCCGATCAGCGAGACAAGATCGGGCACCGGAGGCAGCCGCTTAAACGTATCGGGCGTTCCTCGAATGTGGGTTAGAATCAGCCCCACGTTGGACTGATTGATCACCGCGGCCAGCTTCGGATCAAACGCCAGCCCGCTGACGTCGTTGATGATCTGCACGCCGAGTTCGATGGCGCGTTCGGCCGTCTCGGAGTTGTAGGTATTGATCGAAATCGGCGCATCGAGATTGTGCCGCAGCTTCCGCAACACGGGCACGAGCTTACTCAGCTCCTCATCCGCCGTGATCTGCCGCGACCCCAGATAGATCGGCCCGGCGTGCAGCTCGATCAGGTCCGCTCCCTGCCGCTCAAGCTCCTGCGCGCTTTCGAGTACGGCGCCTGGATCAATCCCCTCACCTTCGGACTGCCCTTCCAGGCTGACCACACCCATGATGAGCGTCCGCACGCCGAGCGTCAGGCCGCGGTCACCGATTCGCCATTCATGCCGCCCGCGTTTAATCATCATGAACTGAATTCCATCCTCTGCACTGTGTACTGTTCGAGTTTAGCGGCATTGACGCGGTAGCCCATTCCCGGCCCGTCCGGTATCTGGATGTGGCCGCCTTCGGAAAGAGTGATGAGCGGATCGACAATGTCATCGACATACCAGCGCTCGGAAGCCTCAACATCGGTCGGAAAATTAAAGCCGGGCAGAGTCGCCAAATGCAAACCCTGCGCGGACGCAACGCCCAGCTCAGGCATCGTACCCAACCAGATGCCGAGCCCGGCCTGATGCGCCCGGTCGTACATCCGGCGGGCGTTTGTGAGGCCGCCCACGCGCTGGACTTTGATGTTGATGATCTCCACCGACGCGAGCTCGATCATTTTCTCAAGGGACTGCTGGCTCTCGGCCGACTCATCGGCGCACAGCGGCGTCTTGACTTGGCGTTGCAACTCAGCCAGTTCGTGCAGCGCGTTTGCCGGAAACGGTTGCTCGAACATCATCAGGCCGAATCGGTCGAGTTCCTGGAAGGTATCCAAGTGATCGAGAGTGTAGGCAGTATTCGCGTCGACCATCAGCGGAATATCTCCGAAGCGTTCGCGAATCGCTCGAATCGGCTCCACATCCCAGCCGGGTTGAATCTTGATCTTCGTGCGGCGGTAACCGTCGCGCAAATAGCGATCGACGCGCTCCAACAGTTCGTCGAGTGTATCGAAAATGCCGATCGCCACGCCCGACTCGATGGGCCGTGACTGTGAGCCAAACATTCGCCATAGCGGAAGCGCCGTCTCACGGCCTACCAGGTCCCAAGATGCCCCCTCAAGAGCCGCGCGGGCAAAAGGCTCGCCGGGTATCGTATCTAGCGCAGGACCCACCTCGGCCGGATGCGCGAACTCCGATTCCATCCAAAACGGAATCAGTTTCTGTTCAAGCCGGTCCCAGCTCGATTCCGCCGTCTCAGCCGAATAGGCTCCGCCTGTCAGCGGGCCCGCCTCGCCAAAACCTGAAACTTCGCCGCGCCGGATCTCGACGATCACGCTGTCTTTGCGGGCAGCGGCGCCATTGGAAATACGGAAAGGCTCCCGGAACGGGATCGAAACCTTCCGCAGAACAATCGTTGTTTTCATATCTCTAACCGTACTCAAATCCCGCCGCCGCGAAAACCTGGCTTACATTTCCAGGTTGACAGACGCCGCCCTTGAGCGTCATCCGCGCCAGCTTGCGCTGCGGTTCAAAACCGAATGATCGCGCAAGATCGACGGCGTCTTGATTCGCCGGCAGTAAGTCCCAAAACATGCGCGTTGTGGCGTATTGGGAGAGACAATGAGCGATCAGCCGCCGTGCCCCAGCCGCGTGATCCGCGACACAGGGGCCCAGAAAATATTCCCTGACGCCGGGACGCCCCATGAGATATCCGCCGGGCAGGTAATGCGCGTCCTGTGGAAACGTCTCACTCAATCGCCCGAGCAACCGTGAACGGTCGGCCCCAAACGCAGCTCGGTCGAGCGCCGCGATTGGCTCCACGTCAACCAGAGCAGCCGGCACGGGAAGATCATCCGGCGGCGATGTAGGGTTCAACGTGCCCGCCCAACGCTCGATCGATGTCTCTTCCACAAACCCCAAGCGTTCGTAAAGCGGCCGGCCCATATCGGTGGCATCCAGCTTGACGCACTTCACGCCACGGGCGTCGAGGTAGCGCAACGCATGCTCCATCAGCGCGCGCGCAATTCCGCGCCCGCGGTACTCGGGCAAGACCAGCACCATGCCGATCCAAGCCAGGTCCTCTCCATAGGTGACAGCCGTGGTCGAGCCCACGATCTTTCCTTCTGCCTCATAGACCCAGCATCCCTGCGGCTCGAGAGCTAGAACATTCTCCCAATCCTGGGCCGTCTGATTCCAGTTCGCGGTCTCCTTCAGACGCATCCCCGCCGGGATATCGTCGGTTGTCATTCGGCGGATCATACAAAGCTGTATTTTCTCTGATACCAATAAAAGCCGCCGGCGACAGCGACGCCGATCACGGCGGTAATAATCATCGCGCTGTAGTCGCGTTCGTAGAGTTGTGAACCCATCAGGGTACTGAACAGCAGGGCGGGCGTTCGGGCGAGGCCGGAAACCACAACAAATTCTCCCATCCCCAACTGTGTCAGGCCCGCACCATACGACATCGCGTCCTTGGGCATCCCGGGTATGAGGAACAAGACGAAAAGCGCCGACCTTCCCTTGCGCGAACGTAGCAACTCGTCAATACGCTGTAATCTTTCGCGGCCCATGATCCGTTCGACGACAGGGCGGCCGACCAGCCGGGCGAACCAGAAATCGAACATCGATCCCAGCGCGATACCGACGAGCGAGTAGACGAACCCCAGCCAAGCGCCGAACACATAGCCTGCGGCGATCTGCGTAATTTCGCCGGGGATGACAAAGATAACGACCTGAAGAAACTGAACGCCGATGCAGACAAGCGGGCTCCACAAACCGTCGCCGCGCATCGTCTCGACGAGCTGGCCGTAGTCGCTAAGACGTCCGACGAGATCGAAACTCCAGGCGGCGTAGAGGATTCCAAGGAGGCACGCCGAGACAACGACGGCGAGAACAACGTTTTTGCGCAAAGCGATTCTCTGTCGCGGCGATTTCTGATTCCAGCGCGGGCCGGCGGGCGGCCCCTCAAGCGGAATACTTTCGACTCAGTTCCCGCAGCCGGCCCAGGTACTTCGGCATTGCTGTTTCAACGGGCTCGGCGGCTTCGTATTCCAGCGAGACGTAACCCTTATACCCGGCAGTCGCATACATCTTGATCACACGCTCCCAATCGCTGGGCTCTTCGCGGCCATCATCATAATGCACGCCGGTTTTGAGCTGCGACATCACCGCGTACGGCAGACACATCTCGATCTCGCTGTACGGGTCGCGGCTGAAGTTGCCCGTGTCGAGGTTAATGCCGACCCAGGGGTTGTCGACGGCCTTAACCATGGCAACAACGCGCTCGGCGCGAAGAGTAATGCCGCCGTGGTTTTCGAGGCCCAGAATCACGCCCTTCTTGCCCGCATACTCGGCCGCGCGTTTGAGGATCTCGACCACCCATCCGGCCGCCTGATCGTCGGTCGCGCCTTTGGGAACAGTGCCGCCGAAAACACGAATGTGGCTCGCGCCCAATTTATTCGCTACGTCAACCCAGTAGCTCAGCCAGGCTACTTCGACCTGCTGCTCACGCTCGTCGCTCTTACAAAGGTTGGAGCGAATCGCGATCGCCGGAATTTCAACCGCAGCCAAGTACGCTTTGCGCCGCAGCGAAAGCAGGAACTCATCGAGACCCGTTTTCGGCAGCCAGTAGACGGTCACGTCCAGGCCGTCGATGTCATGCTCGACCGCCACATCAACCAAGTCCGCGTAGCTCATCTTGCCGCTCTCGATCTGTTTGCGGTAAGAATACGCGCAGATAGCCGACTTGATGCGGGCAGAACCGCCCGTCGACTTCGGCGCTGCTGCTGCGACCGTCGAGACGAGGCCCGAGCCGGCTAGGGCCGGAACCATCTTGAGCAGTTCACGTCGCTTCATGATTATTGGTCCCCTTTGGGATCGCTGAGACTCAAACGACCCAGCCGTCAGACCGTACCGCATTATAGTCAAGCGGGGGCTAGGCTGTTTCCGTGCCTGCTACCGCCGCGAGCTGGCGCATCTCAATCTCTTTCTGACGAATCACGAACTTCTGCACCTTCCCGGTGACCGTCATGGGAAACTCATCCACGAACCTTATATATTTGGGGATCTTGAAGTGTGCGATCCTGCCGCGGCAGTAATCGCGGACTTCCTCTTCCGTGGCCGTTTCACCCGAATGCAGCCGAACCCACGCCAGAACGCTCTCGCCGAGGCGCTCGTCGGGCAGCCCGACGACGTAAACGTCGGCGATCTTGGGGTGTTCGTGGAGAAACTCTTCGATTTCCCGCGGATAGATGTTCTCGCCACCCCGGATGATCATCTCTTTCAAGCGGCCCGTGATGCGGAAGTAGCCGTCCTCGCGCATCGTGGCGAGGTCGCCCGAGTGCAGCCAACCGTCCGAATCCACAGCGCGGGCCGTCGCTTCGGGGTCCTTGTCGTAGCCCTTCATCACGAGATAGCCGCGCGTGCAAAGTTCGCCCTGCGTGCCGACTTCCACCGTTTCACCGGACTCGCGGTCGATGATCTTGACCTCCGTCTCAGGCATGACGCGCCCCACGGTTGAGACCCGCACCGCGACGCTATCCGTAGTGGACGATTGTGTAATGACAGGCGAGGCCTCCGTCAGGCCATAAGCAATCGTCATCTCGCTGCAATGCATATCGCCGACGACCCGCTTCATCAGCTCAACCGGACAGGGCGCTCCCGCCATGATCCCAGTTCGCAGGGAACCCATATCGCGCCGCGGAAACTCAGGGTGCTCCAGCTCCGCGATGAACATGGTCGGCACGCCATAGATCGTTGTGCAACGCTCTTGCTCGATGGCTTCTAACACCGCCGCTGCATTGAAAACGGCCGACGGCATCAGCAGCGTCGCGCCAAAGACGACACACGCCAGCGATCCCATAACGCTCCCAAAGCAGTGATACATGGGAACGGCGAGACAGAGACGATCCGCGGATCTCCAATTCATGGCTCGCCCAACCAGGTAGGCGTTATTGAGAAGATTCCGGTGGGTGAGCATCACGCCTTTGGGCTTACCCGTTGTTCCCGACGTGTACTGAATATTGACGACGTCGTTGGGGTCTTTTGGGGATTCGCCAGGCTCTACGCCCGCCGCGATCATGTCGTCCCACGAAGACGTCCCCAGCAGGATGGCGTGCCGCAGCGACAGCTCCGCCCCTTCACGCGCCTCGCCGAGAATTTCGTGATAGTCGGTCCTGTCATCTTTCTCCTGGAGAAAGAGTGCCTTCATGCCTGAACATTCGAGGATATAGCGGAGATCGTGGGCGCGATAGGCGGGGTTCACGTTGACCAGTACGGCTCCGACACGGGCCGTCGCCAACTGCAGATAAAACCACTCCGCGCAGGATGAGGACCACATCCCGACACGGTCGCCGGGACGAATCCCTAAGCCCCATAACCCCGCCGCCGTCCGCCCCACTTGTTCCTCAAGCTGAGTCCAGGTGAGCCGGATATCTTGATGACGTGAGATCAGCGCTTCACGCCCGGGCTCGCGGGCAACTGTCCCGCGGAAAACTTCGTCGACCGTCTTCTCGATCAGCGGCAGGCTCGGCCCTCGGACATAGCTCTTCATTGCGGGGCATTGTACAACAGAGCACGGACGGAAGTGGGAGCAGAGTTGTCCAATGCAAGATGATCCTGAAAGGAGGGAGTGTTTCCAATACAAGATGATCCTGAAGA
>JAQBUE010000251.1 GCA_027624045.1 Acidobacteriota bacterium
GCGCGCCGCTGGCCACCCCGCTGCTTCTCGCCGCCTGAAAACAGGGTATTCTGCCACAGGCTGCTAGGCTACCTTGCCCAGTAGACGAGCGGTCATCCTCAGAAACCTGCTAACCGCGTTTCGGCGTCCCCGAACTCGGCGAGTTCGACGCCCATCCGGTCCATGATGCCCAGATACAGGCTGCACAACTTGCGGTTGTCGTCGCCCGACTCGAAATAGTCGAGCGCTCTGCCGGTTTCCAGCTTCCCCCCCAGGCCGCCGATCGTGACCACCGGCACCTTCTTGTTGTCGTGCTTCGTCCCGGACCACATGTTCGACAGGAACAGCAGACAGCTGTTGTCCAGCACGGTGCTCTCCCCTTCCGGCATGGCGTCCAAACGCTCGGCCAGATAGGCCAGTTGGCTGACTTGGAAGTGCACGATCTTTTGATAGTCGTCCTCCGTGTCGTAATGGGACGCGCCATGATGCTGCTTGCTCACGCCCAGGAACGGATAGTAGAGCGCCGACAGGTCGCGGGCCAACAGCAGCGAGGCCACGCGCGTCTTGTCGGTCTGAAACCCGAGGGCGACGATGTCGCACATCAGTCGAATGTGATCGCGGATATCTTCAGGCAGCCCATCTCCCGGACGCTCCATCGCGAACAGCGGGCGCCCCACGTCGCGGGCGCGATCTTCGGCCTTGTCCTTATCCGTACGCATCCGCTCAATGCTGCGTTCGACGTCGCGAACGCTGGCGAGATACTCTTCCAACTTGAGTTTGTCCGTGGAACTGATCTTGCCACTCAGCGTCATGGCATGATCCTTCACCCGGTCGAGCACGCTCGTGTTGCGCAGTCGGCCGCCGTTCTCGAATAGGCTGTCAAACGCCAACGAGGGATACATCTCGTTGGGCACCGGCGATTCGGGGCTCTGCCACGAAATATGCGAGCTGTAGGCGTTCGAAAAATTCGTCTCATGGAACCCGGTCATGGCCCGCTCACAGGCCAACACCATGCTGGGCTGCAGCGTCTCCTGCCCAATCTGGTTGGCCAGCACCTGGTCCACGGTGATGCCGCCTTGGATGATCGAACCTTTGCGGATCGGCACGCCCGATAACATGTTGCCGGTCATCGCCGGATGAATCCCCTGTCCCGTGGCCGTCTTGTTGAACAGGCCGTCAATCACGTTGACCTTCGCCTTGAGCGGTTCGAGCGGCGCCAGTGATTCGCTCAGTTCCAGCGTGGCGCCCGTCCCTTTGGCCCACCAACGGCCGGGACTGATGCCCGTTCCCATGAACAGTACGCCAAAGCGTTGGGGCTGCGCGGCGGTCGTGGCCGCCGAGGCGGAACTGATGCCGAAACCCGCTAGCGACTCCAACCACGGCAAGGCCATGGTCACGCCGGCGCCGCGCAGAAAGGTCCTTCGGGATAGCGCTGTTTCACGCTTTCGACGCGCTTCGTGCCGCGGGTTCACCATACTCACCTCTCATGTGCCACGAGCTGCTCGCGGCCGCGCTTAAAGAGAAACTGGCGACTCGTAACAATGCTATCAATCACAGCTTCAAAACGGTAGCCGTTGCCGGCAAGTTTGCGGCCGATTTCCTGGATCAAGGGTTCGTCGGAGAGCGCCAGGCTGCGCCCCAAGGCATAGGCCAACAGTTTGCTCATAAAACCATCCACGAAATCGTCTTCGCGGTGGTCACGAATGTACTGACGGATGCCCTCCAATCCCTCTCCTTCGATGCCTCCCGGGAAGGTGCCGCTCGCATCGACCGGGCGTCCGCCCAGATCCTGACTGCGGCGTTTGCCGACCGGGTCAAACGTTTCGAACGCCAATCCGAACGAGTCGAATCGCGCGTGACAGGCGGCGCAACTCGGGTTGGCCCGGTGTTGCTCCAGCATTTGGCGTAACGGCAGGTTCATCTTGGCCTCATCAGCCGGCAGCTCGGGGACCAGCGGCGGCGGCGGCGGAATCTGTTCACCCAGTACGTTCTTCGCCACCCAGTAGCCGCGCTTCACCGGGCTGGTCCGCGGACCCGGCGCGTTCTTTGTCAAAAACGCGGCCATGGGCAGTAGGCCGCCCCGGTCGTAGCGATCCGCGTCCTGAAAGCGAACCCAACTGCTCTCATCGCCCCCTACCCGCATGCCGTAGTGACGGGCCAACACAGGGTTCACAAACGTGTCGCGGGCGTAAAGAAAGTCGAGGATCGAACGGTTGTGTTGAAACACGTCCAAGAGAAAGCGAATCGGCTCCTCGAACATCGCCTCTCTCAATTCGTCGTTGAATGAGGGAAAGCGCTCGCGGTCCACGGTACCGATCTGCTCGAAATCGCGAAAGGCCAGCCAGTTGCCCCCGAACTCGACCGCCAGCGCCCGGCTGCGTGGGTCTTGCAGCATCCGCCGCGCCTGGGCCTTGATGACTTCCGGCTCGTGGAGGTTACCCGCGGCGGCGTGCCGCATCAGCTCCTTGTCAGGCATGCTCGACCACAGGAAATAACTGAGCCGGCTGGCCAGATCGAAATCCGATAGCGGCTGAACTCCTCCGTCGGCTTCGACCAAGTCGACGCGGTAGGAAAACTTCGGAGACGTCAAGACCAGAACAATCGCCTCGCGCATCGCCCCCTCATGGTCCAGGTCATAGCGCTCCCGCACTTCGCGATAGAACGCCAGCACATCGTCGCGATCCGCCGCCGACAACGGCCGCCGATAGGCACGGGCGGCGAAATCGAACAGTGACCGCAAGTGGCTCGCCTCAGCGTCGGGACGGGCTTGCTGCACCCAGCGGATGCTCTCGTTGGCCGTGTCGAAGAAGTCCTTGACCGCTTGGATCGCCACCTCGTTGCCTTCCTTGGCGACTTCCAAGTATTCGGCTTCGAGATGCCTGATCTTCGCTTCCGAGATGATTTCCTCCACCTCGATCTCTTTGACCTCGGGCTCGCCGTCTTTGAAGTCGTCTCGCGTTCCACGGGTCCCCAGCTTGGCGAATTCGACGTAGGTGCGGATATTGATGGAAGCGACGAAATCCATCCGCCGCCACATCTCGTCCAACGTCGCCTGCTGCTGCTCGTCCAGCAGCAACTCATAGAGCGGCTGGTCATCGCGGAAGTAGCCCATCACGTTGTGGAAGCCCGCGCTCAGATAGCGGCCTTGATCTTTGCCTGTCACAAAATAGTTGCGGCCGCGCGACTCCTTGTAGAACATGTCGGGGAAGACGCTCGAAAACCGTCCCCACGCCGCTTCGTAGCGTGCGCGTTCGCCGGCCGGAACGACCAGATCCGGATCGCCGGGCTCATTTTCGACCAGGATCGTCTTGCCTGGGCCAAACGGGTTATCCCATTCGGGCTCGACCACATCCTTCTGATCGAATAGCGGCTCGCCCTCAACCTGCAACTGTCTCGCGTCGAACTTCCGGCGATGCGTCGCGTATTGCGTGTTCTTCCAAATCAATAGCGGCTGCCAGGCCGTACCGATCGGTCCCGCCGTGATGTTAATAAACCGCGGCTCCACCTTCTTGCGCACGTTGGCGATGTACGATCGCATCTCCTCACAGCCGGCTCGCGCCCCGTTCGGCTGATCCGCCCCCGGCTCGGGCAAGGCTCGCCACATCGCCTGCAGCTTCACCAGCGGGCCAACCTCTTCGGCGCGCGTAAGCGTCGACCAGACTGTCTCCAGATACTTCGCGCTGACACCGTATTGCCGCGCCAGATCGGCCACCGTGGCGTTGGGCTGCCCGAGCGCCGCCCGATGCCGGAAGCGCCAGACGGTTTGAAAATAATCGGCGTAGTCGATGTTCTGCTCGTGATAGAAATCGATGATCTGATGCACGGCGAACTTGTCGCGGTCGGTTTCGGCCAGCATCGGATGCGGCGCGAAGGCGAATCCCTCCTCCTTCAAATACATGTGGCTGGCCACTTCACGCGCCGCCGCCAGATATTTTTTCAGCAGCGTGGGCGACATCATCAGCGTTTCGCCGGAGTTGTCAAAGCCCGCCGTGTTCGCCGGATCGACAGGAAACTCGCGCGTCGGACGGATGTCGACGCCCGTTAGATCGCGGACCGTGTAGTTGTACTCGGCGTTGCTGAGTCGCCGCGCCAGCACGACGCCGGGGTCGCCCGCATTGCGGCGCATTTCGTCTTCGCGGACGGCATGGAACCAATCGACGGCCGCGCCCCGCTCCCCCGGCGTCGGATGCGGCGCTCCCTGAGGCGGCATCTCCCCGGCTTCGAGGCGCTCCAGCATCTGGCTCCAACGACGGCCGTCCTGCATCAAGGCAGCCATCGTCGTGAACCCGCTCAGATCCATCTGCGCCGCGGGCGACTGCGAGCCGTGGCAGCCGATGCAATACGTCTTGAGGAAAGGCTGGACGGTTCGGGTAAACTCGCCCTCCAACGCAGCGCGTTCGGCCTGCTGGCCCCGCGCAACGCCCAGAACCACCGTTGCCGCCAGGATCAAGAACAAGCCCACCCAGCGGCTAGTCAATTCGATCCGATCAGTCCGTCTAAGCATCGCTCGTTCCCGACTCGATTGTCCGACAGCGGCCAGTTGGCGTCAACTCGCACAAGAAACGCCACCCCACCAGGAGGGCCATCGCAACCACAAACCAGCACCCGAGGACCCCAAACACGGCCCCGGCGCCCTTCTGATCGGTCTGACCTTGACAGCCAAACGTGCACAGGCCATCATCAGTTCTCGCGCCGATCGGCGGCGTTTTGTCATGATCGGCTTCAAACAGGTTTGGGCGGGCGCCCAGTTCTTTGCCCGGCTGCCAGCCTACTTGCGTCAGCCGATCAGCTTCGAGGCGGCGCGCGCATCGCTCTCCGAGCGGCTCCTGCTGAGAGAGCAACGGTTTCTTGAAAAACTCCGGCTCGACATCTACGGCCAGCCTGAGAGCCCCTATGCGCGGTTGCTGCGCCACGCCGGTTGCGAGCTGGGAGACCTTGAGTCCGGGGTTCGCCGAGACGGGCTCGATGAGACCTTGCGCCGCTTGTTCCGGGCCGGCGTGTACTTAACGATTGACGAATTCAAGGGCCGCAAGACGGCGCGCCGCGGAACCACCGAAGTCGTCGTGCGGCCCGAGATGTTGCAAGCGCCTCGCGCGTCTTACCATGTTCCGGCGTCGAGTGGTGGCAGCCGCAGCCAGGGCACGCCGGTCATGATCGACTTGGCGTTCATCCGGACCTGCGCGGCCAACTCGGCGGTATCGCTGGGCGCGCGGGGAGGAAACAACTGGAAGAAAGCCGTCTGGGAGTCGCCTGGCGCGGGCTTGCGGTTCCGCACGGTCAAGTACGCCGGCTTCGGAGACCCTCCGGCGGCGACCTTTTCCCAGGTCGATCCCGACTCACCTGATATCCCCACCTACTTCCGTTGGAACCTGCGCCTGATGAACTGGGCCGCCCGACTAGCGGGACGCCCATTGCCGTGGCCTGCCTACGCTCCGCTGTCGGATCCGTCGCCGCTCGCCGCGTGGCTCGAGCACACCCGCCGGGCCGGCCATACGCCTCATCTGCAAACCTTCCCCGGGTCGGCCGTCGTTTTGTCACGATGGGCGGTCGAACACGGCTACGACATCAGCGGCACGTGGCTTACGATTTCCGGCGAGCCGATCACGGCGGCGCGGGTGGCAACCATGAAAGCCGCCGGCTGCAACGTCATCCCGCGCTACGGAACGATGGAAACCGGCGCGATCGGCTATGGCTGCACATGCGGCGAGCACCCGGACGATTCGCATCTGCTGACTGACATGCACGGCATGATTCATGCCGGGGACGAAGGGGCCGCCGCCGGGCTGCCTCCCAAGGCCCTGCTGATGACGTCCCTCCATCCCCAGGCGCCGTTCGTGATGCTCAATCTCTCGATGGGAGATCAAGCCGAGATGAGCGATCGCCGCTGCGGTTGTCCGCTGGCCGAAGCGGGCTGGGGGCGGCATATCTGGCGCATTCGGAGCTTCGAGAAGCTCACTGGCGGCTCGGTTACCTTCGATGGGTACGACGTGATCTCCATCCTGGAAGAGACATTGCCGGCTCGCTTTGGCGGCGTTTCGACCGACTATCAGCTAGCCGAAGTCGAGCGTGATGATGGCGAGCCCTCCCTGCGGCTGATCATCCATCCGCGGCTTGGCGAACTAGATGAAAAGGACGCCGCCGAGACGTTTCTGCTGGCGCTGAGCTCGAAGTCCACATCCAATGACATGATGATTCGCCGCTGGCGCGATGCCGGAACGCTGGCGGTTGAGCGCCGTGAGCCCTCAACCACACGCGCGGGAAAGATCAACTACTTCCACGCCTAGCCTGCTCTGGCAAAGCCGGCACAAACCAGCTCTGCGCTATGCGACACACCAAGTAACCCAGCCCCGGCGGGGCGTCCGGACAGCAGCCCACGGTGAAGCCAAAGG
>JAQBUE010000032.1 GCA_027624045.1 Acidobacteriota bacterium
TGAGCCCGGCTGCCAGGGGAACGTTCTACTTTGCTCAATCAGGGGATCTTTCTAAATTGCGTTGACACTCGTCCAGGGCACGACCGTCGTCGACGGCCTGCTCGAGTTGTTGGCGCTTCTTGTTTTCGCGACGAAGCAACCTGTCCGAAAGACCGAGGGTATACTCATCAAGGCGCCGGCGAGCGAGAGCCTCCCAGTAGTACTTTCGAGCCGGTGCTTGAGGCCCAGAAGCTTGCTTGAATGCCTCCCAGTTGGACGGTAGCGAGCACTCGGTGTGAATGCAGATGAGCCCTCCGATTTCCTTTGAAGCTCGGCGGCACGCTGTTCTTCACGCTCTTGTCGTTCGGCTTCGCGTTGAGCCCGCCTGCCAACCGCTTCAAGCGAGCGCAAGTTGCCGCGCCAGCCCATATGAAAGAATCTACACGATACAGTGCTAGCGCTGCACAGACTACCCGCGGACGTGCTCCATGCATGAGGGCACGAAAACGGGGTTAGGATTTCTTGCTCGGGTGAAATCCTATCTGACGCTTGGATTTTGTCGGAGGCGGGGCCATCAGCTCTCGGATGGCGTCGAATACGACCTTAAACTGAGCGTCGTATTTCCTCTCCATCTGGGCGAGCTTGCGAGCCAGGTCCTTGTGGCTGGCGAGCATCTGGCGCAGGCGCACGAATGCCCGCATGATGGCGATGTTGGCATGCACGGCCCTCGGGCTTCGCAGAACACCCGAAAGCATGGCAACACCTTCTTGGGTGAATACGCGCGGCAGATATTTGGAGTGCTGCCCGCGTTTTAGGGTTCCAATTTGGAATCTTAAAGCATGATACTCCTCGCGGCTGAGCCGGAACATGAAGTCCTCTGGAAAACGGTCAAGATTGCGCGTCACAGCCTTGTTCAGGTTGCCGGTGGAGACGCCGTAGAGTTCAGCCAGCTCGCTATCGAGCATCACCTTGTGCGCCCGAATCAGGTAGATCCGCCGCTCTACGAACTCGACAGGGACAGGAAGGTCTTCAGGGGTTTTCTTGGCCACGAAGGCGCGAGTCTAGCACGGACGGTGGACGTGCGCATCCTCAAGACCCCAGATGTCCACGTGTGCCCACAGCCTCCGCACGAGCCGAACTCCACACTGGCCCTGGAGGGAAGGGGGGCCACCCCAACGGATACAATTAGCCATCTATACGCACAAGGAGCCAACTATGCATCGACGAGGTTTTCTAGGAGCCGGCGTAACCGGCGGCATGTTCGCTGGATCCGCGGCCGCGGCGTCCCAAGCTCCCCGCCAATGGGGCGCGGAACAAGGTCAGCCGTTTCTCGAACGCAACCAATCCGGCAAGCCGCACCAGGGCAAGATGCTGGCCGTCATCCAGCCACACAACGACGATGTGCCGCTGTTCGCGGCGGGTACGGTGCTGAAGCTGATCGATGAGGGCTACGAAGGCATTCTGATCCGCGCCACCAACGACGATCATGCCGGCAGCGGCGCGACGCCCGCCGAAGTGATCGCGAACAATGAAGACGACAACTTCGACATCGCCCGCCGCATGGGTCTGAAGCAGGTCTTCGATCTGGGCTACCAGAATCACCGCCTCGACGACGCCCATCCGATCGAACTGCGGGCGCGGCTGATCTTCATCTTTCGCGTGATGAAAGTAAATACCGTCGTCTGCTACGACCCCTGGGGACACTACGAGGAAAACCCCGACCACTACTTCATCGCCAGCGCCGTCGAAGCCGCCTGCTGGATGTCCGGCGGACGCTGGGACTTCCCCGAGCATCGTGCCGCCGGCATCGCGCCGCACGGTGTGAGCGAAAAATACTACTTCGCGCGCGGCCCGCAACTCGTCAACCGCGTCGTCGATATCAGCGCTTATGTTGACAAGAAAGTCGACGTCAACATCGCCAACGACACACAGGGGCCGGCGGGCGTGAACGGCTCAAGGCTGCGGCGGCGGCTCGCTGAGCAGGGCAAGAAACTGCCGGTCCTCGGTGACGATGACGACACCGCGAATCGGCAGTACATCAAGGAGTTCGTCCTCGAGAACGATCGCGAACTAGGCCGGGAGTTTGGAGTTGAATACGCCGAGAAGTTCCATTACATCGGACCTGAAACGTCAAAGCTCGACGACTATATAACGCGGAACGCCGTCTCGGTCTAAGACTGAGTGGTCCGGTTGGGATCACGTCCTTTCCAATCGGACTAGCGAGGGGTATCCGACAGGCCGTCGCACCCTGTGGACTTTTCCGCCCTCATGAAACGACGCCAACGTGTCGATCCGCTTTCGTAAGGGAGGCTTTTGCACTGCCGCGCCCGGAAACCAGTACCATGAGGACGCCACACCTGAGACGCGGCAAGTTCCGAGCCCGCGTGTTTTCTTGAACGTCGTATGAGTGACACAGGCGATCATCCCGGTAACTTGAGCCTCGCCTTCGCCGAGGAACTCTACGCCCACTACCTGGTCGACCCGCAAGCCGTTTCGGACGAATGGCGAGGGTACTTCGACTCGTTAGGAAACGGAGCCGGCCGATCTCAATCCTCGTCCCCTACATGGGCGCCCCGGCCGAGTTTCAGCCCGCCGGGCCTGTATCGTTCCGCGGTCAACGGCTCGGGCCGCACCGCCGCCATGCGTGCCGAGCAAGCCGTCGGACCGCAGGACCGAGTCGACAAGATGGTCCGCTCGCACCGCGTTCGCGGACACATGATCGCGGCGCTTGATCCGCTCGGCCTGCCACGTCCCGTGCCTCCGGAACTCGATCCGGCTTACCACGGACTCGGTTCCGACGATTTCAGCCGGCCCGTTTCGCTCCGAACCCTGTCCGGTGGTGACGCCAGCACGGTCGGCGCTGTCTTCCGGCGGCTGAGGAACACCTACTGCCGGTCGATCGGCGTGCAGTTCATGCACATCGACGACGAGCAGGTGCGTGAGTGGCTCCAAGAACACATGGAAAGCACCGAGAACCGCCGTGAGCTGAGCCGCGATCAGCAGCTCCGCATTCTGACGCAGCTCACCGACGCGGTCATATTCGAGGAGTTCATTCAGAAGAAATTCGTCGGCGCGAAAAGTTTCTCACTCGAAGGCTCCGAAAGCCTGATCCCGTTGCTGGGACTCGCCTTGGAACAAGCCGCCGCCGACGGTATCGACGAAGTCGTTCTCGGCATGGCCCATCGCGGCCGGCTCAATGTTCTCGCGAACGTCATGGGCAAGAGTCCGCAGCAGATATTCCGCGAGTTCGAAGACGTCGACCCGCAGCTTCATAGCGGCCAGGGCGACGTCAAGTATCACCTCGGTTTCAGCAGCGATTGGCGGGCCACGACAGGCCGCAATGTCCACATCTCGCTGTGCTTCAACCCCAGCCATCTCGAGTTCGTGAACCCGGTCGCGGTCGGCCGCATGCGCGCCAAGCAAGACCGCCATAAAGACTACGAGCGCGAGCGCGGGCTTGTAATTCTGATGCACGGTGACGCCGCGTTCGCAGGCGAGGGTGTTGTGCAGGAAACGCTCAACATGAGCGAACTCGACGGCTACACGGTCGGCGGGACGATCCACGTGATCGTGAACAACCAGATCGGGTTCACCACATCGCCCGAGCAGAGCCGCTCGAGCGTGTATGCTTCGGGACTCGCGAAGATGTTGCGCATCCCGATTTTTCACGTGAACGGTGAGGACCCCGAAGCCGTCGCGCAAGTCATCCACCTGGCGATGGAGTTCCGCAAAACCTTCAAGCGCGACATCGTCATCGACATGTACGGCTACCGCCGCCGCGGACACAACGAGGGGGACGAGCCGCGCTTCACCCAGCCCGTTCTCTATCGCGCCATCTCGAAGCGCAAAACCGTCCGCGAGGGCTATCTGGAGCACCTTCTTACGCTGGGAGGCGTGACACGCGAAGAGGCCGACAAGATCGCCGAAGAGCGCCGCGCCCATCTGGAGGACGAACTTTCGGCCGCCCGCAGCACGGAGTTCGTGCACCGCCAGCATCGTTTTACGGGCTTTTGGAGCGGCTACAAAGGCGGACCCGAGCCCAAAGACGATGTCGAGACCTCGGTCAAGAAAGAGCGCCTGACGGCTCTTCTCGAAAAACTTACTCGCATTCCCGACGACTTCCAGGCCGATCGCCGCATCAAGCGCATCCTGAACTCACGGCGCGAAATGGGCCGTGGAGAACGGCCGCTCGACTGGGCCACTGCTGAATCACTTGCCTTCGCTACGATAGCTGTCGACGGCTTTCGCGTCCGCCTCAGCGGCCAAGATGTCGAGCGTGGCACATTCAGCCAGCGCCATGCCGTGCTCCACGACAAGGAAGACGGTCGCCCGTACATTCCGTTGCAGCACCTGATGAGCAGCCAGGCTAAGGTCAACCTCTTCAATAGCCCGCTCTCGGAGGCAGGCGTCCTTGGCTTCGAGTACGGCTACAGTCTGGACTGGCCCGACGGCCTGGTGGCGTGGGAGGCTCAGTTCGGCGATTTCGTGAACGCGGCACAAGTCATCATCGACCAGTTCATTTCCAGCGCCGAGGACAAGTGGAACCGCCTGAGCGGCCTTGTCATGTTGCTGCCGCACGGTTTCGAGGGTCAGGGCCCCGAGCACTCCAGCGCCCGCATGGAGAGGTTCCTCACGCAGGCCGCGGAGGACAACATGCAGATCGCTTACCCCACGACGCCGGCGCAGTATTTCCATCTACTGCGGCGCCAGGTGCTGGGTTCCTGGCGCAAGCCTTTGGTGGTCTTCACGCCGAAGAGCCTGCTGCGTCATGCGGCCGCTGGTTCCTCACTCAGCGAGCTGGCCGACGGGCGCTTTGAGCGCGTCATTGGCGAGCCCCGCGAAAGTTACAAAGACGTGAAACGAGTACTGCTCTGTAGCGGCAAGGTCTACTATGATCTCGAGGCGGGGCGTGAAAAAGCCGGACGGGGCGATATCGCGATTCTCCGCGTTGAACAGCTTTACCCGTTGGCCGACCGCTTCATTCGAAAGGCGCTCTCACCCTTTGCCGAGGGAACACCCGTTTATTGGGTGCAGGAAGAACCGGAGAACATGGGCGCGTGGCGCTACATTCGCATTCGTTTTGGGGAGACGCTGCTCGGCAAGTGGCCCTTGCACGGCATCTACCGGCCTGAATCGGCCAGCCCGGCTACGGGTTCTCATGCCGCCCACGACCTCGAACAGCAGAAGATCGTAGACGAGGCGCTCGGTAATAGTTCTGTCCGCATGTAGGATATCGAAAGCGAATTCATGGCCGTTGAACTGAAGATCCCTCAATCCGGTGAGTCGATCACCGAAGTACAGATCGGCGACTGGCGCAAAGCTGTTGGCGACCGCGTCGAACTCGACGAAGTCCTGGTTGAAATCGAAACCGACAAAGCCGCCATGGACCTGCCCGCCCCCGTCGCCGGCATCCTCACGAAGATCTTCAAGGGCGAAGGCGAAGAAGCCGAAGTTGGCGAGGTCATCGCCCTGATTGAAGAGTCGGGTGACGGTGCCGCCGCCGGCCCCGCGAAAAAGGTAAAGTCCGCGGACGCGAAACCCGCGAAGTCGAACGAGAAAAAGACTAAGCAAGATCCCGAGCCCGAACCGCCAATGGCCGCCAAGCCGCCGGCGGAGCAAGCCCGCGTGATGCCCGCCGCCCGGCGCGAGCTGGCCGAGCGTGGACTGGTTGCCAAGGATGTCACGGCCAGCGGACCCGGCGGACGCCTGTTGAAGGAAGACGTGGTCCGGCATGTGGAGCAGCAAGCGGCCGAACCGGAACCGCCTGCCGCTGCCGGCAGAGCGGCCGCGGAAACCTCAACGGTAGCCGGTCCCGGCGAAGAGATCGTCGCGATGAGTCCGATGCGGAAGGTGATCGCGCGGAATCTCGTCGCCGCCCAGCAGAACGCCGCGCTGCTCACAACCTTCAACGAAGTCGACATGTCGGCCGTGATCGCGTTGCGCAAGAAACATCAGGAGACGTTCCTGAAGAAGTACGACATCAAACTCGGCTTCATGTCGTTCTTTGTGAAGGCCGCCGTGGAGGCGCTGAAGCGATTTCCGTCCGTGAACGCCGAGGTGCGCGGCACGAACATCGTCTACAAAAACCACTTCGACATCGGCGTCGCGGTCGGAGGCGGCAAGGGCCTCGTCGTGCCTGTCCTGCGCGGCGCCGAGGGCATGGGCTTCGCGGAAATCGAACTCGCGATCGCCGATTTCGCCCGCCGTGCACAGCAGAATAAGATCGACCTATCCGAGCTCAAGGGAGGGACGTTCACGATCAGCAACGGCGGCATCTACGGCTCGATGCTCTCGACACCGATCGTCAACCCGCCACAAAGCGGCATCCTGGGGCTGCATGCCATCAAAGACCGTCCGATGGCTGTGAACGGCCAGGTCGTCGTGCTTCCCATCATGTACCTCGCTCTTACTTACGATCACCGCGTCGTCGATGGGCGCGAAGCCGTAAG
Source organism: Acidobacteriota bacterium (assembly GCA_027624045.1). Lineage (GTDB taxonomy): Bacteria > Acidobacteriota > Terriglobia > Bryobacterales > UBA6623 > JAPPLB01. The sequence goes on from JAQBUE010000032.1 coordinate 6,429, forward strand.
CTTCCTCAAGCACATCAGAGACGTGATCGAAGAGCCCGTGCGGATTCTGATCGAGATCTAATCGAACCATGAAGCAACACGACCTACTCGTCATCGGCGCCGGACCCGGTGGTTACGTCGCCGCCATCCGCGCCGCCCAACTCGGCCTCGACGTCGCCTGCGTCGAAAAGGAAAAGGCCCTCGGCGGCACCTGCCTGCGCGTCGGCTGCATCCCGAGCAAAGCCATGCTCGAATCGAGCGAACTGTATGCCGAGGCTCGCGACGGCATGTCTCAGCACGGCCTTGTGTTCGGGGATGTCGGCCTCGACCTCAAGCGCATGCTCGCCCGCAAGGAGAAGGTCGTCAAGACCTCCACCAGCGGCGTCGACTACTTGTTCAAGAAGAACAAGATCACCCGCTATCTCGGCCACGCCCGCTTCCTCGATGCCTCGCGGGTGGAAGTTACGGGCAGCGATGAGAACACCGAGATTCAGGCCAAGCAGATCATCATTGCTACCGGCAGCAAAGTCGCGACGCTGCCCGGTGTTGAACTCGATGGCGATCGTATCGCGTCGAGTACTGAAGCTCTCAGCTACGACGAAGTCCCTGCGCACCTTGTCGTCATTGGGGCCGGATACATTGGGCTCGAGATGGGCTCGGTCTGGCTGCGGCTTGGCGCGCAGGTCACGGTCCTCGAATACCTCGACCGCATTCTGCCCGGCATGGACGCCGGCATGGCCAAAGAGGCCTACAAAATTTTCAAAAAGCAGGGTATGGATTTCGAGCTTGGAAGCAAGGTCACTGGCGCACGCGTTAAAGGTAACCGGGCGTTCGTTGATCGTGAGGACGCCGACTCGATCGAATGCGACCGCGTTCTCGTTGCCGTCGGACGTAAGCCCAATACCGACAATCTCGGCCTCGACACCATCGGCATCGAGCTCGACGACCGCGGACGCATCCAGGTGGACGATCACTTTGCTACGTCAGTCGAGAATGTCTACGCCGTCGGCGACGTGATTCGCGGAGCGATGCTCGCCCACAAGGCCGAGCACGAGGGCGTCGCCTGCGCCGAGCAGATTGTCACCGGCTATGGACATGTCAACTACGATGCCATCCCCGGCGTCGTGTATACGCACCCAGAAGTCGCCTCCGTCGGCCGCACCGAAGAAGAGCTCAACGACGCCGGGATCGAATACCGCAAGGGCGTCTACCCTTTCCGCGCCAACGGACGCGCCCGCGCCCTCGGCCAGCTCGACGGCAAAGTGAAGATTCTCGCGCACGCCGAAACCGATCGTATCCTCGGCGTCCACATCATCGGTCCCCGTGCCGGCGACCTCATTGCCGAAGCTGCCGTGGCTATCGAATTCGGCGCCTCCGCCGAAGACCTCGCCCGCAGCAGCCACGCTCACCCAACTCTGGCCGAAGCCGTTAAGGAAGCCGCCCTGGACGTGGCCGGTCGGGCCATCAATATTTAGCTTGGCATCCCCGCGTATTTCGCAGAGTTTGCCGCGTTTGACCCTGGACCGGACCGCGTGCTAGCTTCGCGTTCGGAGCTATTGATATGAATGTCGATCGCCGCGCCGCGCTGCGTAACCTCGCAAGCTTCTTCCTGGCGTCCCCATTGCTTTCCGAGCAGGTGCGTTCCGGACAAGGCTTGCCAAAGCAGGACCCTTTGCTTGATCCCATCAATATTTGGGAATTCAAGAAGCTGGCCCGGGAGAAGCTTGATCCCATCTCCTGGGATTACATGGATGAGGGCGGCAAGGACGAAGTTTCGCTGCGCGAAAACCGCACCGCGTTCGACCGCATTATCATTCGTCCGCGCTGGCTGACGGACATCCATAACATCGATCTGTCAACCGAGCTCCTCGGACACAAACTCAACTTTCCCATCTACATTTGCCCGGCGGGCGGCAAGAATTGCTTCTATCCCGACGGCGAGCTGGAAACGGCCAAAGGCGCGGCGGCGGCCGGCGCCCACATGATTACCAACGGCGGCATTGACGAGCTCGTCAAGAGCGGCCAGGGACCGAAGACGTGCTGGCACTACACCATCGGCGGAGACTTCAGCCGCGAAAACGCCATGCTGAGCTTCGTCGAGCGCGTCGAGGAGGCCGGCTACACGGGCATCTGCTGGACGGTCGATAACATGCTCGTCTCACACCGCGAGCGCAGCATCAAGAACAAGTTCGTGCGGACCTGGTGCAACGAGGGCGGTGTCCCACGCAACGCCGAGGGCGAGGTGATCTTCAAGGAAGCTGACGTGGATAACATCTGGCGCAGCGATGTATATCCTTCGCGGCCTTTCGCGACGCCGACTTGGGACAACTTGCGGCAGCTTCGCGACATGACGGATCTGCCGATCATCATCAAGGGCGTGCTGACCGGCGAGGATACCGAACTGTGTGTTCGCTACGGGATGTCGGCCGTTGTCGTCTCGAACCACGGGGCGCGGCAGATCGATCACACGGGTTCCACGATCGAGGCACTGCCCGAGTGCGTGCAGGCCGCGGGCGGGAAGATACCGGTGCTGATCGACGGCGGCTTCCGGCGCGGCACCGATGTATTGAAGGCTTTGGCACTCGGCGCAACGGCGGTGGGCATCGCGCGCCCTTACCTGTGGGGGCTGACTTGCTTCGGGAGCCGCGGCGTGGCGCGGGTGCTCGAGTTGATGCGTGTTGAACTGGCGCTCGACATGGGGATGAGCGGTGTTGCTAAGATCTCCGACATCAACCGCAAGCTGGTGCGGATTCGAAACTTGAGTATCTGACCGCATCATCGCCGCGACAAGAATCTTGACAGACAAAGGCTGAATATCCTTATGAAAGTTGACCGCCGCCGCGCATTGCGGAGTCTCGCACAGTTGTTTCTCGCTTCGCCTCTGTTGCAGCAGCAGATGCTGCGCTCGCAGGGCCCGCCAAAGATTGATCCCGTGCTGGAGCCGGCGAACATCATGGATTTCGCCAAACTCGCGCAAGAGAAGCTCGATCCGGTAGCCTGGGACTACATGGCCGAGGGCGCCAGCGACGAAGCGGCATTGCGCGATGCCCGCAAGGCGTTTGACCGCATCATTCTGCGGCCGCGGTTTCTCACCGACGTTCACAAGATCGACATTTCAATCAAGCTATTCGGCAAGACCCTTCGGCACCCCATCTTCATAGACCCCGCAGGCGGCAAGAATTGCTTCTATCCCGACGGCGAAAACGAGGTCGCCAAGGGCGCCGGCGAGACCGACACACTGATGATCTCGAACGGCGGGATCGAGGGAGTCGTCAAATCTGGCCAAGGCCCGAAGAACTGGTGGCAGTTCACGACCGGCGGCGAGTTTCGCACCGAAAACGCGATGCTCAACTTCGTCGAGCGTGTCGAGGACTCTGGAGCAAGCGCCATCTCGTTCACCGTCGACATCATGCATGTCTCGCACCGCGAGCGCAGCATCCACAACAAGTTTGTTCGGAGCTGGTGCGATACCGGCGTGCCTCGGGATGCGCAGGGCAATCTGATTTACAAAGAAGGCGACGAGCCCTGGAGGACGGGCGGCTTTCCGTCACGCCCCTTCCCTACGCCGACCTGGGACACAGTTCGCAAGCTACGTGAATTAACTGATTTGCCCATCATCATCAAGGGCATTCTCACAGCCGAAGACACAGAGATGGCCGTCCTGTCAGGGATGTCGGGCGTAGTCGTATCGAGCCACGGCGCACGGCAGCTCGACCATGTCGGCGGGACGCTTGAGGCCCTTCCGGAATGCGTTCAGGCGGCGGGCGGGAAGATCCCCGTGCTGATCGATGGCGGCTTCCGGCGCGGATCGGATGTATTGAAGGCGCTGGCGCTGGGCGCGTCGGCGGTGGGCGTCGCGCGTCCGTACCTGTGGGGGCTGTGTACGTTTGGCCAGCAGGGCGTGGCACGTGTGATTGAACTATTGCGCACGGAGTTGGCGCTCGATATGGGGATGGCCGGCGTAGCCAAGATTTCGGATATCGATCGGAAGTTGGTTCGGATTCGGGACTACACGCTGTAGACCGGGGTGGCGGTTCGTCCTGGTTATACGGATACGGCCGATTTCGAGGTATTGCTCTTCTATGACCTGGCGAGCACGTACTTCAGATTGGTACTGGCGGCGGGAATCGAACCTGCGACCTCCTGATCCACAATCAGGCGCTCTAACCGACTGAGCTACGCCAGCACAGGGTGTTTCTTGCAGTTTAGCTGGATGGGCTGGGGGTGGGCAAGGTTGGAACAGCGGGCGAGAATGAATCGGTTCGAACGCCCGGGTTAGGAGCGGCCGGAGCGGCTCAACGCACACTCAGGCGGTGGAGCTTGATTTTCCCTTGCCCTTCCTCGACACACCAGTGGGCCGCCAGGAATTCATTTTCGCTTAATCGCAACAGTGACGGCTGTCCAAAACGAAGGGCCTTGAACATTTGCGCCGCGCTCTGCCCCGCCTTCGTCTGGGAATCGGAGCCGGCGCCATAGATCGCGCATTCGGTGACGACCCGCCACTCGTCATTCGCGAAGTCGACGACACGGACGAAGATTCCGATCTCATCACCGCGATGAGCGTGAATCGTCAACAAACGGTCACCGTCGAGCCAGACGAGATTCGAGGCTTGCCCCATGACGCCGGTGTCGAGCGGGGCGGACCAGGTCTTGCCATCGTCGTGTGACACCGTCACGTGATTGGCGTGATGCCGGTCCGCCGCCTGGTCGTAAGCCCAGACGAGCGCCACGAGCCGCCCATCCTGCATCTCGCAAAGCCGCGGCTCGAAGGGCGAAAGATTTCCGGCGGCGCTACGGAAGAAAACCGTGCTGTCGTCCCACGTCCGGCCCTGATCACGGCTGCGCACCAACACGCCGATCTGTCCGGAGGGGTTCGAACCATCAGGCATCCTATAGAGAGCCCCCGCCGCCACGATGTCGCCCGACCGAAGTGCCACGGGTGGACCGGAAAGCTCATAAAGTTCGGGGCGGTTCCTCGGAATGGTTTCGGGCACGGACCAGGTGCGGCCCTCATCGCGTGAGAACGAGACAATGTCGTCCCCCGGCAGAATGCCGCCTGTTTCCGAGATGCTGATCGACTGTTCGGGATCATCGCGCGCGAAGCGGTACCCCATCGCGAGTAATGAACCATCGGTCAGCACGGCCGCCTTCATGCAGTCGCTTGCCGGCGCGGCCGACGCCGACTTGTCGTAAAGCGGACCTTGCAGCGTCCACGCGCGGCCGGCGTCGCCTGAACGCGCCAGATAGGTGGTGCCATCCGCCGATTCGAACGCCTCGGCAATCATCAGGGTGGCGAGTAAATCGCCGGAAGCGAGCTTGACCAAACCCGGAAAGTAACTATGGCGGCTGCGCACATGAGGCTTCGGGTTGTCGTAAAGAATATGCCCTTCGAGACGGCGGATTTCAGTCATTACGAACTTTCATCCCGCAAGTAAGTCAATCCTCGCGTCTTCTCATCGGGCGGCGGAGCCGTGACGAGGCTGACGAGCTTCGCCGTGACAAGCCCGCCGACGAACGACGCTGGGACGACCCACAGAAACGAGACACTCTGCTCCAAGCCAAACCACTCGCGCCCGAAGCAGACATAGAGGCTGATGGCCGTGGCTGCGACGAATCCAGCCAAAGCCGCCGTCTTTCCTGCCCGGCGAAACAGTATGCCGGCGAAGAATAGAACGCCGATCGGCCCCACGAAAATGTGATTGACGCGCCCGGTCAACTCGACAAGATTCCAGTCCGACATTTCCATCACCATCGTAATCAGACACGCCATCGCGAGACCCGTGAACCCGGCTACCACGCCGCTGAAACGGTCGAACCAAAGCGAGTCGCCCTCGCCCGCCCCGGAGCGCTTCATGAAGTCACTGCTGATGACGCTTGAAATCGAATTGATCCCCGAACTCAAACTCGACATGGCGGCCGCCAACAAGGCCGCCACGAGTAAGCCCGATACTCCCGGCGGAAGCACCTGAACGATAAAGCGCGGCATCAGCTTATCGGCTTCGGGCGCGACCTGCTCCTGAAACTCCTGGATGGGCAGTCCCGACTGCGCCGCATAGTAAGCGAACAAAGCAAGCCCTGAGATCGCGAGCATGAATAGCAACGTTACGTTGGCGACCGCATACATCCAAAGCGATCGCTGCGCCTCTTTGAGTGATGGCGTACTCAGCAAGCGCTGCACGGCTACTTGATCGGACGCCTGGGTGCAGATGTTCCAAAAGAACTGGCTCAGCAGCGCGCCGACAAGCGTGATGCGAACCATGGGGTCCCAACTGAATGTCTGGATCTCGCTTCGCCCCGCCTGCGAAAAGGAATCCCACCACACAAGCGGCCCCGTGCCCAGCGAAAACCCGATGAACACCGGTATGGCGAGTGCGCCGCCAAACAGAATCAGCAACTGCAGATTGTCAGTCCAGATGACCGTCTGCAAGCCGCCCGCGCTGGTGTAGAACGTAGTGACCGCGCCGATGACGAGGATCGTGGCATAGATGTTCCAGCCCGTAATTTCCACCATCGCGAAGCTCGCCGTATAGATGATCAACCCCATCCACAACACGGTTCGGATCAAGAAAATCGAGCCGGCCAAAGTACGCACTTGAGTGCTAAAGCGCAAATCGAGATATTCGTAAACACTCGTGATCGGCAGCCGCTTGAGAGCGGGCAGCAAGGTGTAGCTCATTAGCGGAACCACAAGTGGAACCGAGAGCACACCGGCGAAGAATCCAAACCCATACCGGATCATCTCGCCCGGCAAGCTGAGATAGCTGATGCTCGACAGCAATGTTGCCAGGATGCTGCCGCCGGCCAGCATCCAGTGTGTGCGCCTCCCACCGAGAAAATACTCGTCCCGCGAAGTCTGACGGCCGGCGAAGTACGTGCCGATGCCGGCCATGCCCGCGAAATAGGCGATGATGACGACGAAATCGAGAGTTGTGAGTTCCATCAGGTGAAGCTGAGATTTTAGCTCACTTCGAGGCAGGCGTGGAACTCAGCGGGTGCCAGGTGGTGAGAAGCGCCGACTAACCGAAGAACGTCCAACTCCGCCGACGCTTCACTCGCGGTGCCGCTAAATCGATGGGATCGCCCCACAGAGCCGCCCAGGGATTGTCGATGAACAAGCGGTCGGCCTCAGCATCGCCCCAACGGTCGGCCACGAACTCATAGGCTTTCATCAAGACCGGAGGCCGTCCATCCGGGTTGTGTGCATCCGAGGCAACGAAGTGAACGAGGTGCGCATCCAGCATCAGGATGGCAGCCTCTTGCGCGCTTTCGCCGAACCGCCCGCTTAGAGATTGAGCGGTGATCTGAATCAAACAGCCGCGCCGGACCCAGCGCGCCAGCCTCCGCAAGTTGCGCCGCAGATGCCGGTTTCGCTCCGGGTGCGTGATAACGGGCACAATGCCCACACTCCGGAATCGCTCAAATACTTCTGACGTCCCCTGAAAAAGCAGCTCATCAGAGAACTCGACCAGCAGATAGTTGTGGCCGTTGATGGTGAACCGTGAAGCGTCCGACAGCGCCGCTTCGATATTCTGCATGCTCAGGTGCAGGTCGCAACCGCGATGCAGGTGGATCAGCGTGCCGACGGCCGTTTGCAGCTCTTGGCGCGCCTCTTCGACACGTTCGGAATCGAACGGGTAGCGGTTGCTGCAGTGAGGCGTGAGGACGAGATCGGTCGTTCCCGACTCGGCGGCCATGCGGCACATGGCTATCGCCGCGGCCTCATCGGGCGCACCGTCGTCGAAGCCCGGTAGAACGTGGCTATGCAGATCGATCAAGTCAGGCGACTTTCTCCCAACGACGTGAGCGGGCCGCTTTCTCCACGGCGTGCAGCACCTTTTGGTTGCGCAGTCCATCGTCGAAATCCGGATGAATCTCGCTGCCCGACTCTAGCGCCATCAAGAAGTCGTTCACGCTGTGGGTAAAGGTGTGCTCGTAGCCGAGGATGTGGCCATCGGCCCACCAGTGATCGGCGTAAGGATGATTGCCTTTCGAGCAGGCGATGATGCGGCGGAATCCCTGTGCATCGGCCTTGTCGTCCGCCGAGCAAAAATCGAGATTATTGAGATTCTCGAGATCAAATACGAGTGAGCCCCGGCTGCCGTTCACCTCGAACGCATTGTGATTCTTGCGCCCCAGAGCAAAACGCGTCGCTTCGAGGGTGCCGATCGCCCCGTTCGCGAACCTTGTGCAGACCACGACGGCATCGTCCACTGTGACCGCCTCGTTCTTGCGTGATCGCGGGGCGGTTGGGCGCTCTTTGATGTATGTCTCCATTGCGGCCGACACGCTGCTGATGTCGCCGCAGAGATAATGCGCCAAGTCGATGATGTGCGAACCGAGGTCGCCCAGCGCGCCCGAGCCGGCGCGCTGTTTGTCGAAGCGCCAAAGCATCTGTAGTTTCGGCGACATCGCCCAATCCTGCAAATAGCGGGCGCGAAAGTGGAAGATGCGTCCGATGCGGCCGTCGTCGATGATTTTCTTCGCGAGTGCCACGGCCGGAGCCCGCCGGTAGTTGTGCATCAGGAAGTGCCGGACACCGGCCTTGGCTGCCGCGGCGGTCATACGTTTCGCTTCCGCGAGAGTGTTCCCGAGCGGCTTCTCGCACACGATATGCTTTTTCGCTTTCACGGCTTCGAGCACCATCGGTTTATGCCAATCGCCGGGCGTGCAGATATCGACCACATCGATATCGTCGCGGTGCATGACGGCCTTCCAATCCGTTGACGCCTCTTCCCAGCGGTACAGCCGCGCCGCCTCTTTCGTTTGCTTCGGATCGCGGCCCACGATCACCTTCATTTCCACACGCGGGGCCTGAGGGAAAAACATGTTCACGCTGCGATAGGCCTGACTGTGCGCCTTGCCCATGAACTTGGTTCCGAACAATGCTACGCGCACAGACATGATTGGATCATCTCCCCCTCTTCATGAATGACCTGCTGCCTACAGCTAGTGATTTGGTTTGCGCCGCGGCGAAACTCAGATGAACATTTCTTCATCTTGGGTCGCGCGGTCAACCGGCGCCGGTCCGCGTCCCGTAAAGGCGTCAATCATCGCCGCGATACCCATGCCGACGGCTCGAATCTGCTTGACCGGCGCCAGTACGGCTTGCTGCAGTGCAGCGGCTGACTCCTGTACCCGGTCCAAGAGCAACTGGACGGTCTGATCGACTCGTTGGGCTTGCAGGTGCGTTGTCTTCGATATCTCGTCGAGGGCTTGGTCCGCCTTTTCGACTTGATTTTTCGCAAGGACGGTAATCTCGCGCACTTGCTTCAGGATCTCGTTCGATTCCCGGCGCACGTCTTGCAAAGTACTGTTCGCAGTCTCAGCGAGCGGTTCCCAGCGGTCAAGAAAGTCGCTGACGCGCTGGCGAGCCTTCTTGATCGAAAACCAAACCCCGATCATCGCGGCCATCTGGATCAGCAGAGCCACGGCCGCGATGCCCGTGAACACGGTCATGATCTGAAGCAACTGTGTCTCGTTTTGCATCCGATCGGTCCTTAGCTCTTAGACTGAGCCGCTATTAAGATCCCACTCGCCTTGAGCGGCCTCGCGATAAGCGCGCCGCCCGGCATCGAGCGCCGTCTGCAGTTGATCTCGCCGAGCCGACAGCGTACCGCGGCCACGCTCCACAACGCGGTCCGCCTGCGTTCGAAGCTCACCGCCGCGTTCCCGCAAATACTCACGCCCTTCTCCGGCACGCTCGCGCAAATCACCCACCAGATCCTCGCCGGCCTTAGGGGCCAGCAACAGACCCACAGCCGCCCCAACGCCTAACCCCAAGCAGAAGCAAGAGAAACTGGAACTCGCCATGAAAGAGCCTCCGCGCCTCTGAAAAGGAGCTAGCGCAAGGCTGATGTTACCATATCGATCTCTGCCGCCGAAATAGGCCGGGCCGCCGAGCGGAACGCGGCGGAAACGCCGGATTCACTCAGCCACAACCAACTGCGCAGCGCCCGCAACGAACTATACTAGTGGCCAACCCGTTCAGCGGACGAAGAAAGATACCCATATGATCACTCGCACCACAGTAAAGCGAAGATTCCTTATCCTCACAAGTTGCCTCGCCCTGCTAGGAGTTACCCTCATCATGCCGACAACCGCCGCCGCCCAAGAACGGCTTTTCGAGATCCGTACCTATACAACTCTTGATGGCCGCCTCGACGCCTTGCACGCCCGTTTCCGTGATAATACGAACCGCATTTTCGTGAAACACGGCATGTCACTCATCGGCTACTGGACACCTACCGAAGGGCCGGAATCAAGCAATACGCTGGTCTACATTCTGGCGTTCCCAAACAAGGAAGCCCGCGAGAAAGCATGGGCCGCTTTTCGTGTCGACCCGGAGTGGAAGAAGGTTCAGGCCGAGTCGGAGAAGGACGGAAAGATCGTCAAGGAAGTAAAATCCCAGTTCCTGCGCGCGACCAACTACTCGCCCATTCAGTAGGACTTGCACCGCGCCGCCTCAGGCTTCCGTGCCGGATCGCTCTCTCGCCGCCGGGTCCTCGGCGGCGGCGACACGGGATACCGCTCTCAGTTCGTTTGCGGCTTGCGAACGAGCAGCGCCAGCACCATCCCGATTGCCGCCCCCACAGCGAGAGTTACATAAACCTGGTTATACCCGCCCGCCAGGTCTCCGGCTGAGCGCGCCTGTTCCATGATGCCTGCGAAGTATCCCGGCACGAAGTAACCTGACAATCCATAGGCTGAAAACATCAATCCATAATTCGCCCCGATGTTCCTCGGTCCAAAATAATCCGCCGTAAACGATGGCAGCAACGCCAGGTAGCCGCCAAACGCAAATCCAACCAGACACAAACCGATGAGCAGCGGCCAAAAACTACTGGCCGTCCGCAAGAAGAACAGGCAAGCCACGAGGTGAACGCAAAACATCGTGACGGCCGTTGCCTTCCGCCCGAGCTTGTCCGACAAACTGCCCCAGCCAAGCCGGCCGAGCCCGTTGAAAGCTGACATCACTCCGAGTGCCGCTCCACCGGTTAACGCAGCGCCCCCGGCCGCCATCTCGCGGACGAGCGGCGACGCCTGCCCGATCGCAACCAGCCCCACCGACGCTCCCAACGCGTACAGCACCCAAAGCGCATAAAACTGCCAAGTCTTCAGCATCTCGCCCGGCGTGTAATCGACCTTTGACACCGCGCCTCCCGCGGGCGCCGGCGGATTCCAGCCCTCCGGTTTCCAACCGGCCGGCGGAACCCGGTACACCTGCGCCGCGCCAATCACAAACACGAAGAACACGGCGGACATGACCATGAACGTCTTGGGAATTGACTGCGCATAGAGCGAGGCGTCACTTCCAATCAGCGACTCAAGCAGCGGAGCGAATATGAGCGACCCCGCTCCGAAACCCATTACAGCCAGCCCCACAATCATCCCGCGCTTATCCGGGAACCACTTCACGCAGGTCGCAATCGGCGTTACATAAGCGAATCCGACGCCTAGCCCGCCGAGCACGCCATAAGCAACGATCAGTCCCCCGGGCGTATCACCAATCCAAGCTGACAACAGGCATCCGGCGGCTAAAAGCACCCCGCCAACGCTGCCCACCAGCCGCGGACCTTTCTTGTCCTGCCAGAACCCCGCAATGACCATTGCAATCGTGAAGAACAGCAGCGAGTAACGATACGGAGCAATGCTCTGCTCTCTGGTCCACCCGTGCAGCATCTCGAGGGGACCCCGAAACACGCTCCAGGAATACAGCACCCCGAGGCAGAGCTGCATCACCAGCGCCGCCGCCACAAACCGCCAACGATTGCCGCCACTTTCCTTCATCCAAATCTCCTGGGCCCAGAGGGCTTAGAGATGCTACCACAGCGCGCTACTCTTTCCCAGGTTGCACACAAGCCTCGATCCGAGAACCATCCCAGGAGACCTCGCCCGCCGCAGGTAACTCTGGGCGTGAGATTGGCTCTGCCGCGGGCATCCAGGCTAGACTCAACAGCAGGATCTATCGACCGTGCCCGACTCCCTGCAACAAATCAGCATCTACGATCTTATCGGTGAAGAAGGCTTCACGCGCCTGATTCGCGCCTTCTACCGTCAGGTTCCCGGTGACGACATCCTTGGCCCGATGTATCCGCCGGAGGACTTCCCTGGCGCCGAGCAACGTCTGCGCGACTTCCTGATCTTCCGTTTCGGCGGCCCGCAGCGCTACATCGAACAGCGCGGCCACCCGCGTTTGCGGATGCGCCACAACCCGTTCGCCATCAACCAGCAAGCCCGCGACCGTTGGGTCCAGCTGATGGACACCGCGCTCACCGAAGCCGCCTTACCCAAGCCGGCCGACGACGCTCTTCGCGAGTTCTTCCACGACACCGCAACGTTTATGATCAACCGCCCGTAGCGCCCGTAGGCGTTTCGGCCAATTCCTCGAGTGCGCTGATTTTCGAGAGATCGACACTGATCAAGCCGTCCTGGCGCGGCATGTACATGTCGGCGAACTTTGCGTTCCAAATCACTTCATCGGCCTTGTAGGACGACCTTGCGTGTACCGTCTGCGAATAGGTCTCGTCCAAGCCGGTCAGCAGGATCAGAAACTCGGCGTCGCCTGCGAGCAAGTCTTCGCGCGTCACCCCGCGCAGCGGGCTCTGCTCATCAATCGGATGTACGACCACCCAGTGAAGCGGCATGAACATCACCCGCTCGCGCTCCAATTTCAACGGATGAAACCGGCGGGTGCGTCCTCCATCACGCATCTCGAAGCGGTTGAGCACAACCGTGGCTTCGACATTCGTGAGTTGGCTGTTGCGCTCGTTCGCGAGACGAAACTGGAAAGCCGTCATCCCCTGAAATGGTGCAACCAGAGCGTTATCGCTGAAAACGATCCTGGCGCGAGGCCGCGAGAACCGCGCGAAGAAGAGTCCGGTCGCCAAGGCCACGATCATCAACCCCGACAACGCCTCGAAAGTAACCACAAGGTTCGCGGCCAGTCTAGCAGGGGTCAGTCCGCCGTAGCCAATCGTCGAGAGCGTCTGCACGCTGAAAAAGAATGCCTCCAGCAGCCGCGGCCCGATACCGGACGCAGTCGATCCACTCAGCGCGCCAGGGCCGCACAGCAAGAAACCAACGGCAAACAAGACGTTGACCACCAGATACCCGATCCCGACCATGAACAGGAACTTCGGCCAGCTCATCGTCAGGAGTGAGTGATACAAGTGAAGCGAGCGGAAGAACGGCAGGCCGAGGCGCGCGACATTGAAACTGCCATCGTGATTCAGCAACCGGACGCGGCTTTCCTCGGCGACCCGCCGCCCGAATCCGAGATCATCGGGCGTTCGGTCGTTGGTTCCGTTCGTGCCCATCGCCTGAGGTTCGAGCGCCGGCACGTTAGGCCGGACCGTTGCTAAAGGGTCTTTGAGAGGCTTCTTTAACACTCCGTTATCGTACTAGAGGGCGACAGGCTCACCCTGGCTATTTGAATCCATCGCGCCCGATACGCTACTAGTAAACACTGGCAATGCAATTCGAAGGAGAATCCGCACCGATGACCGTGGACGTCAAACAGATCACCGAAAGAGTAGAAGACGAAGCAGCCCTGCTCGCTCGCCTGCGTCAGGAGATCGCACGTGTCATCGTCGGCCAGGGCCAGATGATCGACCGGCTCCTGCTGGCGCTTCTGTCGAACAATCACGTCCTCATTGAGGGCGTGCCGGGCCTCGCCAAAACGCTCACCGTCACGACGCTTGCCAAATCCGTGCAAGTCGCCTTCCAGCGCATCCAGTTCACGCCCGATCTGCTGCCCGCCGACCTGCTCGGCACGCTGATCTACAACCCAAAAACAGGCGACTTCACGACGAAGAAGGGCCCCATCTTCTCGAACATCATCCTCGCCGACGAAATCAATCGCGCCCCGGCCAAGGTGCAGAGCGCGTTGCTCGAAGCGATGCAAGAGCGGCAGGTCACCATCGGCGACGAAAGCTTCCGGCTCGAAGAGCCCTTCATGGTTCTCGCCACCCAAAACCCAATCGAGCAGGAAGGCACCTATCCCCTGCCCGAAGCGCAGGTCGACCGCTTCATGCTCAAACTCAAGGTCACCTATCCGAGCAAGGCCGAGGAGCACCAGATCCTCAAGCGTATGGCGCGATCCTCGCCGCAACTCGACATCGAACCCGTCCTCACGCCGCCCGACATCATTCGCCTGCGCGCGCTCGCCGACGAAATCTACATGGATGAGAAGATCGCGGAGTACATTCTCAACATCGTCGAAGCCACCCGCCATCCCGCGAATTACGGACTCGATATCGGCGACTTGATTCGCTACGGCGGCTCTCCCCGCGCCACCATCTTTCTCGCCATGGCCGCCAAGGCACAGGCGCTGCTCGAAGGCCGCGGCTACGTCACGCCGCAAGACGTGAAGTCCGTGGGCATGGACGTGCTGCGGCATCGCGTCATCGTGAGCTACGAAGCCGAAGCGGAAGAACAAACGTCCGAAGACCTCGTACAGAAAATCTTCGACACGGTGGAAGTGCCCTAGGCAGGCTCCCTGCGGGCCCGCGCCACGAATCGCCGGCCGAGACCAACTCCCATGCTTCCGAAGGAACTCGCCAAGAAGATCCGGTTCATCCAGATCTATACCAGCAAGGCCGTTAACGACGTCCTCGCGGGCGAGTACCACAGCGTTTTCAAGGGCCGCGGCATGGAATTCGACGAAGTACGCGAGTACGCCCCCGGCGACGAAATCCGCAGCATCGACTGGAACGTCACCGCGCGCACCGGGCATCCCTACGTCAAACGCTATGTCGAAGAGCGTGAGCTGACCGTGCTATTTGTCGTCGACCTTTCCGCGTCCGGCAGCTTCGGCACCAAAAGCCAGCTCAAGAACGAAGTCGCCGCCGAACTTTGCGCGCTGCTCGCCTTCTCGGCCATCAAGAACAACGACAAAGTCGGCCTGATCGTGTTTACCGACGAGATCGAGCTCTATATACCGCCCAAGAAGGGCGTCTCGCACGTATTGCGCGTCATTCGTGACCTGCTGAACTTCGAACCCCGACGGCAGCGTACCGACATCAAGCAAGCCCTCGACTTCATGGGCCGCGTAACGCCGCGCCGCGCCGTCGTTTTTCTCGTATCGGACTTTCAGGCCGCCGGTTACGAGAAGCGGTTGCGGATCGCTTCGCGGCGGCACGACCTGATCGCCGTCTCGCTCAAGGATCCGCGAGAATCAACTCTGCCCGCCGCCGGGCTGATCGAACTCGAAGACGCCGAAACCGGTGAACGCACGCTCGTCGATACAGGCAGCGCCGCCGTCCGCCGCCGCTACGAGGCTTTGGCACGCGAGCGCGAGGACAAGCTGGCTGCATCGTTCCGGTCGATGGCTATCGATCAGATCCCTGTGGTCACGGGCGAAGATTATGTCCGCGACCTCGTGAAATTCTTCCGCATCCGGGAGCGCCGCGGATGATGATCTCCATAAGGATGAGCCCAGTAAGGCGGCGTCTTCTTCTTTTCGCGCTACTCGCCGTGGCGCTGACCGCGGGCTGCTCTTCTGAAGACGCGGCCTCGTCGCAACAAACCTTCACCGTCGAGAAGTCCTACGCCGCCAACGATCTGGCGGTTACGCTACGGCTGAGCGCCACCGAGATCACAGCCTCCGACCGTATCGTCCTGGAACTCGAAGCGACAGCGCCGGAAGGCGAGCCCGTCGTATTCCCGGAGTTTGCTGACAACAAGCTGGGCGAATTCCAAATCGCCGCCTCGCGCCGTTCCGCGCCGCGCCTCGTTGACCAGGGTCGAGTGCAAGTCACCCAGACGTATGAGCTTGAGCCCTTCCTGCCGGGCGACTACCCCATCCCGCCCATCGAGATCAAGCACGCCGCGGACGCCCTGACAACGGAACAAATCGCCGCCAAGGTCAACTCCGTCCTGCCCGCCGACGTGCCCGACCCCGACATCAAAGACATCGCGCCGCCCATCGACCTGCCCGGCACGCCGCCCTGGGTCTACGCCCTCATCGCCGCCGGGGTTCTCGCACTCGCCGCCGCGGCCTACTATTTCTGGCGCCGGCGCAGGAAAGAAGCCGAAGCGGCCATCCCGGTCATCCCGCCGCACGAGCTGGCCTTCGAGGATCTCGCCAAACTCCTCGCCGAAGACCTCATCGCCAAGGGCCAGATCAAACTTTTCTACCTCCGCCTGTCGAACATACTTCGTCGCTACATCGAAGGCCGTTTCGGTCTGCACGCTCCGGAAAGCACCACCGAAGAGTTCCTCGAAGACCTGCGCGCCGGAACCGATTTCAGCAGCGAACAGAAATCCCTGCTACGGCGATTCCTGCTGCATTGCGACCTCGTCAAATTCGCCAAGCACCAGCCGGGCCAAGATGAAGTCGATCTGGCCGTCGGCTCCTGCCGTACCTTCATTGACGAGACGAAACCTATGGTGGAGTCGCCTCTGACCGCGCCCAAATCGTAGTCGAGCGCGCTTAGGACCTAACTCCGCTCGGCAATAGCCAACAGATGCGGGCTCACCATCAGCAGCGAAGACTCCTTCTCTGTCCGGCGAACAAGGTCGAGCAACTGCTTGCGCCGGCTTGGATTCGCCCACCTCTCCTCAAAGTCCTTCGCAAGCCAGCCCGGCCCTTCAACGGGCAGAATGCTGACCGTGCCGAAGCCGGCATCTTGGACTTCATCGAGCAGCTCTTCCGGGCGATGAAAGAAGGCTGTCGTGAAGTAGCTAAGATTGTGCGGCAGATTTCGATGCTGTCCTTCATGCAGATCCCTTTCAAGGATGCTCACAAACTCGGGATCGTCGATATGACCCTCGGTGAGTCCCGCCATGAGAGATGCGCATCGGCTTATTGCCGCCGCAACGATCACACCTCCAGGTCGCAACACGCGATGAGCTTCGCGAAGGGCGGCGAGCCGTTCCGACCTTTCAGTCAGGTGATAAAGCGGGCCCATGAGAAGCACCGCGTCAATTGAACCGTCGAGCTGCGGAAGCTCGCGCGTGTCGCCTGCTTGGATGCTCGCGACCGAATAGTCCTCTTGCGTACTGGACGCCGCGCGTGCCTGCTCAACGTGATCGGGCGCCAACTCTACCAGGTGAACTTCATATCCAGCGCGGGCAAGCCACAGGGAGTAAACTCCGGGGCCGCCGCCTACATCGATGACGGTGCAGGGGGCTGGCGGCAAGAAACGAGTCAGAATCTCCTACGTGCGCGCCAGCTCGAGGCGGCCTGAGCCCTTGAAGAGCCTGTTCGCTTCGTCGTAGCGACTGTAGAAGCTGAGGAGATCGTCCACTGCTCGCTCCCGGTTCCCTTACACCTATTCTCTCTTCCCAGCTACTGTTTTGGCGGGCTTCTGCAATCACGATTCAGCAGGCGCCGAAAGTGTTCGTAGCTCTCTTCCCGCTGGTTAGAATTAGGGGAACTCGTTGAATCCAGGCCGTCATCCTGCCGTGCAATGTCGCCTTCACACCTGGGCCCTGGCTACCTTCATTGCCGGGGCTGTGCTGTTTCCGTGTCATCTCGGTGCGCAGCAAGATCGCCGTTCGGAACGGGATCGAGAACTCGCGGCCTTCGAGCAAGTCGTCCTCGACTTGATGAAGCGGTGGCAGTTGCCGGGCGGACAACTTGCGATCGCCAAAGACGGACGGTTGGTGTTCGATCGAGCCTATGGCTACGCGGACGTCGAGTCCAAAGAGGCGGTCGAAACGACGTCCCTTTTCAGGATCTCCAGCGTTTCGAAGCCGATTACAACCGCGGCGGTCTTAACACTAGTGGATCGCGGGCATCTGCGGCTGGAGGACCAAGTCCTTCAGATCCTGAAAGACTTTGCTCCACCGCCCAACGCCACAATCGATCCGCGCCTTTACGACATCACCGTCCGGGACCTACTGCAGCACGCAGGAGGCTGGGATGCCGCGAAGAGCTTTGCCCCTCTCGAACTGCCATGGAGCCGAATGGCATCAGGGACCCTCGGCGCCGAAGACCCACCGGGATGCTCGACGATTTTTCAGTACATGCTGAGCATCCCGCTTGATTTCGACCCGGGCACGCGGACAGCCTACTCAAACTTCGGCTACTGCGTGCTTGGCCTGGTCATTGAAGCCGCACTTCGATCCGCCGACACTCCGATAACCTACGAGGAGTATGTCAAGAAGGCGGTACTCGAGCCGGCGGGGATTTCAAGGATGCGCCTCAACAGGACGAAACTAAGCGGCCGCTTGCCCGACGAAGTACGCTACTACGCGGCGGCAGGTCAACCGCTCGTACCATCCGTTTTCCCTGGAGAAGGCTATGTTCCATTTGCCTACGGCGGTGTTTACCTAGAGGCGAGTGCCGCCGCCGGCGGGTGGGTTGGCTCAGCAACGGACCTTGTTCGATTTGCACTCTCGCTCGATGGCAGTCGAGGGGCTGCGCTGCTGCGCCCCGAAACTTACCGGCGCATGCTTGACACTCCCTTGCCAGGCAGTGTCGGCAAGCAAACCGGGCTCTGCTGGACAGTTGCCCGACGGGAGAACGGCTCAGACATCTGGCACACGGGAGGCTTGAAGCATAGCAATGCGGCATGGCTCGTTCGCACGGCGGGTGGGGTGACTCTAGCCTTCGCGTTCAACTCGCTCCCACCCAAGTATGCGGAGTTCTTTGAAAGCGCCTTACCCACCTTCCTCGACCTGATCGCCGCGCAAGAGTCGTGGCCCGACGTTGACCTTTTCACCACGCAATAACAAATTTGACTTCGGACAAGTCACAGCCTCTGGGCCAGCTTGAACCCTGTGCTGGTAGCGAACGTGAGTTTCGCGGCGACTGCGAACTGTAGACTTAGCGAATGATTGCCATTGTCCGAGATCTCTTCCAGCATCAGGCGCATTCCGACGCGTCGATGCTTATGGCGATCCAGCGACACGAGGCGGCCTCGAACGATGACGAATTGCGCAAGCTCTTGCATCACATTCTGGTAGCGCACCGCTTCTGGATTCACCTTTGCCAAGGACTCCCGTTCTCAGTCGAAGCTGAGAACATCGTTCCCGCAACTCTCGAAGAGATCATCGAGCGTTTCCGGGCTACGCAAATGCAGGAACTCGTTTGGCTCGATCAACTCAAAGCCTCTGACTTAGCACGAGTACTCGAGTCTCCATATTTTCCAGGCCGGCAAGTTACCGTAGGCGAAGCCCTCACACAAGTGTGTCTGCACAGCCAAGGCCACCGCGCTCAGTGCGCCACACGACTCCGAACGCTGGGGGGCGAACCGCCTGCAACGGACTACATTCTTTGGCTGAAAGATCGACCGTTGCCGGCCTGGGTTTGAGTACTGTTATCGAGAGAGTCGCCTGGAGGAGCGGGGTGTAAGCAGCCTGAAATATGGATCACAATGGGGCGCCCCACTCGCCCGACTAACCTCCGAGAAACGGGCCTATCGGTACAGGAACTAGCACATACGTACTAATAACATAGTATATTGTAAGCATATGAGATTCCGCATTGTGACCCTTGCGCTGTACCTCCTCAGCATCAACGTAGTCTCGTTTGGGCAGGCGCGCTATGAACCAGTGTCGGATCCCGGTTCTCCGGCGGCGATCCCCTATACGCGATACTTCACGCGCGATGCTCTTGATCGAAGGATCACATTCTACGTTTCCGGGTCGCCCGACGACAACCGACGGCTCCCTCTCATCGTTTTCATTTTGGGGTCAGGCGCCCACTCGAACTTTATCGAGCGACGCGGGAAGATCCTCGACGCCCACCGGATTCTCCGGGAAGAAACCGGCGGACGGGTACGCATCTTGGCCATCGAGAAACCTGGAGTAGCATTCTTGAGCCAGCCTGCAAAGAACGGCACTGCTATTGGGGCATCGCCGGAATTCCTCGAAGAACAGACTGCTGGCCGATGGAGCGAAGCTGTCAATGCCGCGATACGGGCTACCGAGGGACTCGGGACTGTCGACAAGAACAAACTGCTGGTAGTCGGTCATTCGGAGGGCAGCCGGGTCGCGGCTAGCGTAGCCTCAAACAACTCTTCGGTGACGCATTTCGCTGGCCTGTCAGGATTTGCCACTTCCCGGCTCAGATGCTTCATGATTGGGCGCGATGGAAGCGGCACCCGTGCAAAGGCTGACGAGGCCGTTCAGCAGTGGCGCAGGATGCTCGCAGCACCCGGTAGTCTCGATCTCTTCTCGGGCCACACGTTCCGCTACTGGGTGAGTTTCAGCACCATGTCAACGCTCCACAATCTTCTCGAGAGTAAGGCAGCTCTTTACCTCGCTCAGGGGACCGTTGATGAAAAGTGCGCAGTAGATGGCTACGAACTCCTCTACGCCCAGCTAGTCGAATGCGGGCGTACCCCGACCACTCAGCTGATCGAGGGCGCTGATCACGGGTTTGCATTCCGTGATCAACCTGAGAGGGACGGATGGAGAGAACAGTTGAGGACAGTCGTCGACTGGTTTCTGTCGTAGTCGCCGGAGCATTGCGCCAGAACCGTGGTTTGGTCTTTCTCAAGTATCCGCCGCTTCACCCTCCCAACCTCCTCACGACGGAGGCTTCCGCCTACCCTGAAGCCTCTCGCTAAGATAATAAAAGGCTCCCGCTAGAACCCTGCCTCCAGACGGACAAAAATGCTGCGTTTTGAATCCCCCTGGATGCTTTTGCTCCTGATCCCCGCCGTCGTGGCTCTTCTCGCCGGACGCCGTGGGGGCGTTCGCGCCTCGCTGCGCTTCTCTTCGACAGCGCTCATTCGGGAAGCAGGCGCATCGTTCCGGCAGAGGCTCATGGGATTACCCACCGCCTTGCGCCTGCTGGCGCTCGTGCTGCTCGCCATCGCCCTGGCGCGTCCCCAGATGGGGACGGAGAAAGTCCGCGACGTCAGCCGCGGCATCGCCATTGAGATGGTCATCGACCGCTCGAGCAGCATGTCGGCCGAGTTGCGCTACCGCGGCGGCACATTGACCCGGCTCGACGTCGCCAAGCGAGTCTTCGACGATTTCATCAAAGGCGATGGCGAGAAGCTCGGCGGACGCCCCTCCGACTTGATCGGAATGATTACCTTCGCGCGCTACGCCGACACGGTCTGCCCGCTGACGCTGGCCCACGGAGCGCTATCGGCGTTTCTACCCTCTGTCCGCTTGGTGGATCAGGAAAGCGAAGACGGCACCGCCATTGGCGACGCCATCGCTCTGGCCGCCGCCCGCCTGCAAACCGCCGAAGAGACACTCTCGCGGCAGACCGGCGAAGCAGTCGACTACGAGATCAAGAGCAAGATCATCATCCTGCTCACCGACGGTGAGAACAATGTCGGCGAGCGCAGCGTGCAAGAAGCCGCCGAGCTTGCCTCCCAATGGGGCATCAAGATCTACGCCATCGGCATCGGCGGCGAGGCGCCCTCGCTGCTCAACACCATGTTCGGCAACTTCTCGCTCCGCATGGGGCGCGGCGTTGACGAAGGCGCCCTCAAGACCTTGTCGGAAACCACCGGTGGCATCTACCGAGTCGCCGATGACGCCGCCTCGCTGCGTTCCGTCTATGAAGAAATCGACCAACTCGAGAAGAGTGAAATCGAGTCCACGCGCTTCGTCGACTACCGCGAGTTCTTTGCGCCCTTCGCGCTCGCGGCGCTTGCCCTGCTCGTCTTCGAGGTGCTGCTAAGCGGCACTGTTTTCCGGAGGCAGCCATGAGGGAAACGCACCTCCTGGCGATCGACATGCTCTATCTGCTGTGGGTCATCCCTCTGCTGGTGGGCGTCTATTTCTATGCTTCGCGGCAAAGACGGCGGGCTCTGGCGCGCTTCGCCGACGCCAAGCTGCTGGCCCACATCAGCCCGGCTGTCAGCCTCGCCCGCCGCCGCTGGAAAGCCGTCCTACTGCTGGCCGCGTTCGCACTCGCTACGCTGGCGCTGGCCCGGCCCGCCTGGAACCTCGTCCAGACTGAAGTTCACCGCCAGGGACGCGATGTCGTCTTCGTGCTCGACGTCTCGAAGAGCATGCTGGCCGAAGACCTCGTTCCCAATCGCCTCGAACGCGCCAAACTCGCCATCCTCGACGGTATCGAGCGCCTTCAGGGCGACCGCGTGGCGCTCGTCGCTTTCGCCGGAACCGCCGTCGTCAAGTGCCCGCTTACGCTCGACTACGGTTTCTTCCGCATGGCCCTCGAGGACATCTCGCCCAACAGTGTCACGCGCGGCGGCACGCTGATCGGCGATGCGCTCCGCAAGGTCATGGCGGAGGTCTACGACAATCAGGACAAGGAATACAAAGATCTCATCCTCATCACCGACGGCGAAGACCACGAAAGTTTCCCTGTCGAGGCAGCCAAGGAACTCGGCGAGCGTGGCGTCCGTCTCATTGCCATCGGTCTGGGCGATGAGGACGAAGGCCGCCGCATCCCGATCACCGACAGCAACGGTAGCCGCACTTACGTCAAATACAACGGACAGGAAGTCTGGACCAAACTGGATGCCGCCACGCTGCGTCAAATGGTCAATGCGACCCCCGGCGGCCGCTATCTGAATGTCGCGACCGGCGCCATCGATTTCGGTGACGTCTACGTCAAACTCGTTGCAGGCGCGGAGAAGACCGACCTCGGCTCGGCGACAATTGAGCGCTACGAAGAGAAATTTCAGATTCCGCTCGCCCTGGCCTTCCTGCTGCTATGCGTCGAAATGGCTGTCAGAGAGCGCCGCCCCCGGAAAGAGAGCAAAACGTAACAGCCTTATGTTCCGAACTCTCCAATCGCCGACCGTCGCGTTCCTGCTGCTCAGCGTACTCTTGATCTCCCTCGCCAACGCGCAGTCCGCCCGTAGCTTGGTCCAGCAGGGCAACCAAGCTTACGAAAGTAAGAACTACGAGGAAGCCCTCGACGCCTACGAAAAAGCCGCTGAACTCGATCCCGACTCCCCCCGAATCTGGTTCAACAAGGGCGATGCCCTCTACCAGCAAGGCGAGTTCGAAAAAGCATTGGACGCTTACGAGCAAGCCGCGCTACGAGGCGACGATCCCCGCATCGAGGCCCTCAGCAAGTTCAATCAGGGGAATGCCTCTTTTCGGGGCGGCGTCGAACACGCCAAAGACGACCCCAAACAAGCGCTGGCCGGTATCGAACAAGGCGTCCGCTACTACCAGGACGCACTCAAGCTCGACCCTGCACTCAATGACGCCCGCCACAACGTCGAAGTCGCCCGCCGGGCCATGAAGGCGCTGCGGGAGCAGATGCAAAACCAGCCGCAGCAAGGCGGCGAGCAGAAGCAAGACGACAAGTCAGAGCAACAAGACCCCGGGGAACAGCTCAAGGACCTCATCCAGCAGCAACAGCAGGCCGCCGACCAGAGCAAGAGCCTCTCGCAGCAACAGCAGTCTCAAGGAAATTCGCAGCAGGTCCAGCAGCAATCACAGCAGCAAGCCGACCAGCAGCAAAAACTCGGCGAGCAAACGCAGCAACTGTCCGACCAGATGGATTCGCAATCACAGCAAGACGGCCAACAGCAAAGCTCCCAACAGGCCAAACAGCACATCAACAACGCTGCGTCAAAACAGCAGCAAGCCGAGCAACAACTCCGCGATCAGCAACCCGACGACGCACAAGCATCACAGCAGGAAGCCAAGGATGAGCTCGAGAAAGCTCTCAACGCTCTCAACGGCGAACAGGAAGACAAGAAACAGGCTGACCAGCAACAACAGCAAGCTGCCCAACAGAAACCATCACCCGAGGAGCAACAGAAAAAAGACGAAGCCCTCAAGAATGCCGACGACATTCTCCGCCAGGAGCGCGCCAATCGCCAGCACCGCGCCAGCCGCGATATGGCCCGCATCCGCCCCGCCGAGAAGGACTGGTAGCTCATGTACTGCGTCCGTCCAAGCCTGCATGGCGCAACATCCCGCTGGCTCGCCGTCATGCTGCTGGCGCTGCTGCCCGCCTACGCACAGGCCCAAACATTCACCGCCGAAGCCGCTGTCGAGAAACTTCAGGTCTATGTCGGCGAGCCCTTCGTCTTCCAAATTCAGGTCAAGGGAGCCGACACGCCCGACGAACCCACGCTCGGCGGTCTAACCGGATTCAACGCCCAACAGCTCGGCGGACAGCAGAACAGCAGCCAATCGGTCACCATCGTCAACGGACGCATGAACCGGACTGTCAGCAAAGGGTACGTCTTCAACTATCGGCTCACGGCTCAGCAGCCCGGCGCACTGACAATCCCGGCGATCACCGTAACGGCCGAGGGCAAGACGGTCCGGACACGGCCCGTTACAATCCGCGTCCAGGAACCGAGCGAGAACGAAGACTTCAAGCTGCGCGTCAGTCTTTCCGACAGTGAAGCCTACGTCGGCCAGCCTGTCACGATGACCGTCACGTGGTACATCGGTGGAAACGTGCGGGATTTCGCCTTCAACCTTCCCATCCTCGACGACGGCCGCTTCGATGTCATCGCGTTCGATCCGGCTGTTCCGGCTCAGAGTAAAGACTACCTGCGCATTGCGCTTGGCGATCAGCGGGCCATCGCGAAGAAGGACACCGGCGACCTGAACGGCCGCACGTACACAACCGTGCGGTTCCAGAAGATCCTGATCCCGAAGCAGGCCGGGAGCATCGCCCTTCCACAGGCAACCGTGAGCTGCCAGGCGACCGGCCTTCGCGCCCGCCGCCGCAGCCTGCTTGACGAGTTCTTTTCCGACCCCATGGGCATGGTCACAGCCGGTAGCGAGACGATCATCGCGCCCGCGAACGCCGTCTCACTCAAAGTCAATAACCTTCCTGCCGCCGGCCGTCCCGCCCAGTTCAGCGGACTTATCGGACGCTACTCCATCAAGGCCGAAGCAGTGCCGACGGATATGAACGTTGGCGACCCCATTACCCTCAGCATGCGGATCTCAGGACCCAGTTACCTGGCGAACGTCGAACTGCCGCCGTTGCAAGAGCAAACATCCCTCGCCCGTGATTTCCGCATCCCCCAAGACCGTGCGCCCGGAGCCGTGCAGGGCCGCGCCAAAGTCTTCACCCAAACCATTCGCGCAACCCATCCCGGCTTGACCCAGATTCCGCCTATCGAACTCAGCTACTTCAACCCCGACAGCGGCACTTACGAAACCGCAAAAACCGATCCCATTCCGATCACTGTCAAGGGCGCAAGAATCATCACCGCCCGCGACGCCGAAGGTGTTGAATCAAGCGCCGTCATCCAGACCGGGATCGAAACCAACGAGGGCGGCATCGGCGCCAACTATGAGGGGTTCGATGCTCTTCAAAACCAAGCGCAGGGCATCGCAGCCTGGCTCCGCTCACCGCTCTGGACCGCTTTCATCTTCCTGCCGCCGCTCACGTACTTCGGTCTGCTGGCCTTCATGTTCACGCAGCGCCGGCAAGCCGATCCAGCCGTTCGCAAAGCCCAGCGCGCCCACCGCGACCTTGAGAATACGCTCGACGAACTTCTCAAAACCGCATCCACGGGCGATCAGCAGGATGCCGCTCTGCTCGATGCCCTGCGCCGCTATCTCGGCCACCGCCTCGCCCTGCCCCCCGGGGCGCTTACGTACACCGATGTCCACCAGGAATTCGAAAACCGCGACGTCAGCCAGGAAGTTCTCGACGATCTGAAGGCTGTCTTCGAGCGCTGCGAGGCAGGCCGCTACGCCGGTGGCGTGCTCGCCGGTCAAGACTTGGCCGGCACATCGAGGCGTATGCTTGAGGTCGCCGAGAAGCTGGAGGAGCAATTGTCATGACGCGACGCCTGCTTTTCTCAGCCACTCGCACGCTGCTCGCGGGCATACTGTTTTCAGCCGGAATACTTTCCGCTCAACTCAGCGACCAACAGACCCGTGAACTCTTCACCGAAGCCAGCCAGCTTTTCCGGCAGGCCAACGAATCCGCTAACCTCAATCCCGCTGAATCACAAGACCTCTACCACCGCGCCGTGTTGCGATTCGAACGTATCGTCTCGGAGGGCGGCGTCCGCAACGGCATGCTCTTCTACAACATCGGAAACGCCTATTTCCGCATCAACGACATCGGGCGTGCCATTCTCAACTACCGCCGCGCCGAACAGTACATCCCCGGCGATCCCAACCTCAGCCAAAACCTGCGCTCAGCGCGGGAGTCGCGGCAGGATACATTCGAGGAAGGCCAGAGCGCGCAAGTGATACGAATGTTACTGTTTTGGCACTACGACTTCACTCCGCGCTTTCGCTCGATCCTGTTCGGTTTCCTCTCGCTCGTGTTTTGGGGACTGGCAAGCCTGCGGTTCTTCCGCCCCGCTTGGGCGCCTACTTGGTCACTAGCCCTGCTCGGCTGCCTGGCGACACTGTTCTTCGGATCGCTCGCTGTGGAGTTCACAGCGCAGGCATCCCAACAAGCCGGTGTGCTCGTTGCGCCCCAAGTCATCGCACGTAAAGGGGACGGCCTCTCTTACGAACCGGCTTTCACCGACCCGCTGCACGCCGGGACGGAGTTCGTTCAACTGCAAGCGCGAGACGATTGGCGCTACATCGAACTTCCCGACGGACGCCAGTGCTGGGTGCCCGTCGACGCCGCCGAAATGCTCGCCATTGCTACCGTGCTCTCACCCGGATGATACAGATCCGGCAGCGACAGGTTGTATAGTTGTTTCAGATTCCCTTGAAGAGAGTTCTTATGCGCTACCTCCTCACCACCGTCCTCCTTGCTGTTCCCCTGCTCGCCCAGCATCAGCCGCCCAGCTACCGCGCCGGGCGCACTCTGGATCCGATCGTCATTGACGGCAAGCTCACCGAATTCACCTGGGCGGCCCTGCCGCGCGTCGGCCCGTTCACGAACATCCGCAAAGCCGACCAAGCCGACGCCGCGCCGACCGAAGCCACCGTCGCCTGGGACGACCAGAACCTCTACGTCGCCTTTAGCGCAACCGACAACCTTCCGTGGGGGACGATGTACAAGCGCGACAGTCACATCTGGGAGCAGGAGGTTGTCGAAGTTTTCCTCGATCCCGACGGTGACGGAAAGCATTACCCGGAACTCGAAGTCAGCCCGCACAACGTGCTTGTCGATCTTCTCATCGCCGCCCCGGGCTCCGGTTTGAGTAAGGCCATCCAGTGGGACATCGAAGGCCTTCGGACCGCCGTGACTAAGCACCCCTATGGCTGGATCACCGAAATCGCCATCCCGTGGTCGTCGCTGGCCGGCGCCGGCGTCGAGCGCAAACCCGATGTCGGCCACAAATGGAGACTCGGACTGTACCGCATCGAGCGTCCCGGTGGAGCGTCCGTCGGGCGCGAGATCAGCGCCCTTCAGGGAAAGCTCAAAGATGCTCCCCAAGATGAGAAGAAAGCCATCCAGGCCGAGATCGATAAGCTCGGCATCGGAGCCCAGTGGCTCGCGTGGTCGCCGACGCGCGTCCAAAACGGTTTCCACGATCCGGAACGCTTCGGCATCGTCGAGTTCGTCCTCAAACCGTAACGCTCTCGAGTCGGCCGAATCCACCGCACGGCGTCACATGCCGCCCCCGCCTTGCGGTAGGGCATCAGTTTGACCAGCGCACTCAATTGCTTCCACGATGGAGTTGTGTCTAGCGACGAATCGATCACCGCGGGCTGCGTTGTTGTAAAGTGATTTTTCGAGTAGAAACAACCCCTGAGAGGAGCAAGCATGGCCAGTTCGAACACGGGAAACGAAAGCAAGTGCCCAGTGATGGGTGCCTCTGGCAGACACACGGCAGCGGGAGCCTGGTCGAACGCGGACTGGTGGCCGGATCAGTTGAACCTGAAGATTCTGCAACAGAATTCGCCCCTGTCCAATCCGATGGGCGACGATTTCAACTACGCCGAAGAGTTCAAGAGCCTCGACCTGGATTCGCTGAAAAAGGACATCGGCGAGTTGATGACGACGTCGCAGGACTGGTGGCCGGCCGACTACGGCCACTACGGGCCGCTCTTCATCCGGATGGCGTGGCATAGCGCAGGCACGTACCGCATCGCCGATGGTCGCGGCGGCGCGGGCGCGGGCACACTCCGCTTCGCGCCCCTCAACAGCTGGCCCGACAACGTGAGCCTCGACAAGGCGCGCAGGTTGCTCTGGCCGGTCAAGCAGAAGTACGGCCGGAAGATCTCGTGGGCCGACTTGATAATCTTCGCCGGCAACTGTGCCCTGGACTCGATGGGATTCAAGACCTTCGGTTTCGGTGGGGGGCGCGAGGATGTCTGGGAGGCCGACGAGACCGATTGGGGATCCGAAGGCACATGGCTTGCAGACGAGCGCCACAGCGGCGACGGGGAACTCCAGGGAGACGTCGGTGCCGACCACATGGGCCTGATTTACGTGAATCCGGAGGGGCCGAACGGTAATCCGGACCCACTCGCTGCAGAAAAGCACATTCGCGAAACGTTCAGCCGCATGGCGATGAATGACGAGGAGACGGTTGCGCTCATTGCCGGCGGACACACGTTCGGCAAGGCACACGGTGCTGCCCCGGATAACCACCTCGCTCCCGAGCCAGAGGGCGCCGCCCTGGAGGAGCAAGGCCTCGGCTGGAAGAACAGCTTTGGCAGCGGCAAAGGCGGCGATACGATCACCAGCGGCTTGGAGGGGGCCTGGACCACCAACCCGGTGAAGTGGGACAACAACTTCCTCGAGAACCTGCACGGCTACGAGTGGGAGCTGACGAAGAGTCCTGCCGGTAAGGCGCAGTGGGCCCCCAAGGATGCATCTGCAGTGGCAACCGTGCCGGATGCGCACGATTCGTCGAAGAGGCACGCCCCCATGATGCTCACGACGGACCTCTCTCTGAGGATGGGCCCGGTCTATGCGCCGATTGCGAAGCGCTTCTTCGAGAACCCGGAGGAGCTTGCAGACGCCTTTGCCAGGGCGTGGTACAAGCTGACGCACCGCGACATGGGGCCCCGCAGTCGGTATCTCGGCTCGTTGGATCAGGCAGAGCCGCAGTTGTGGCAAGACCCCGTCCCCGACGTCGATCATGAGTTGGTCGGGGAGCAGGACATCGCCAGCCTCAAGGCCAAGGTCCTCGCGTCGGGATTGTCCGTTTCCCAACTGGTCTCGACCGCTTGGGCGGCGGCGGCATCGTTCCGCGGCACCGACAAACGCGGTGGGGCGAACGGGGCGCGCATCCGCCTCGCGCCGCAGAAAGATTGGGAAGTGAACAACCCGGCCGAGCTGGGGAAGGCGCTGCAGACGCTGGAGCGAATCCGGACGGAGTTCAACAGCTCGCAGGCCGGCGGGAAGAGGGTCTCCCTCGCTGACCTGATCGTCCTCGCCGGGGGCGCAGGAGTCGAGCAGGCTACGAAGAACGCCGGGCACGACGTGCAGGTCCCCTTTACGCCGGGGCGCACGGACGCGTCGCAGGAGTGGACCGACGTGGAGTCGTTTGCCGTGCTCGAACCCACCGCAGACGGGTTCCGCAACTACCTCTCA
Source organism: Acidobacteriota bacterium (assembly GCA_027624045.1). Lineage (GTDB taxonomy): Bacteria > Acidobacteriota > Terriglobia > Bryobacterales > UBA6623 > JAPPLB01. The sequence goes on from JAQBUE010000032.1 coordinate 35,740, forward strand.
GCCGGACACCGAAAGCCAGCGGAGGAGCTGCTGGTGGAACGGGCAAACATGCTGACGCTCACTGCTCCCGAGATGACGGTGCTCGTTGGCGGCATGCGCGTCCTGAATGCGAACGTCGGGCAGTCCGAACTTGGCGTATTCACCACACGGTCTGGGACGTTGACCAATGATTTCTTTGTGAACCTGCTCGACGTGACTACCGAGTGGCAGCCGTCCTCCACATCCGAGGACGTGTTCGAGGGACGCAATCGCAGGACCGGTGACTCCAAGTGGACCGGCACGAGGGTCGACCTAGTCTTCGGTTCGCACTCCG